>JAZQXX010000196.1:0-5377 GCA_045633085.1 Negativibacillus sp. | reverse complement strand
TGCTCTGTTCGCAGACACGGACAGTCAGTTCACCGTCACGTTCCAGCTCATGGTAAGCTTCGTTGATCAGCTGCCATGGAATGGTACGGATGCTGGAATAGTCGTCTGTCTGAGAGGAAGTAACGCCGTAGGAGTTCAGTGCTTTGCAGGACAGGCGAAGCATATTTTTTACCTGTTCTTTGCTTGGAGCTGGTACTGCATCGTAAACAGGGTCCATGGCGTTGTCGTAGAAGCGGCCGTTAGGCTGACCGTTTTCGTCTTTTTCGATCAGACCGCCGTCTGGAGATGGGGTGTCAGCGGTGACACCGAGAAGTTCCAGTGCTTTGCTGTTAACAACCAGACAGTGACCGCAGGCACGGGTAGCTAAAACAGGAATATCGGTGGAAACTTTGTCCAAATCCCAGCGGGTCGGCATGATTTTTTCACCGCTGAAGTAGTCCTGATTCCAGCCGCGTCCGCGGAGCCAGCCGCCTTCTTCCACCGGATGTTCCGCAAGGAAGTTTTTCATGCAGTCCAGCAAGTCCTCGATGGAAGATGTGTGCTGTGCCAGCGGTGCGATGGACAGCACGTTGCCGTAGTTCAGCAGATGCATATGGCTGTCGTTGAAGCCAGGACATACGAACTGACCCTGCAGGTCGATGAGTTCGTCGCCGTCAACTGCCAGTTTTTTTGCTTCTTCACTGCTGCCAACGAAGGTGAAGCGGCCGTTTTCCACAGCAAAAGCTTCATCAAGGTCGAGAGAACCGGTATAAATCTGTCCGTTAAAGTAAATCTGTTTCATAGGAATGTTCCTTTCTATAAATCAATACTGGTCTGGAAGGCAACCACAGCGCGACCGCTGATTTGTACCTTCACAGGCTGTTTGTTTTCCAGTTCAACATGGACGTTCATCTGTCCGGCACGACCCATGGCTTCGCCCTGCATAGCAGTGAAATCGGCGGAAGTGCCGCTGTTGTCGATGAGTCCGTAGTGGCAGAGATAAGCACCGAGAGGTCCGTTGGCATTACCGGTGACCGGGTCTTCGCTGATGCCGATGGCAGGAGCAAACATTCTGCCGTGGACGAGGATGTCTTCCTCCGGAGAGAGGGTAAAGACATAGTAGCCGTTGCAGCCGATGTCAGCAGAAAGGTCGTTGAGCTGCTGCATATTCGGGTTCAAAGCGTGGAGAAGAGAACGGTCTTTGATGCCCACCATGACTTTGGAGTGACCGGTGGAAGCAATGGCAATAGGGCAATCTTCACGCAGGTCGTCGGTGGAGATACCGAGAGCTTGGCAGAGGCGTTCCTTACAGTCCACAGGTTCCACAGAGATGGCACCTTGGGTCATGCGAACCTCGTAGTCACCGTCATTCAGTGGGAGAATATCTACCGGAAGAATACCGGCACCGGTTTTCTGCAGGACGGTGGTTGGTTTGCTGATAGCCAGTTCCAAAGCACGGGTATAGTGTGCGGAAACGGTAGCGTGTCCGCAGATCGGAACCTCACGGGTCGGGGTAAAGAAGCGAACATGGACGTCGCAGTCTTCGTCGCCGCTGTGAATGAAGGCAGTTTCGGAGTTATTCAGCTCTCTTGCGATCTGCTGCATCTGCGCTTCGGTCAGGCCGTCAGCATTGGGAACAACGCCGGCAGGGTTGCCTCGGAAGCGTTCCGTGGTGAACGCGTCGATTTGATAGATGCGATAACTTTTCATCGGATCATCTCCTTTTCTCAGTTTCCATTATAATCGGAAAATGGGCCTTTGTATAGGAAAACTTGACCAAGAGAGTGAAAAAGTGTATGATTATAGTTAGAAGATTTTGTTTTTAAATAGAGGGAAGAATATTGTGCCGTAGAGAAAGGGTTGAGAATATGGCTGAAAAAACCACCAAAGCTAAAAAAGTGAAGGAAGTAAAAGAAGCTCCTTCCAAGTGGAAAATTATTCAGGATAATCCGCAGTTTAAGTCTGTTGAAGCCGACATCCAGCTGCGTATGGACAACTACGAAAGAGTGAAGAAAAACCTTCTTACAGAGGGTCAGCAGCTGAAAGATTTTGCTAATGGCCACCTGTATTACGGTTTCCATCAGGTAAAAGATGGCTGGTACTACCGTGAATGGGCACCGGGTGCAGATGAAATGTACCTCTGCGGTGACTTCAACAACTGGGATCGCCGTTCCTGTCCGCTGGAAAAGAAAGAAAATGGCAATTGGGAAGTTTTCCTGCCTGGTAAAGATGCGCTGAAAGACGGTCAGCGTGTGATGGCGATCGTTGTGAAAAACGGCATCGATCTGGACCGTATCCCAGCTTATGCAAAATATGTGGTGCAGGAAAAAGACAGCATTCAGTGGACCGCTGTGATCCACGCACCAAAGAAAAAATTCAAATGGACTGACGGTTCCTTCTCTCCAATGAAGAACCTCTACATTTACGAATGCCACATCGGTATGGCACAGGAAGAGCCATCCATCGGTACTTACACTCAGTTTAAAGAAAATGTGCTGCCACGCATCAAAAAACTGGGCTACAACACCATTCAAATCATGGCGATCATGGAACATCCTTACTATGCTTCCTTCGGCTATCAGGTCTGCAACTTCTTTGCAGCTTCTTCCCGTTTCGGTACTCCGGATGAGCTGAAAGATTTGATCAACACCGCTCACGATATGGGCATCGCAGTACTGCTTGACGTGGTTCATTCCCACTGTGCACCAAACTCTCGTGAAGGTCTGAATGAATTCGATGGCACTTCCTATCAGTACTTCCATGACGGAGCAAAAGGCAATCATCCTGCTTGGGGTACCAAATGCTTCGACTACAACAAGAAAGAAGTTCTCCACTTCCTGCTGTCCAACCTGAAATTCTGGCAGGAAGAATACCACTTCGACGGTTTCCGCTTCGATGGTGTGACCTCCATGCTGTACCATAACCACGGTTTGGGCGGTAACTTCGGCAGCAACGAAAGCTACTTCTCCCTGAATACCGACACCGAAGCAGTGACTTACCTGCAGCTGGCAGCTGAGCTGGCAAAACAGGTGAATCCAAACGCGATCCTCATTGCAGAAGATATGTCCGCAATGCCTGGTATGTGTCTGCCAATCGAAGATGGCGGTATCGGCTTCGATTACCGTCTGTCCATGGGTGTTCCTGACCTGTGGATCAAACTGCTGAAAGAACAGCGCGACGAAGATTGGGATCTGGGTAAAATCTGGGCTGAACTGACCAGCCGCCGTCCACATGAAAAAGTGATCGGCTATGTGGAATCCCATGACCAGGCTTTGGTTGGCGATAAGACCATCATGTTCCGCCTCTGCGACAGCGAAATGTACACCTCCATGGATCGCGCTTATCCAAGCGTTGTAATCGACCGCGGTGTAGCACTCCATAAACTGCTGCGTCTGCTGACCATGTCCATCGGTGGCGAAGGCTACCTGACCTTCATGGGCAACGAGTTCGGTCATCCGGAATGGATCGACTTCCCACGAGAAGGCAACGGCTGGAGCTATCACTACTGCCGCCGTCAGTGGAGTCTGGCAGAAAACGGCTACCTGCGTTATGAATTCCTCAACAACTTTGAAATGGCAATGATCGAGATGGCAAGAAAGAACCGTCTTTTCAGCGGCAAAATCAAAATGCTGGATATCGACCATTCTCGCAAAGTGATGGCATATCAGCGCGGTACAAACACCTTCGTTTTCAACTTCCACCCAAGCGAAAGCTACACCGAATGCTTCGTACCAATGGGTGAAAGCGGCGACTATGTAGTACAGCTGTCCTCCGATGATGCAAACTTCGGCGGTCAGGGTCGTATCGATAAAGAAAAAGTTTATATTTCTCACAAACACGAAGATGGACGCATCGGCTTCAAGATCTATCTGCCAAGCAGATGTGCAGTCATCATCAAGAAAAAGAAATAGGTTTCTGCAAGAACCGCCCAAATCGGGCGGTTCTTTTTTATGTTGTGATGGGGAAAACTTGCCTCGCAACGGTGGATAAAATCTGATAAAAGTTGAATAATTGGGGAAAATTCGGTTACAATCCGGAAAACTCTGTTGAAATCATCGGCTTGCCATCGTATAATGAAATCATACTGGGAGAAGTCTGCACGATTTTCCACATTCAGCATAGATGGGAGGAAGAAGAATGAAAGAACGAAAGAAACGATGGCTTTCTGCTGCGGTAGCCGCAGCGATGATCGTGACGATGCTTCCGTTGGAAACTGCTGCATTTAGTTTCAGTGATTGGCTGGGAAATTGGACTCCGCCGAGTCGCGAGGAAATGGAGCAGGTTGCAAATAAAGCGGAAGAACAACTTAAAGCAGTGAAACTCCTGCCAACGGAACAGGAACAACTGGAAGCACAATTGAAGTTAAAATTAGGCGAGCTTTACGATAGCTATAAAAAACTGGAACAGGTGGATTTTGCACAAATCCAAGGGGAGCTGAAGGTCAACGCTGTTTGGCCGGAAGGAAGTGCGGATTTGCCGGAGAAGGTGGAGGCTGTCATCAGTGACGGTGTCAACAGCTATCCACTGACCTTGACCGCAGAAAATCTGTGGAGCGGCAGTGTTTTGGTGCCGCTGTTCCAGGGTAACTTGGATGTAAAATTGGACGCAGAAAGCCAGTTCCCACAGGTCATTGATTATGATGTGACAGCAGAAGCTGTGGATGGCTTTGACGGTCCAGTGGTACAGGATTTCCTGTTGGATTTCAATTGGACTCAGGTAGAAGAAAACTGGAAACCTCAAGCAAGTGCAACGCTGACTTACAGCAAAACCTCTGAGGAAGTACCGCTGGAGATTGTATCCTATGCAGTAACTTCAGAATGGCTGGACGAAGAAGGCTCCTGGTTCCTTCGACCAAACCTTACAGTGCAGCTGCTGGCAAACGGTCAGCCTCTGCAGGATCCAGTAACTTTATCCCTGCTCAACAACTGGGCCTATACTTGGCAGGAACTGCCGAAAAACGATGAACAGGGTACCATCAGTTACTCTGTCGAAGTGCTGAATTTTAGCAGTGACTACTATAAATTGATAGCAGAATGTTCTGAATCTGCAGCGAAGCTGACTCTGACTCAGGAGATGGAATATGCCGTTACGTTGGATGTGGCTGTGCTGTGGGATCATGGAGAGAACGAAGATCTGCCGGGTGCTGTGGTACTGAACATCGGCGGTGAGGATGTGACCCTCAGCGGCGATGACAGTAAAGCACTGTGGTACTTCCCGGAACAAGCAGAGCTTCCGCTACTGGAAGATGGCATGATCGCTGACCACAGCGATGCTGTCACCGTCAGCGAACTGCAGAACTACAGCAGCACTGTACTGACTGTTCCATACTACGGCGAGGAACTGTCCGACGAAGAAGTGATCGTATGGCTGGAAAACGTGGATGAAGAAAACATGCCGC
>JAZQXX010000195.1:0-1654 GCA_045633085.1 Negativibacillus sp. | reverse complement strand
GTCATCGCCGTAGCATCCTACATTAGAGAACGACATCCAGAAGCGATCATTCAGTTTGCTGGCAATCCGCAGGGAATGGAAGCAAAACTGGTGACAAAAGCCGGTTTTGATTTTGCTCCTATCATTATTAAAGGTATTCAGCGCAAATTGAACTGGCGCAACATCAAATACAACATTTCTTCCGTGTACTATCTGACCACCGCTTCATCCCGTGCGGAAAAGCTGATCAAGGCCTTCAACCCGGACATCGTGGTGGGCACCGGCGGTTATGTCAGCGGCCCGATCTTGCGCAAAGCGGCAAAATTGGGCATCAAAACCCTGTCCCACGAATCCAATGCTTTTCCAGGCGTGACCACCAAACTGCTGGCACGTTATGTGGATAAGATCTTGCTGGCAGTGCCGGAGGCAAAGAAATTCCTGCCGGATACCTGCGAGTACGGAATCAGCGGCAATCCTGTCCGCGAAAGCATTATCTTCGCTGACCGAGCTAAGGCAAGAGCGAAGTTTGGCTTTGCCGATGACGAGATCTGCATCCTTTCCTTCGGCGGAAGCCAGGGTGCACGCCGCCTCAACGAAGCCATCGCTGATTTGCTGGTTTGGGAACAGACTCAGCCAAAAGTCCGTCACATCCATGCAACAGGTATGTACGGCGTGGATGTATTCCCAGGTTTGCTGAAAGACCGCGGTCTTGATGTCAATGAACTGCCTCGCGCAGATATCCGCGAATACATCAACGACATGGACGACTGTCTTGCGGCAGCTGACTTGATGATCAGCCGTTCCGGTGCATTGACGCTTTCCGAGCTGCAGGCAGCAGGCAGAGCATCCATCTTGATTCCATCTCCGAATGTTGCGGAGAATCATCAGTATCACAACGCGATGGTGCTGGCAAACAACAACGCTGCCATCGTCATTGAAGAGAAAGACCTCAGCGGTGAGAAACTGTGCGCAACAGTAGAAGAACTGTGCAGCGACCCTCAGCGTCTGAAGGAACTGGGTAAAAACGCCCGCAGCATGGCGATCCTTGACGCTAACGAGAACATTTACCGTGAAATCATGACCATGCTGAAAAAATAGAAAACAGCCCATTTTCACCACTTTTGCAGTTATCGCATAGTATATTGGTAGAAATGTCGTTGACAGACAGAATTTCTGCGAAGAAAGGATGCGTGACTTAAGGTGAAAATGGAACGATATTGGATACAGGGCGGTAAGAAACTGGAGGGAAGCCTTCGGGTACATGGTGCAAAAAATGCAGCACTGCCGATTTTGGCAGCAGCTCTCCTTTGTGACGACGGCTGTGAATTGCACAACTGTCCCCAGCTTTCTGATGTGGAAGCAGCCTGCCGTATTCTCGACCATTTAGGCTGCAGGACTTCACGGCAAGATTCGGCGCTGCTGATTTCTTCCGATGGAAGCGGTACTTACAGTATCCCGGACCATCTTATGCGGGAAATGCGCTCGTCCATTGTATTTCTCGGAGCAATGCTGTCCAAATTCCAACAGGCACAGCTGACCTTTCCCGGTGGCTGTGAGCTGGGACCCCGTCCCATCGATCTGCACCTTTCTTCCTTAGAAAAGATGGGTGTGGTCTTTGAGCAGGAAGGGGAGCAGCTCTTTTGCAGGGTGCCAAACGGACTCCACGGAGCAAGCA
>JAZQXX010000194.1:0-7176 GCA_045633085.1 Negativibacillus sp. | reverse complement strand
GCAGGTAGCGCCGGATTTCGCCGATGATCATGGGAACTCCGTAGGTGGAGAAGCGGACATTCTGATTGGGGTCGAAGTTGTCGATGGCTTTGATCAGTCCGATACAGCCCACCTGAAAGAGGTCGTCCAGATTTTCGCCGCGGTTGGTGAATTTCTGTATAACGCTGAGAACCAGCCGCAGATTTCCGTTGATCATTTCCTGTCTGGCAAGATCATCACCTTCTTTGCAGCGATGCAGCAGCTTGGTTTTCTGTTCTTCAGTGAGGACAGGGAGTTTCCCGGTATCTACGCCGCAGATTTCTACTTTATTGAAATGCATGAAAGCCACATCCCATCTTTTGGTTTTGCACCAAAAGTATGGACAGGGCAGGGCATTTCATACAGCTAAGCGGCAGTTAAAGTTTTCCACATGTATTTTGGGTGGAAAATAGCCCACAAATCAAACAGCCCGCAAGCCGAAACTTGCGAGCTGTCTGATGAAAGAAATAAGGAGATTAATTACAAACTATTTTGCTGCTTTTTTCCAGCCAATCACAGCTGCGCCGATGGCACCGGCATACTGGGACATTGGGTTGGTCACAACAGGCAAGCCAACGTAGCCTTCCAATGCTTTGCGGAAGCTTTCGAATTTTGCCAAACCGCCGCTGAAGAAAATGCTTCCGTGGAGGTTCAGACGTTTTGCGAAGAAGGAAGTACGGCGGCAGATGGAGTTGATGATACCCAGTGCGATGTCGCCTTTGTCAGCACCTTCTGCAAGGAGACTGACGATTTCGGATTCGGCAAATACAGTGCACATACTGGTGATGTTTGCAGGGGTTTTGCCCACAACGAATTGGTCGATGTTCTGCAGATCTTCACCCAGAATACGCATCATAACTTCGATAAAGCGGCCGGTACCTGCAGCACATTTGTCGTTCATCAGGAAGTCCACCACGTTCAGACCGTTGTCAAGAAGGATGGCTTTGCTGTCCTGACCGCCGATGTCCACGATGGCACGAACCGATGGGTCAAGGAATGCAGCACCCTGCGCATGACAGGTGATCTCGGTGACCTTTTTGTCTGCACGTTCCAGCAGTTCACGGCCGTAGCCGGTTGCAACAGTGTAAACCACTTCGTCGCAGTAGAGCTGGTCGTACACTTCATTAATGCTCACTCTTGGAGTAGAGGAGGTCGGAACGATCAAAGTTTTCACGACTTTTTCACCGTCAAAGAGGACACCTTTGGTGGTGGTGGAGCCGGAGTCAATGCCTAAAGTTAACATAAGGATTCAACCTTTCTAAGGATTAGAGCATTTCGATGAAGGCAGCGCAGCGAGTGTTCAGCTGACCAACGTCGGAAGTGGAGTAGTCAGTTTCCACGGACATGTATGGCAGACCGTGGTCGTTGACGAATTTCTTGATGCCGTAGGATTCTACGTTATAAGTATGGCAAGCCTGAAGGATCACTTCAACAACAGCGTCGATCTTATATTCTTCCAGCAGACGTTCCATCAGGTTGAAGCGGTTCTGGTCTGGGGTCATAACGGAGCAGCCCAGATTCAGGTAGCGGTCAGCGATTGCCTGGTAGATATCCTCGGCCTCTTCATTGATCAGTTCGTCAACGGATTTTGCACCGCCGCAGTTTTCGTAGCAAACAACGTTGCCGCCGTTGTCTTCGATGGCTTTAACAACCTTCATTGCAGCACCGCCGATTGGGCAGCCGGTAACGAGGATTCTTGGACGTTTTGGAATTGGGCGATTACCTTCTTCGTATTCTTTTTCAATACGGTCGGTGAGTGCGGTCACTTCTTTGATCGCTTCCAGACGGTTGAATTTGAAGTTGGAACCGTACAGAACGCTGTACAGATCGAAACCAGCCATTGGAGGTGGATCCAGTTTCATCAGTTCGTAGAAGCGACGGAGGGTCAGGCGGTTTTTGTTCATGATACGAACCTGTTCACGAACTTTTTCTTCAGTGATTTCCACGCCGAATTTTTCTTCCAGTTTATCTTTCAGAGCAACAACTTCTTCTCTCCACAGTTTGCGGCCCATGAGGGACTGACGGTTTGGCAGTTCCATGCAGTAAACATCTTTCAAATCTGCCAGCATTTCGTACATTTTCTTTTTACCGTCGCAGGTGGTTTCGCCGATGATCAAGTCAGCGAAGTAGAAGTAAGGACATTTCTGGGTTTTTGCGAAGCCGTAGCTGGATTTTACCAGTGGGCAGAGGTTTCGAGGAAGATCCTGCTCAGCGTCAGGAATGGTTTCGTCGGAGGTGGAGCAAAGGCTTACCGGAACAGCACCAGCTGCCATGATGATCTCGTTTGGAGTGTAGCAGCAGAAAGTGCCTACGAATGGGATATTTTTCTCTTTGATCTCGAACGCAGCCATAAAGGAATTGCGGCGCTGTTCGCTGAATTCGTCGTAAATATCAGGGAGAGATTTGATCAGTTCCATAGAGGAAACCTGCCTTTCCATAAAAAATTTTCGGACTCAAATTTACATATTAATGCTAACATACAGCACAAAAATGTCAATGAAAATACGACAAAATCAACGATGGATAATTTCAATCTTTTGTGCAAAAACTATAGATTTTGTCGATGAAGTTTCCGTATGAAAAAAGCCTTGCAAATCCTAAGGCGCTATACTATGATAGAAGCAAGAAGAAGAAAGGGAGATGAGCTTATGGCAAATCTTGCGAAATATATCAAGGAAAATGCGGTAAAATGCACAGTAAAAGCAGAAAATTGGGAACAGGCGATTCGTGCAGCCGGTGCTCTCCTGCTGGAAAACGGAGCCATCGAAGAAAGCTACATCCAGCGCTGTGTTGATACGGTTGCGACCGAAGGCCCATACATGGTGCTGACCAAAGGCATTGCTTTGGCTCATACCCGTCCGGGTGACGATGTGAAAGAAGAAGCTATCAGCGTAGTTTCTCTGGATACCCCTGTGAATTTCGGTCACAAAGACAATGACCCGGTGAAGCTGGTCTTTCTGCTGGCAGCACTGACTGCCAACAGCCATATTGCTGCTCTTATGGAGCTGGCGCAGAAGCTGTCTGAAGAGGGCATGAGAGAAAGAGTGCAGCAGCTGGACGACGCAAAAGAATTATACGAAAGTCTGGTGAAATAAATGAAACATCAAGGTGCCAAAACACTGGAAACTTCCCGCTTGCTCTTGCGGAAATTCGAAGATGGCGACGGCGATTTCATGTATAAAAACTGGGCTTCCGACCCGGAAGTGACCAAGTTCCTCACCTGGCCGACCCATCCATCGGTGGAAGTCAGCCGTAAAATCAACAGCTCTTGGGTTGAAAGCAGCGAGAAAGCTGACTACTACCAGTGGGCCATCGTGCTGAAAGAGCGGAATGAACCCATCGGTTCCATCTCACTCGTTCGTATGGATGAGGACATCGACGCGGTGGAGGTTGGCTACTGCATCGGCAGAAATTGGTGGGGACAGGGCATCGTCAGCGAAGCCTTCCAAGCTGTTATTGCTTTCTGTTTTGAAGAGGTGGGAGTACAGCGCATTTCTGCACGCCATGACCCAAACAATCCTGCTTCCGGAGCAGTCATGCGCAAATGTGGCTTGACCTACGAAGGTACACTTCGCTGCGCCGACCGCAACAATCAGGGCATCTGCGATGCGGCAGTTTACAGCATTTTGCGTGAGGAATACACAAAATAAGAAAGAAAATCCATCACCGCTGGGGAAACTGGCGGGGATTTTTTCGTTTTGTGGTTTATTTCCGGGGAAATTACGAAATCTTCTGCAAAAATAACGAGAAATGCAGAAAAATTTCGGAAAGAAAGACTGAAATAATCGTGCAAATCGAACGATAAAGGCTTGCAATTTTGTAGGGGAGAAGGTATAATTTATTGCATAGGGTGAAAAGTGGTTAATTGGGGTGAAATTTACCTTGATTTCCACCAGAAATACGGCACACAGATGGGTGGTGGAGTTATGCAGCTGACAGGTGAATATCAGCACAGCCTTGACGCAAAAGGCCGTTTTAACTTCTCCGCTAAACTCCGCGAGATCCTCGGCGACCAATTTATGGTCAGCAAAGGTCTGGGCGACGACTGTCTGGCCGTTTACTCCATGGAGGAATGGGACAAACTCTCCGAAAAGGTGAACAAACTCCCGATCGCTAAGGCAAAACGTCTTCAGCGCTTCCTGTTCTCCGGTGCATTTTTGGCTGAGCCGGACAAGCAGGGACGTATCCTCCTGCCACAGAATCTTCGTGATTACGCACAGCTTAGCAAAGACATCGTGGTCATCGGCGTCGGCGACCGCGCTGAAATTTGGGATCGTGCGAAGTGGGAAGAAACCGTTTCTGAAATGACGGCGGAACTCATCGAAGAAGATATGAGTGACCTCGATTTCTAAGTCGAAAATAATGGCGAAAAATCGCGAAAAAGCTTGTAATTAAGCCAAAAATTTGATATAATGATTGTATGAGAAAGAAGGGAAAAACGATGGAATTTGAGCACGTTTCCGTGTTGCTGCAGGAGTGCATTGACAACCTCAATATCAAACCGGACGGCATTTATGTGGACGGTACTGCAGGCGGCGCAGGTCATTCCCGCGAGATCGCGAAACGTCTGACCACCGGTCGTCTCATCGCCATCGACAAAGACCCGGATGCGATCAAAACCGCAACCGAACGCCTTAGCCCATATCCATGTGCGCAGGTCGTTCGCGGCGACTTCAAGGATATTCCTGTTATTCTTGACAATCTCGGTATCGATAAAGTAGACGGCATCCTGCTGGACTTGGGCGTTTCTTCCCATCAGCTGGATACCGCAGAACGCGGCTTCTCTTATCATGCGGAAGCGAAGCTGGATATGCGTATGAGTCAGGAAGGACTCAGCGCATATGACGTTGTCAACGGTTATTCTCAGGAAGATTTGACCCGAATCCTCCGTGATTACTCCGAAGAAAAATTTGCTTCCAAAATCGCTTGGTTCATCGTGAAAGAGCGAGAGGAAGCACCGATCGAAACCACCGGACAACTGGTAGAGATCATCAAAAAAGCGATCCCTGCGGCGGCAAGACGTGAAGGCGGTCATCCGGCAAAACGTGCCTTCCAGGCGATCCGTATTGAAGTAAACAATGAGCTTGGCGTTCTTCGCCAGTGCATTTCCGACAGCTTTGACCGTCTTGCGAAAGATGGACGCTTCTGCATCATCACCTTCCACTCACTGGAAGACCGCATCACCAAGCAGATGTTTGCAGAGTTTACCAAAGGCTGTACCTGCCCACCGGAGTTTCCGATCTGCGTTTGCGGTAAGAAACCAAGGGCAAAACTCATCAGCAGAAAACCGATCGAGCCTTCCAAAGAAGAGTTGGAACGCAATAACCGCAGCAGAAGCTCCAAGCTTCGTGTGCTGGAAAAAATCATGGACTAGTAGAAATCACTGTAAGGGCGGCGAAAGAGTATGGCGACTTATAACGACAGCAGCGCATATAAATTTGAACTCTTTGAAAATAAAAAACAGCGCACTGAGCCTCAGTTCAAAGTGATCCGCAACAAAAAACTGGAGAAAGCGCAGAACCGCAACTTTATGGTGAAAACCATGGTTTATGTTTCTGTATTCTTTGTAGGCATCATCTCCATTTTGTTCAATCAGATCGCAATTACTGAGTTGACCAACGAAGTGAGCGAAAAAACCAATCAGCTGGCACAGCTGGAAAACGAGTACCGTATGCTTTCCACCGAGCTGGAAAGCTCCGTGGCATTGGCAAATATCGAAACCATCATCACCCGCGATTTGGGCATGACCAAACTCAACGATGATCAGATCACCTATGTGAATCTCTCCGAAGGCGACACCATGACTCTCCCGGAAGAAGCAGGCAGCGGTGTTCTGGCAAAAGTATGGAACTCCATTCTGGATGGAGCATATAGTGCGGCAAACTAAAATACAATAAGAACAGGGGAGTTAAGAGGTAATACAAAACATCTTAGCTCCCATTTTCATTTATAATTAGGAAAATCAAGTCAGGAGGAGACAGCGTGTCCTACGGCATCAATAAAAAAGACCGGCTGAAGATCCGGATTTTATCACTGATCGTCTGTGTGCTGATCGTGTTTCTGCTGATCGCCAATCTGTTCCGTATTCAGATCATCGACGGCGAACAGTATCAAACTATGGCGATCACACAGCAGCTGCGAGAAATTGAGATCGAACCTCACCGCGGTTCCATTTACGATACCAACATGAAAATGCTGGCGCAGAGTGCGACAGTATGGAATGTTATTTTTGAACCGGCGAACCTCTCTAAAAACGAAGAAACTGCTTGGCAGCAGATCCGTATGCTGTCCCGCGGCGAAAAACTGAAAGAGCTGGATCCGGAAGAGATCTCCAACAGCGGTCCGAACGATGAGAGCCTTGCGGAGATTCTGGGTATCGACCCGGAAGTCATCGAAACCAAAGCGCAGAACAAAAACAGCTATTACGAAGTTCTGAAAAAACGAGTAGACCGCAGCACCTACGAACGAGTGGTGAAGTTCATTCAGGACAATGACGTAAAAACCATTTCCCTGGTGGAAACCACCAAGCGTTATTATCCTTACAATAACCTGGCTTCCACTTTGCTGGGCTTTGTCAACGACATGAACCAGGGTGCTTACGGTTTGGAATCCTATTATAACTCCGTTCTTAGCGGTACTTCCGGTCGTTTGGTGGCAGCACGCAACGGCTTGAGCGGCGATATGCCATTTGAATATCAGAAACTCTACGAAGGTACCGACGGTAACTCTCTGGTACTGACCATTGACGCGACCATTCAGCAGTTCCTGGAAAAACATCTGGAAATAGCTATGGTGGAACATGACGTACAGAAATGGGTCACCGGTATCGTTATGAACGTAAACACCGGCGAGATTTTGGCGATGTCCTCCAAACCGGACTTCAACCCAAATGAACCGATGGTCGTGGATAGCCCTAAAGCAGAAGAACGACTGACCGGTTTGAGTGAAGAAGAATATGCTGCACAGCTTCAGGTGGAGCAGCAGACCATGTGGCGAAACAAATGTATCTCCGACCCATATGAGCCGGGTTCTGTTTTCAAACTGGTCACAGCTGCAGCTTCTTTGGATACCGGTGCGGCGACTGTAAACTCCGCTTACACCTGTCCGGGCTACCAGATCGTAGCCGGCAACCGTATCCGCTGCTGGAAACACATCGGT
>JAZQXX010000193.1:0-5468 GCA_045633085.1 Negativibacillus sp. | reverse complement strand
CCTGCTGAACACCGTGCGAAAAATCAATCTGGAGCTTGGAACCACCGTCATCATCACAGAACATCGCTTGGAAGATGTATTCCCGGCGGCAGATCGCGTGGTTTTGATGGAAAAAGGAAAAATCATCGCCTGCGACAGCCCGAGAACCATCGGAGAATCCCTCAGCAAAGCAGGCAGCGATTTAATCTGTACTCTGCCGACTACCATGCAGATCCGTTATCAGGTGGGAGGAGATCTCCCGTATCCGCTGACAGTGAGAGAAGGTCGAAACTGGCTCAGTAAGCTGTTTGACGGCGTGGATATCAAGCATGACAGCATCGACACAGAAATGCCTGCCGAAGATCCGGAAAAACCTGTGCTTGAATTGAAAGAAGTCTGGTTCCGCTATGAAAAGGAAAGCCCGGATATTCTCAAAGGTGTTGATCTGAAGCTCAAAGAAGGCGATATTCATGCCATCGTCGGCGGAAACGGTACCGGCAAATCCACAACGCTGAAAGCCATTTGCGGTATCTGCAAACCATATCGCGGCAAGGTGAAGCTCTTCGGAAAAGAAACGAAGAAGTACAAATCCGATGAGCTCTTCCGTCATTGTCTTGCTATGCTTCCGCAGGATCCGAAGTGTCTGTTTGTGAAGAAAACCGTCCGCGAGGATCTGGAGGAAATGCTCGATGGACAGAAACTGACGAAGGAACAGGTCAGCGAAAAGGTCAATGCGGTGGCTCAGCTGTGCTGCATTGAACATTTCATGGATTCTCATCCGTATGATCTGTCCGGCGGTGAGCAGCAGCGAGCTGCTTTGGCGAAGGTCCTTCTCTGTGAACCGAAAATCCTGCTTCTGGACGAACCGACCAAAGCCATCGACAACAACTTCAAGCAAAAATTTGCAGGCATTTTACGGACTCTCAGTCAACAGGGCGTTACGGTGCTGATGGTATCCCACGACGTGGAATTCTGCGCAAAAACTGCGGACAAGGTGTCCATGTTCTTTGACGGCGGGATCACTACTACCAATACACCAAACCGTTTCTTCAGCAGCAACAGTTTCTATACCACGGTTGCCAACCGAATGAGCCGTCATTTGTTCAAAAACGCAGTCAATCAGGAGGATGTGATCGAATTATGCAAAAAGAATTTAAATTAAGCCGAGGTCTGCTGACCGCAATCACCATGCTGATTTTGATTCCTGTTACCTTGCTGCTGGCATGGAATTATTTTGACCGCAGCTACTATGTGACAAGCTTGTTGGTCATCGTGTACTGTATGCTGCCGTTCTTTGTAATGTTTGAGAAGCGTGCTCCGCAGGCAAGGGAACTTGTGACCATTGCGGTGATGTGTGCGCTGGTAGTTGCATCCCGTGCAGCCTTCATTTGGCTGGATCACTTCAAACCGATGGCAGGTCTGATCATCATCACAGGTGTGGCATTGGGTGCAGAAGCAGGTTTCTTGACCGGTGCCTTATCCATGCTGGTTTCCAACATGATTTTCGGACAGGGTCCATGGACACCGTGGCAGATGTTCGCCTTTGGTGTTGCAGGCTTTTTGGCAGGTCTGTTCTATCGTCTTAACATCATCGACAAAAGCAGAAAGAAACTCTGCATTTTCGGAGGTGTGGCCGTCCTGTTCATCGTTGGGCCTCTGCTGGATACCTCCACGTTCTTCATGGGAGTTGGTTCTATGAATATGGGTAACGCACTGGCGGTTTATATGACAGGGCTTCCAGTCAATGCAGTCCATGCCCTGGCAACCGTGCTGACCCTGTACCTTTGTTCTCAGCCACTTTTTGAAAAGCTGGACCGCATCAAGAGCAAATACGGCATGATGGAGGGATAAGCTTGAAGTTTGACAGTTATCATCCTGCCATCAATTTCATTTTCTTTTCCTCGGTTCTGCTCTTTTCTTTCTGGTTTACGCAGCCTGTGTTTTTGCTCGTATCCTATTTGTGTGCTTTTCTGTACAGTACATATTTGGGTAAATGGAAAGCGTTGCTCTTGGACTTTGCAGCCTTGATTTTGATCGTTGTTTATGCACTGTACTATGCGTCTTACACACACTTTGGTGTAACCGTATTGGCTTTGAACTATGTCGATAACTCCATTACACTGGAAGCCCTCTGCGGTGGATTGATTCAAGGTTTTCATCTTTCCACGGCACTGATGTGGTTTTACTGTACAGTAAAAATCGTTTCCAGCGACAAAGTGATGTATCTGTTGGGTAAGATTTGGCCCAAACTATCCCTGTTCTTTTCCATTTTTCTTCGAGCAGTTCCGCAGCTTGTGGATTGCTTTCTGCGGGTCAATCGAGCGCAAACTGCTCTTGGCCGAGGAATCGGACAGGGAAATTGGTTCCGACGTGGTTTGAATCTGCTGCGAGTTTTGTCCATTGTCATCACATGGAGCTTGGAACGCTTGGTGGACAGTGCAGCTTCCATGAAGAGCCGCGGCTATTCTCTGAAAGGACGAACCGCTTTTTCTATTTACCGTTTTGACAACCGTGACCGCTCTGTGGTCATTGTGATGTTCAGCTGTCTGATTGCTGTTGCTATGGCAATTTCTTTGGATCAGACCATGATGTACATCAACCCGGAAATTATTTTGAACCCAATCACAAGCTGGAGCTATGTGTTCTACATTGTGTATGGATTCTACTGTTTGCTTCCGCTGCTGCTGCAGTTGTGGGCGGAACTGAAAGATCCCAACCGCTGTCCTTATTTCAGCATATCAGTGTAAGTTATGCAGTCTTCCAACAGGTTTTGGTTGCGTTTTCTTCAACAAAAAATCCCGTATGATCGACGTAGTGTTGATCGTACGGGATTTTTGCTGTGTTATGATTGCAATATATCGTTTTCCCAGCAAACAGACAAAAAGCTGCCGTTGCTGATGTGGTAATCATAGAAAGAAAGCTGTCGGGAATCAAAGCGTTCCATGATCGCCATAATGACACCGCCGTGAACGACGAAAGCAGCTTGACAATCTTCCGGAAGAGTGCGGACGATTTCATAGAAAGCCTCACAGCAGCGGACCTTGAACTCACTGATAGCCTCACCGTCGGGAATAGGAGCAAGACAAAGGGAGTCCAGCCATGCTTGATATTCCGGACAATCTTGCAGTTCGTTGGCAGTTTTTCCTTCAAACAGACCAAAATCGGTTTCGCGGAAATCTTCAACGATTTGCGGAGCCATTTCGGGGAAAAGAAGCTCTGCTGTCTGTTTTGTCCTCAGCATCGGACTGACAAAGAGAACATCCGGTTTGAAATCACATTTTTTTAAGGAAAGCACTTGCTGAATGCCCACTTCGCAGAGAGGTTCATCTGTGCGGCCGATGTAGCGTTTTTCCAAATTTCCGGCGGTGGAACCGTGGCGGATGAACAGAATCTGTTTCATTACAGACACACTCCGATCAAAGCAGCGAACAGGCAAAGCAGCTCGCAAAGCTGCAGGAAGAAGCCGGAAGTATCTCCGGTGACGCCGCCGAATTCTTTCATGGTCAGTCGCTTATAAAACAGCACAGCAGCCGCAGCCATCACAGAAATACAAGCACCGATTTTCACAGAAAGAACCAGAAGCACTACACAGGTGAAAACAGCCGTCAGCAGGGCAGCGAAGCTGGCTTTTTTGCGGTCGGTGTTCTGTGTGAAGGCACAGAGCATGCCGTTTTTCCGTGCGTTTGGTAAGTTTACTGCGCAAAAAGCAGACAGTGCTCTCGACAGAACATAAACAGGTGCGTAGACGCAAACGACGGATTTCAGATAAAGTTCATGGAACAAGCCGATCTGCAACAACAGATAAATGGCGCAGTAAATGACCGCAAAAGCTCCGCAGTTGGGGTCTTTCATGATCTCCAGCTTGCGTTCTTTGCTTTGATGAGAGGACAGCGCATCCATGGTATCCATATAGCCGTCCATGTGGATGCCGCCGCTGATGAGCAGAGGCAGACAGCTTGCTGCTGCGGCAAAGAAAACAGGGCTGATGCCAAGGTGCAGACAAAGCTGATTCCACAGAAGCAGTGCCGCAGAGCAGAACAAGCCAACAACAGGGAAGAAGCAGATGGAATACTTCATATTGCGCTCATTCCACTGAAACTGCGGAACAGGGATTCGGCTGTAGGTCGACAGAGCGACAAAGAGGGGTTCAAGAATGCGCATGGTCTTCTCCTTTCACACAAACCGGCTGACGATTGTCCATTTCGTAGGCAGTATCCGCAGCAAGAAACAGCTGTTGGTTGATGTTGTTCAGTTCACGAATGTATGCGGCGGTTTCGCCGTCATAATCCTCTTCGCAGTAGCCGGAAATGGTCACCGCAACAAGGCACTGACAGCGTTCTTTCAACTGCAGAATATCCTCCAAAACAGCGGCGGCGCTGCCTTTTTTCTCAAAAAGAACATTGGCGAGGAGATTGCTCACATCCTCCAGCAAAACCACGCTGTTTGGCGTTAAAGGAGCAGAAGCGACTTCATAGGGAAGCTCCAAGGTTTTGCACTGAAGATGTTCCCGCTGCTTGCGATGCTTTTCGATGCGGCGATGGTTGTCCTCGGTCTGAGGCTTCATTGTTGCGATATAATAATGAGCTGCGTCAAAGCGACTGATGAGTTCCTCCGCAAAGAGGCTTTTGCCGCTGTCGTTGCTGCCGGAAACCAAAATCAGCTTCATGCCTTCACCTCCGTTACAGAGAAGGCGTCGCCTTGGCGAATTTCATCCAGATAATCATCGTTGATTCCGGCTTCATCGAAGGTCGCCATATTATTGATAACAGCGCAGGCTGCTTCGAGGACTTGGAATGCCAGCGGACAGCCGCTGCCTTCACCGAGGCGCATATTCAGCAGGAAAATCGGTTGCAGTTTCATGGCATCCATCGCCAGCTGATAGCCGATTTCATAAGAGGCATGGCTTGGAATCAGATAGCCGCAAACATTCGGGCAAAGTCTTGCGGCACAAAGTGCAGCCACCGCCGAGATGAATCCGTCGATGACCACCGGCTTTTTCGCTGCTGCAGCGCCTAAAAAGGCTCCGCACATTGCGGCAAGGTCGAAGCCGCCGACTTTGGAAAGTACATCAACAGGGTCAGTGGAATCGGGCTGATTCAAGTCGATAGCCTGCTGAATGACCTGCTTCTTTTTCAGAAAGCTTTCATCGGTAATGCCTCCGCCTCGGCCGGTGACGGACTCAACAGAAACACCCAAAAGCACCGCTAAAACTGCGGAAGAAGTGGTGGTGTTTCCGATGCCCATTTCGCCAATACCAAGAACATCGGCAGAACTGTTCTGTGCCAGTTCCGCACCAATCAGCAGGGCAGTCAGTGCCTGTTCACGGCTCATGGCCGGACCATTGACGATGTTCTGCGTACCATAGGCGATTTTGCGATTGAGGACAGCAGGCTCTCGAATCTCAGCATTGACCCCCACGTCGCAAACGGTAACTTTACAGCCGAAGTGCTGCGCCAATACGGAAGCTCCGGTTTTGTGACGGGTCAGAT
>JAZQXX010000192.1:0-4368 GCA_045633085.1 Negativibacillus sp. | reverse complement strand
GCGAGGTTTACGTTGAAGTAACCGATAAAGACTTAGAGTAATCGTAATAGGAGGAAAATCGGTTATGAAAGTAGTAATCAAAGAAAGCATTAAAGAAGCAAAAACTGTTGCGGAAGCAATGCAGAAAGCTTACGCTGAACTGGGCGAATACGGCGAAAACGTTAAAAACGAAGTGCTCGTACAGCCAAGCAAAGGCTTCCTCGGTATCGGCAGCCGTCTGGCGAAAGTTCGCGTTTACATTGAAGAAGAACGCGTAGAAGAAGTAATCGTAGAAGCTCCTGTTGCTGCAGCTCCAGCTCCAGCAGTTGTTGCTGCTGCTTCTGAAGCAGACAGCAGCAAAGAAGAAGCAGCTGTTGCTTACATCAAAGAAGTTCTCACCGCAATGGGTGTTGAAAACTTCACCGTAAATGCAACCAAAGAAGGCGAAAACCTGAACATCGCTCTGGAAGGCGAAGATCTGGGCTTCGTGATCGGTCGCCGCGGCGAAACCATCGACGCGATCCAGTACCTGACCGGTCTGGTTGTAAACCGCATTGAAGGTGACTACCTGCGCGTAACCATCGACAGCGGCAATTTCCGTGAGAAACGTGAAAAAACTCTGGAAGGTCTGGCACGTCGTCTGGCTAAAACCGTTGTTAAAACCGGCCGCAGCATTACTCTTGAACCAATGAATCCATACGAGCGCCGCATCATTCACTCCACTGTTTCTACTGTGGAAGGCGCTACTTCTTCTTCCATCGGTGAAGAACCAAACCGTAAAGTTGTGATTAGCTCCACCAACCCAAGAAAACCTCGCGAAAATCGCGATGGCAACCGCGGCGGTAAGAGAAATTACAACCGTGACGGCAAAGGTGGCGAACGCCGTAATTCCGGCGACAAGCCATACCGCAAAGGCAACCGCAATGACCGCGGCGGCAAAAAGAACTTCGAACACAAAGAGCGTCCGATCAACAATGAAGTGGACACCACTCCAGTAACCGACGTTCTGCCAACCAACGCAGAGAGCACTCCTCTCTACGGCAAAATCGAACTGTAAGCGGTTCAAACGAAGATTTGAAACACCCTCTGAAAAGAGGGTGTTTTCTTTTGCTTTTCTGCGAAAAACTTCTTCATTCTTCCTGTATTTTATGGTACAATATAAGGTAGAGTGACATTAACAAGTCAATTTATCCCCAAGGAGAATATATATGTCGAATAAACTGGATCATATCCGCAATTTTTCCATTATTGCTCATATTGACCACGGTAAATCCACACTGGCTGACCGTATTCTGGAGAAAACCTCCGCAATCAGCCTGCGTGAGATGGAAGACCAGCTTCTGGATAATATGGAGCTGGAACGTGAGCGCGGCATTACAATCAAAGCTCGCGCAGTAAAAGTAAATTACAAAGCAAAAGACGGCGAAGAATATGCCTTCAACCTCATCGATACCCCAGGTCACGTGGACTTTAACTACGAAGTTTCCCGTTCTCTGGCGGCTTGTGAAGGCGCTCTGCTGGTCGTTGACGCATCTCAGGGCATCGAAGCACAGACCCTGGCAAACACCTATCTGGCAGTAGAACACGACCTGGAAGTTGTGCCTGTTCTGAACAAGATCGACCTGCCTTCCGCTGACCCTGAACGTGTTGCTCACGAAATCGAAGATATCATCGGTATCCCTGCGCTGGATGCACCAAAGATCTCTGCAAAAACCGGTCTGAACATCGAAGAGGTACTGGAACGCATCGTTACCGATATTCCTGCTCCATCCGGTGACCCGGAAGCTCCGCTGCAGGCACTGATTTTTGACTCTTACTACGACAGCTACAAAGGCGTTATCGTATATGTCCGCATGATGGAAGGTACCGTAAAACAGGGCATGACCATCCGCATGATGGCGACCGGAGCACAGTTCAACGTTGTTGAAGTAGGCTATATGGGTGCGACCAACATGGTTCCAGCAAAAGAACTGAGAGCTGGCGAAGTTGGTTACATCACTGCAAGTATCAAAAACGTGGCAGATACCCGCGTGGGTGATACTGTTACCGACGCAGCTCGTCCTGCTGCAGAAGCTTTGCCTGGTTACCGCAAAGTAAACCCAATGGTATTCTCTGGTGTATATCCTGCAGACGGCGCGAAATATCCTGATCTGCGTGATGCGCTGGAAAAACTTCAGCTGAACGACGCTTCCCTGTCCTTTGAAGCTGAAACTTCCAAAGCACTGGGCTTTGGTTTCCGCTGCGGCTTCCTGGGTCTGCTCCATATGGAGATCATTCAGGAACGTCTGGAACGTGAGTTCAATTTGGACTTGATCACCACTGCTCCTTCCGTAGTATACAAACTGGAGCTGGCAGACGGTACTGTCATGAACATCGACAACCCAACCAACTATCCAGACCCTGCAACCATCGTTTCCGCAGAAGAACCTTATGTAAAAGCCAATATCCTTACCCCTGCTTCCTACATCGGTACCATTATGGAACTGTGTCAGGAACGCCGTGGTACCTATAAAGACACCAAATATCTGGACACCGACCGCGTAGAGCTGCATTACGAACTGCCATTGAACGAAATCATCTACGACTTCTTCGATGCACTGAAATCCCGTACCCGCGGCTATGCGTCCTTCGACTATGAGTTCATCGGCTACCAGCCATCCAAACTGGTGAAACTGGATATCATGCTCTCCGGCGATGTTATCGACGCATTGTCCTTCATCGTTCATGCGGACAAAGCATATCCACGTGCTCGCCGTATGTGCGAAAAACTGAAGGAACATATTCCACGTCAGATGTTTGAAATTCCTGTTCAGGCTGCGATCGGCGGCAAGATCATCGCCCGTGAAACTGTAAAAGCATTCCGTAAAGACGTACTTGCGAAATGTTACGGCGGTGATATCACCCGTAAAAAGAAACTTCTGGAGAAACAGAAGGAAGGTAAGAAACGTATGCGTCAGCTGGGTACTGTTGAAGTACCACAGGAAGCATTCATGGCTGTTCTCAAACTGGACGAATAACAGATTATTTCGCAGAATCAAACTTATTTCTATTGCTGTTCGTATTAATCAATATAGATTATACAAAATGAATGGAGGAATTCTCTATGGTATGTGGTAAACGCGAATTTGACCTGCTGCACAAAATCAACTTCATCCGCACTTGCGGCACCGAAGAAGAAAAACAGGCAGCGCAGATTTTGGCTGATGAAGCAAGAGCGATCGGCACCGAACCTGTGATCGAATCCTTTGATGTAGACCGCTGGGATATCAAAAAAGTATCCCTGCAGGCTTGCGGAAAAGAGTGGGAAGTGACCGGTTACGGTATGTCCGGCTCTACTCCGGAAGAAGGCATCACTGCTCCATTTGCTTATGTACAGGAAGCAACCGAAGTAGACCTGCTGAACACCAAAGGTAAAATCGTAATGGTCAACGGCCGTGTTGGTGACGAGCTCTACAAAAAACTGGTGAAAGCCGGTGTAGCTGCATTCATTACCTTTGAAGGCAATATCGTAGACAAACGCGAAGAAACCGATTTGGATACCCGTAACCTCCGTGACTGGGCGATCAAAGAAGGTAAAATCCCAGGCGTTAACATGAGAACCATGGATGCTCATGAGCTGGTAAAAGCAAATCCTGAAACCGTGACTCTGACCCTGATTCAGGACGAAGGTCTGGCAACTTCTCAGAACGTGATCGCTGAAATCAAAGGTTCTGATCCAGATGCTGGCTGCATCGTATTCGGTGCGCACTACGACTCTGTTCCATTCTCTCACGGCGTGTACGACAACGGTGCAGGCTCTGTGATCATCATGGAATTGATGCGTTACTTCAAAGAAAATCAGCCAAAACGCAGCATGAAATTCTGCTGGTACGGCTCCGAAGAACGTGGTCTGCTGGGTTCCAAAGCTTATGTAGCAACCCATAAAGAAGAATTGAAAGATGTAGTTCTCATGATCAACGTAGACGTTGCAGGCCCTGTTCTGGGTAAAGACATCGCTCTGTGTACCTCTGATGACAGCCTGCGCGTAGCAGTGGATTACCTGTCCAAAGAAGTTGGTTTTGCGATCACTTCCAAACAGGACATCTACTCTTCCGACTCTATCCCATTCGCTGACAATGGCGTACCTGGCATCAACTTCTGTCGCTTCGGTGCACCTGGCGGCGCAAACATCCATAACCGCCACGATGTTATCGAATCTCTCGATTGGCCAAACCTGGAAGCAACCACCAAGTTCATCCTGACCTTCTCTGAACGTCTGGCAAACTCTGTGGTATTCCCTGTTCCACGTGAGATCCCTCAGAACATCGTAGAAAAAGTCGACAAATACCTGAAAAAACCAGCGAAAAAATAAGATTACATAAGAAAAGCAGACTCATTTCAGCGGGGGCT
>JAZQXX010000191.1:0-3187 GCA_045633085.1 Negativibacillus sp. | reverse complement strand
TGCTGTCTGGATACCGGCGAGACCATGGCGCCGATGCTGGGAATTCCAATCGATGAGTATTATCATTCTTCTGAAAAAATGTGCCAGCTGGAGGAGTGGCTCTTTGCGAACTTCCGTTCTGACGGCGTGGGACTTTCCACCACGCTCCGCGGTATGGCGGAGGCAATGGGTTCCGAAATCAAATATTCTCCAAACAATATTGCGCAGCTGAAAACTCCGGCGCTGACTCTGCGGAATGTGGATGCGGCGAAGTTGGTCGATGTGGATAAAGACGGCAGACTTCCAATCATTCTGGAAGGTCTGCGCATGGTGAAACAGAAGCTGGGTCATGTGGTACCGGTCGGCGGTACAGTGACCGGGCCATTCACCGTGGCAGCGATGGTACTGGGTACCGAACAGCTGATGATCGGCATGATCAAAAAGCCGGAGAAAGTCAAACAGCTGATGGAAGTTATCGTGGAGAACAACAACCGCTACATTCAGCGCCTCATTGATCTGGGCGTTGGAATCGGCTTTGCGGATCCGGTCAGCTCCACCTCTCTGCTCAGTGTGGAGCAGTATAAAGAATTTTCTCTACCGTACTTCAAGCAGAACGTGGATTTCATCAAGAAGCAGGGAAGAGGCTGCGGTCTGCATATCTGCGGCGGAAGCCGTCCGCTGTGGGAACTGCTCATTGAAACCGGAATCGGCACTTTCGGCCCGGACAATGTGGAGGACATAGAAGAAGCGAAACGAATCCTCGGCCCGCATATGTGCATTCAGGGCAACGTTCCGCCGGTGGAAGTCATGCGAAACGGAACACCGCAGGATGTTCTCCGCTCTGCAAGGGATTGTATCAGAAAGGCTCACGATTCCGAAAAGGGTTATGTTCTGACCTCCGGCTGTCAGATGCCGGCGCATACTCCGGCGGAAAATATGCAGGCCTTGATGGATGCGGCGCGTATTTTCGGTACATATCCGCTGCAGAAACAGCTCTGGGAAGAATAAAACTTGAGTAATTGTCAAAATACAACGGCATTTTTAGGCGAAGCAGACAAGGAAATAGATGAACTCTATAGAAGTCGAAAAATAGCAAGAAAATATTGATTGGATTAAACATCTCGCATATGTTACAGTGAAAATAGTCAGAAAATGACGCTTCATATCGACTAAGGGGGAATTTTTTATGTCCAATTACGTAGAAATGTGGAAAAATCTGAATATGGACCTGGAAACTCATGACGCACTCTGTCAGGTACTGCCAACCGCTTTCGGCGACGTTTACCTCTCTCAGGAAAACCGTCCGGAAGGTATGGGCTTCTGGGACTTTGTTGTTTCCGAAATTCATGGTATCCGTCCTTCCGAACTGATCGAAGCACAGAAAAACGGTCAGAAAGTATTCGGTACCTTCTGTGTTTATGTTCCGGATGAAGTTATTATCGCAGCAAATGGTATTGTTACCGGTCTCTGCGGCGGTTCCCAGTTCTGGGTACCTGGCGGCGAAAAAGTTCTTCCAAAAGGCACCTGCCCGCTGATCAAAGCATCTGTTGGCGCCCGTCTGGACAGAACCTGCCCATTCTTCCGCATTGCTGATATGTACGTTGGTGAAACCACCTGCGACGGTAAAAAGAAAGCATGGGAAATCCTCGGTCAGGACGTTCCAATGCACATCATGGACCTGCCACAGATGAAACGCGAAAAAGATATTCTGAAATGGGCAGACGAAATCAAAGACTTTGCAGCTGTTGTTGAGAAAACCACCGGCAACGAAATCACCGTGGAAGCACTCAACGAAGCAATCCATACCATCAACGAAAAACGCCGCGCTCTGGCTCGCGTTTACGAAGCTCGTAAAGCAGCAAAACTGCCTATCTCCGGTAAAGATGCTCTGCTGATGATGCAGATCGCATTCTTCGATGATCCAAAACGCTGCGCTCAGATGTGCAACAATCTGGCTGACGAACTGGAAAAACGCATTGCTGACGGTGTTTCCGTATTCAAAGAAGGCACCAAACGTATTCTGGTTTCCGGTACTCCAATGGCAATTCCAAACTGGAAACTGCACCACATCATTGAAACCAGCGGCGGCGCTGTTGTATGTGAAGAAATGTGCACCGGTACCCGTTACTTCGAACACGAAGTTGCTGAAAACCTGCCTACTCTGGAAGCTCAGTACATGGCACTGGCACAGCGCTACATGAAAAATAACTGCGCTTGCTTCACTCCAAACACCGGCCGTATCGACGATATCATCCGTCTGTGCAAAGAATACAATGTTGACGGCGTAATCGACGTGAACCTGAAATTCTGCAGCACCTACGATGTAGAAGGCTACACTGTAGAAAAAGCTCTGAAAGAAGCTGGCATTCCTGTTCTGGGTATCGAAACCGACTACACCGATGCTGACGCAGAACAGCTGCGTACCCGCGTAGAAGCTTTCATCGAAATGCTGGGCTAATATGGCAGTCAAAAGCTATTATATTCTGTTTGCCAATTATACTCACGGACTTGCTCTGCAAAGTCTGCTGAAGGGTGAGGGGCTGGAAGCCCGAATTGCTCCCACTCCACGGGCAATTCAGGGGGAATTATCCTGTGGTATGTCTCTGCTTGTAAAGGAAGAACATATCGAAGCAGTCCGTACGTGTATTGAAAAGCATCAGGCCGTCCATCACTCCATTGTGGAAATGGAAAACCAGATTCAGCCAAACAGAAACCGATTTTGTTAAAGAAAACAGCCTCAGCATATTGCTGGGGCTGTTACTATAGGAGAGAATATGAAGTATTTCATTGGTATTGATATCGGCTCTACCTGTACCAAAACTGTGGTGCTGGACGAGCAGAAAACCCTGGTGAAAACCTGGCTCCTCCCTACCGGCTGGAGCAGCGTTGACACCGCTGAAACCGTAAGAAAAGCTCTCGCTGATGAGGGATTTGATATAGAAAAACATCCTGTGGTTGCAACCGGTTACGGTAGAGTGGCTGTTCCTTATGCGGATAAGACCATTACTGAAATCAGCTGCCACGCAAAGGGCGCCATGTATCTGCAGAACAGCGAAAATCTGCTGGTTATCGACATCGGCGGACAGGACACCAAAATTATCTGTGTCGAAAACGGACTGGTAAAAGACTTTGTAATGAACGATAAATGCTCTGCCGGTACCGGACGTTTCCTGGAAGTCATGGCAAACTCCATGGCGATGCGCCCCGA
>JAZQXX010000190.1:0-8785 GCA_045633085.1 Negativibacillus sp. | reverse complement strand
CAGCGATAAATCTTTGACTTCCCGATGATGCCATCAAAAAGTGTTATGCGGTATTAGCGTTCGTTTCCAAACGTTATTCCACTCTGAGGGGCAGGTTGCTCACGTGTTACTCACCCGTCCGCCACTAAGAAAAATCCAGCAAGCTGTTTCTTTCTCCGTTCGACTTGCATGTGTTAGGCGCGCCGCCAGCGTTCGTCCTGAGCCAGGATCAAACTCTTTGTAAATTGTATCAAAACCACTTTCGCGGTTCCAATCTTAAAGAATTCGAATCTGCACTCTAAGCACAAAATCACTTGCGTCTGTAAAAGTACATTTTCTCAAATAAAATTAACTTGAGTCTTCTAAGCTTTCTAGCTTAAATGTTGTTCAATTTTCAAGGTCCTGTTTTGTGAATCTTGCTGTCCGTGACAGCTTGTTCATTATATCATGCTGTTTCGTGTTTGTCAACAGGTTTTTTCAGATTTTTTTGAGCGGTTTTTCAAATGAAAAACATCATTCTTTACAACCTGTATCCAGATCTTTTGTTCAATCTGTTTGACTCCCGCGAGTCAGCTTGTATATAATATCACGCCTCTTCCTTTTCGTCAACCCCCTTCTCCCACTTTTGGCATTATGCAAAAAGCCACGCAGTAACGCGTGGCTCCTTATGTGGAAAACTGGCAAGAAGGCTTAGTTTCTGAATCGATTTGTACGATTATGAACGTGTACACTAAGCACAACACCGATGGAAAGATACAATGAAGCTACCGAAGTACCACCTGCTGAAAGGAATGGTAAGGTAATACCGATTACCGGGAACATACTTAAATTCATGCCAATATTGATCGCAATCTGTGCTGCAAACATCGAAAATACGCCAACACAAACGTAGCGGCCCAAATCATCAGCTGCATTTTTTGCATTGCGCAGCATGGAGAGGCACAAAAGCAACAAGAGAATTAAAACTCCAATGCAGCCAATAAAGCCCAGCGATTCACCAATATAGGAGAAGATAAAATCATTATGTACCTCTGGAACAAACTGAAATTGCCCATTCTCGGTAAATATTCCGTTGCCCCATACACCGCCATTACCTATGGCGATTTCGCCTTTCATCTGCTGCCATAAATATTTGCTGCGATCTGCCGCACTCAAGCTATCCGGTGATACCAGTGCCAAAATACGGCCTTTTTTGTCATTATCAAGCACAAACATCCATAAGACTGCAATTGCAGGCGGGATCGCTGCAACGATTGGCAGAATGTACTTCCAGGATAGGCCGGCAGCAAACATCATTCCTGCAACAATAATCAGGATAATAACCGCTGTACCGTCGTCACCCTGGAAATGTACCAGCATAACCGGAACAAGGCCGTGTGCACAGACTAAAATTAATGTTTTCCAATCATTCAATTCGTCTTTCACTTTGCTCAAATGATATGCAAAGGTCAGAATGAATGAAATCTTCAGTAATTCTGATGGCTGGAACTGCGGCAGGCCCGGAATATCCAGCCAGTTTCTATCGTCAATATACTCACTTACCTGCACACCCAAAGAAGTAAAGGTCAGCAAAACCAAACCATAGGCAACCGGCTGATGAAGTTTCCATAACTCCGCCATCATATGGTAGTCAATTTTAGATATGACAACAGCTGCACCCAAGCCGAGCAATGATGCAATGATCTGCATTTTCAGCGAGTGAGTGCTTCCCAATACACCGTTATGGGTCAATCCTAAAATCAGCGTTACACTGATACAGGACAGTGCAATACAGGTCGCCAAAAGAAGACGGTCTGTTTCCTTTACATATTGCTTCATAAAGCGACCGCAATATTCAAACAACTCTTTGATGGTATCCACCTGCCTTTCTTCGTTAATGCAGGAAATGGCACTGCATACGCAGTGCCATCCATGGTTTATTTCTCTTCCGGATTGTCGTCAGTCGGATTCTGTTCCTCATTTGGAGCTTCTTCCCGTTCGGTGACAGGTAGAGCTTCCGGTGCTTCCGGAATTGGAGAGATCGGCTGCAGTGGAGACTGAGCAGTTTTTGCCTTTTCAGCCTGCTCTTTTTTCTCTCTCGCAGCTTTCTCCTGCTCACGGGCAGCGTATACTTCGTCCTTGTGACCGGTCATGATCTTTTCGAAGTCTGCACCGCCGATTTTTTCGTACTGAATCAGATATTCTGCTACATCAGTCAGCTGATCCAGATGTTCTTTCAGAATATTGGTGCAACGGGAATATGCATCCTCAACAACGTTGCGGATTTCCATATCGATCTGAGATGCAACAGCTTCGGAGTAGTTTTTGCTATGACCCAGATCACGTCCGAGGAATACATTGCTTTCATCCTCACCGTAAACAACAGGACCCAGTTTTTCGCTGAAGCCATAACGGGTCACCATGCTGCGTGCAGTGTTGGTAGCACGCTCCAAGTCATTGGATGCACCGGTAGAAATATCGTCCAGAACGATCTGTTCTGCAATACGACCACCCAGCAGAGTCACGATATTCTCAAACATCTGCTTACGGGTCATATAGCTGCGGTCTTCTGCCGGCAGGGACAGGGTATAACCGCCTGCCATACCGCGAGGAATGGTAGAAATTTCATGGACTTTATCCTGGGTTTCGCAATAATAGGTAGCAACCGCATGACCTGCTTCGTGGAAAGCGGTCAGACGTTTATCTTTTTCAGTCACTACATGGCTTCTCTTCTCAGGACCTGCAACAACTTTAATGGTCGCATCCTGGATATCTTCCATGGTGATCGCTTTTTTATTTTTGCGTGCAGCAAGCAATGCTGCTTCATTGACCAGGTTTTCCAGATCAGCACCGGTAAAGCCTGCAGTAGTTTTTGCAATAACATCCAGCTCCACATCCGGTGCCAGAGGTTTGTTTCTGGTATGAACTTTCAGGATCGCTTCACGGCCACGTACATCTGGATAACCTACAACGATCTGACGGTCAAAACGTCCTGGACGAAGCAGTGCAGGGTCCAGAATATCGTGACGGTTGGTTGCCGCCATTACAATGATACCTACGTTTGCTGCAAAACCGTCCATTTCAACCAGCAACTGGTTCAGAGTCTGTTCGCGTTCATCATGACCGCCGCCTAAACCTGCACCGCGACGACGACCAACAGCGTCGATCTCGTCGATGAAAATAACGCTTGGTGCGCTCTTTTTCGCCTGCTCGAACAGGTCACGAACACGGGATGCACCCACACCAACGAACATTTCTACGAAGTCGGAACCGGAAATAGAGAAGAATGGTACGCCTGCTTCACCTGCAACAGCACGAGCCAGCAAGGTTTTACCGGTACCCGGAGGGCCCATCAGCAGAACACCTTTTGGAATTCTTGCACCGAGAGAATTAAATTTCTTCGGATGTTTCAGGAAGTCAACAACTTCTTCCAGTTCTTTCTTTTCTTCATCAGCACCTGCAACGTCGTTGAAGGTCACTTTGTTGCCGTCATCTTTTGGTCGAGCTTTGGCTTTCGCAAAGTTGTTCATCTTTGCACCGCCGCCAGCAGAACGCATGATCAGGAAGTAACCACCAAACATCAGTACAGCCATAATGATGGTAGGAAGCAAAGATACCCACAGGGAAGTTGGTTCTGCCGGAATGTAGTCGGTAGGGAATACCTGTTCCGGATGTTCCGCTTCATATTTTTCCAGATATGGCTCAATATCCTGACGGAAGAACGTAATGTTTGCCAGTTCGTAGATGACCTTCTGTTCCTGACCCTCTATCTTCATGGTCAGATAGCCGGTGTTGAAGTCAACGGAATATTCCTCCACCTGCTCCTGTTTGAAGTAGTTGATCACTTCGGAGTAGGTAAGAGTATCTACCGGTTCCGGGGTCCAGGAAAACAGAGCGATCGCAAGGATGCTCAGCAGTACCAGCATTGCAACGTACATGCCGACACCTTTCATCTTTTTTTGCATTAGCAGTTTTCACTCCTCATTATCGGTTATATTCTCACAATATCACTACAATATGTAGAATTAGCCGTATTATTTACTATTTAGTATACACTTCTGGTTTCAGGACACCAATGTATGGCAGGTTGCGGTATTTTTCAGCGTAGTCCAAACCATAACCAACAACGAATTCATCCGGTACATTGAAGCAGAAGTAGTCTGGCTGGATATCTTCAACGCGGCGTTCTGGTTTATCCAGCAGGGTTGCAATGCGAATGCTGTTTGGGTGTCTCTGATTCAGCATTTCACGCAGAGCATGGAGAGTACGGCCGCTATCCAGAATATCTTCAACGATCAGCAGATCGTAGCCTTCCAGTGGAATATCCAAGTCTTTCAGAATTTTCAGTGTGGTATGAACAGTACCGTTGCCGTAGCTGGAAACAGACATAAAGTCGATTCTTGCAGGAATGGTGATCGCACGCATCAAGTCTGCCATGATCATGACAGAACCTTTCAGTACGGATACCATCAGCAGATTTTTATCTTTATAGTCTTCACTGATCTGACGACCCATTTCTGCTACTTTAGCCTGAATTTCTTCTTCACTGATCAGAACTTTCAGAATATCGTTTTTCATATTAGGATTCCTCCAAAACACAGATTGTTGCAATGTTCACGCTTTGTTCGTCAGGCAGAGCATCTGCTCTCACGCCAAAGCCTTCCAGCCACAAAGGACCTTTCTCGTCACAAATTACCGCAAGACGGGAACGTTCCTCCAAGCTGATTTTGCATTGATTCAGCATTTTTTTGAACGAATGGGGATGATTCCAGCCTTTCAGCTGAATCGCATCTCCCGGTATTCTCTGCCGAATCGCAGCTTTCCCATATATTTTATCATAATCAAAGGCATTTTTTAAGCCTTCTTTTTCAATGTTTGCAAAGAATTCAAATTTTTCTCTGTCCAGCAAATCGATCTTCACTGTTTTTCCAAGAAACAGCGGATTTTCTCCCATTTCCAAGGGAACAGAAAAGAATTCCTGCAGCTGCACTGCGGATTTTAAGCAAATGACAGAGCCACTCTCCAGATATTTTCCTTTGCATAACTCGAGGGTACCACCCTGCTGAATCGTCAGCAATGCATCGTTGATCTTCTTTTCGGACAGTTCCGCACCACAGTTTTCCAACCAGTATGCAGCAGCACGCTTCTGCAGCGCAGGATGCAGTTCGGTAAAACCGCTGCGGCTCCAGCTGCTTTCTGTCAATGCAATGTTTTTCAACTCCTGCTCCAACTGCTTCTGCAAATAGTCTACCTCCAGTACGGTCTGCTTAGACAAGCGCACCGCACTTTTCAGAAACGCAGGATTGATCTCCTCCAACTGAGGAATCACATGATGGCGCAAACGGTTGCGGCTGTAAACATCACTGAGATTACTGCTGTCAGTCACAAAAGTCAGCTTCTTTTCCTCACAATAGGCTTCGATTTGCTTGCGGCTGCAATACAGCAAAGGACGAATGATATTCCCTCTTACGGCAGGAATCCCGATCAAACCTTTGGTGCCGGTTCCTCTCGTCACATGGAACAGCAGGGTTTCTGCTAAATCATTAGCCGTATGAGCTGTTGCGATTTTATCTTCCTGAGAACGGCACAAGGATGAAAAACATTCATAACGTACTTGCCTTGCGTATTCTTCCACAGATTTTTTTGCCTGTTTTGCGCCTTCGGCAACATCTCTGCAAAAAACATGCAGTTTGATTCCACGGTCAGCACAGACGCTTCTGCAAAAATCTTCATCTCGCTGCGACTCTTCACCGCGAAGCTGGTGATTGATATGACAAGCTTCCAATTCCAATTTCCGGTCTGCCTGCAGCTCATGCAAAAAGGAGAGCAGGGCAATTGAATCTGCCCCGCCCGAAAGTCCAACAATTACACGACTTCCATAAGGAAGCATGTTGTATTCTTCGATGATATCCAAAGCACTATGGCGCATCGCGGTAATTCTCCCTGCTGACGAACTGGCTGTGCGCACCGTCAAAGATCAGTTTTACTGTATCGGTAGCACCGTGTCGATTCTTCGCCAAAATACATTCTGCCGAACCGCGTTCTTCTGTATCATCTTCGTAGTATTCCTCACGGTAGAGGAACATAACCATATCTGCGTCCTGCTCGATGGAACCCGATTCACGAAGGTCAGACAGCATTGGTCGATGGTCTGTACGTTTATCTGAGCTTCGGGACAGCTGGGACAGGGTCAGCAGCGGCACATTCATTTCCTTGGCCATAATTTTGAGGTTACGGGTGATTTCGGAAACTTCCTGTACTCGGTTGTCAATGTTGCGTCCGGAAGTCAGCAGCTGCAGGTAGTCGATAACTACCAGATCGACCTGTGGAAGACGGCGCAGTTTTGCTTTTACTTCCGCAACGGTGATACCCGGTGTATCGTCGATGTACATTTCCCATTGGGACATCATTTCAACGACATCTGCAACTTTGCTCCAGTCACCCACCGGCAAATCGCCGGCACGCAGTTTTGTACCGTCAACACTTGCCATTGCAGAAAGGATTTTGTTTACTACCTGCTCACGGCTCATTTCCAAGGAAAAGACCGCAACTGTGTAGCCTTTTTTCGCTACATTGGTAGCAATGTTAAATGCAAAAGTAGATTTACCCATCGCAGGACGGGCTGCCAACAAAATCAAGTCAGAACGGTTCAAGCCGTTGGTGATACGGTCCAAACCGCCAAAACCGCTCGGAATGCTGCCTGCTCCACTCTGTTCCGGAGATTGGATTCGTCCGTAAACATCCATCAGGATGCGGTTGATATGAATCAAACCGGTAGAATCTTTACCCTTACGGATATCATAGAGCTTCTGTTCGGTCAGTTCCATCAAACTGCGGGATTCGGTCTGAGGTTCATTCGCAAAGGTCAATACATCCTGTGCCATACCGATGAGGCGGCGCATATAGTATTTTTCCTGTACGATTTTAGCATAATACACCACATTGGCTGTACCCGGTACCACCTGCACCAACTGGGTCAGATAAACCTTCGCCTCATTTTCTGCAGAGAAAACTTCCTGCTTCTTCACTTCTTCCAGGACAGTGATGACATCGATACCGCGAGCTGTGGTATACATCTGCAGCATGATAGCAAAAATCTGCTGATGCTGCTTGCGGTAGAAGGATTCCGCACCGATGTATTCCAGTACTGTGCTAAGACACTCCGGCTTCAGCAGAACTGCACCAAGTACAGATTGCTCCGCTTCCAGACTGAACGGCAAATTGACTTCATTGCCTTCAAACAAGGCTTCTGCCATGGCTGATTCCTCCTTCTTCCGCCAATTATAATACGATCAGTAAATTATTCGCCAACTTCTACAGAAATTTTCGCACTGATACCGGTGTAGAGTTTGATTTCTGCGTTATAGGTACCGTGACCTTTGATGTCGCTCTGCAGAGAGATTTTCTTTTTATCTACAGTGATTTTCAGCTGAGAATTTACAGCTTCTGCAATTTCTTTGGAAGTAACGGAGCCGAAGAGTTTACCGTTGGCACCCATTTTAGCAGAAATTTTAACTTTCTGACCTTCCAGAGCTTTTGCAGTATCCATTGCCTGCTGTTTTTCTACATCCAGTTTGTGCTGTTTTGCAGCTTCTTTGGATTTCATTTCATTTACAGCTTGGCTGCTTGCAGCAACTGCAATGCCGCGTTTGATGAGGAAGTTCTGTGCGTAACCGTCAGCAACCTCCACCATCTGGCCTTTTTTACCGGTACCTTTTACATCCTGAGTCAGAATAACTTTCATTGTTGTTTCCTCCTGTATATCAATTACTGTGTTCTATTTTTCTTCCGGGATGGTCAATTCCATCATCTGAACCGGACCTGGTTCCGCTGGCAGCGGTTCCGGATTCAGTTCGGAGAGATATTCATCAATCGCAGCATTCAGCTTCGCACGTACTTCTTCGAAGGTAGTGTTTCGGATCTGAGCACCTGCCATGGTCTGGTGGCCACCGCCGCCCAGTTTTTCCATAACGATCTGTACGTTCATCTTGCCCATACTGCGAGCAGACAGACCAACGATACCTTCGCCTTCATAATAAAGTACAAAGGAACCGTAAACATCGTTGATGTTCAGCAGCTCGTCCGCAGACTGTGCTGCAACGATCTTGATCTGATCCATCGGTTCACGAACAGTGGCAATCGCGCAGTGATTGTAAACTTCCGCAGAAGCTACAACCATGCTGCGAGCCTGATATGCTTCCATGCTGGTTGCAAAGAGAGCTTTTACTTCGATGGTATCAGCACCCATACGTTTCAAGTAAGCCGCAGCCTCAAAGGTACGGACACCGGTACGCATGATAAAGTTTTTGGTATCCAGCATGATGCCGGAAAGCAGAGCTTCTGCTGCACCGCTGTTGATGCGGTATTTTTCGCCTATGTACTGCAGCAGCTCCGCAACCATTTCGGATGCAGAAGATGCAAACGGTTCATGGTAGAACAATACTGCATTGTCAATGTAGTTGACCATTTTACGGTGATGGTCGATAACCGCTACGTTCTGGCAAGCTTCGTAAATCGGAGCATACTCCAGCATCTGTGGGGTATGGGTATCCACAACGATCAGCAGGGTTTTCTCTCCAACCAGATTCTCTGCCTGTTCCGGGCTAACGAAGGCATCTTCGAAGCCGTTTTCCAGCAGACGGTCGTAAAGATTTTTTACCAAACTGGTTTTTTCGTTGTAAACGATTTTTGCCGGTTTATCCATTTCTTTGATGGCATACCACAAACCTGCCGCAGAACCCATTGCGTCCAGATCGGCAAAGCGATGACCCATCAAAATAACGTTAGAGCTGGACTGGATCAGTTCCATCAACGCATTTGCTACGAT
>JAZQXX010000189.1:0-2243 GCA_045633085.1 Negativibacillus sp. | reverse complement strand
AGATCCAAACACGGTAAGGCTGCGGATCTTCCCGCCACGGAAGGATCCGGCGATTCTGCTCGTACCAAGTGAGCAGCGGCTGAGGAAGTTGTTTCAACGGATCGTTCATAGTTCACCTCATAAGAGAAAAGGGACGAAGTCCTCGTCCCAAAAATTTTGTATCAGCTTATTTATTGTGTCGAAGTTCTCGGATGTGCATGAACATTCGGAACATAGAAATGACCAGCATTACTCCAAGAGCGATGGAACCAGCACAAGACAATACGTTGATTCCACGCTCTGCAAATTCAGTATACTGTCCCTGAACAAAATATTTCATGGTGTAGTACACACCGGCTCCAGGTACCAGCGGCAAAAGACCTACGATCAAGAAACAGGTGGAAGGAGTACGGCGGCTGCGGGCTAAGAGTTCAGAATACAGTGAAACAGCAAGACCGCCGAAGAAGCAGGCAAGAATATCATTGTAGTAATGAACGACAATAAGGTAAACCATCCAGCCGACTGCTCCGCAGAGTGATGCATGGAACAAATTACGATCACGGATATTAAAGATGATCCCAAATCCGGCACAGGCAATAAATGCAATGATGACTGGCAGGACCAATTCGGAACATAAATTGTTGAGTCCCATAAAAATATCGTTATTCATGGTCACAGCTCCTTTACAGAATGAGTCCCATGGCACTTATGGAAATGAAAGCACCTAAGGCAACACCAAGACCGATCATTACGACTTCCAAAAGTTTTACCAAACTGGAAATGTAGTCGCCGGCGATGATATCTCTCATACAAGTGGTCAGTGCCATACCTGGAACCAACAGCATCATAGGACCGATAATAGTTGTATCCATGTTGGCATGCAGCGGGGAAACAGACATCAAACCAGCCCATGCAGTCAAGGTTGCAGAGGCAAGGATATTGGTGAAGAAGGTGTTGGTTTCCAACTTGCCCATCTGGTCAAAAATGAATTTTACCATAATGCAGCTGAAAATTGCACAGAAAGCGTCGATCAGAGAACCACCGAAAAAGAGAGAGAAGCCGCTGCCGGCCAAAATATGACCGATATACTGAGTGAACTGATGATATACCGTACCATGACGGATGGTTTCGATTCGGTTTTCCAGTTCGTCCAATGTCATATCGTGGGTGCAGTAGAAACGGCAAAGGTCATTGGCTTCGCTGATTTTGGTCAGGTCGGTTCCGCGGGCACGGATACGTTTCTGCTGAGTATAGATTTTTTCCGAACCTTCCGGACGGATGGTAACGATCAGCATACTTGGAATGACAAAGACATCCACTTGCGCCATATCATGCCCCTGGAAGATTCGCAGGATGGATTCTTCCACACGGTAAGTTTCGGCACCGTTTTCCAAAAGGGTGGAACCCAGCATGATCACCAAGTGAAGTAAACGATGATAGTTCATGTTTGTTTTTCTCCTGTTAGAGTTAAAAATAGGAAAAGCACAACCTTACGGCTGTACTTTATTGTTCTCAACGGAGCATATTATAACGCCAAGCGATGTGAAATTCAAGTTATTTATGAATTAGGAAACGATTTTCTTAATTCACTCTTGCGATGAGCTGTGAATCTGTATATAATGAGGAAGTGCAAAAGATAAGGTGACTGACTGCGTGGCTTTTGTCACGCAGTTCTTTGTTTTATAGAGTAATTGAGTAAGAAAAAAGATTCTTGTAAGGAGATGATGTACGATGTGTGGCATCGTAGGATTTACAATGAAAGCAGCCAGCAAAAGCTGCTGCAGCGAAGTTCTGCTGAAAGGTTTGGAACATTTGGAATATCGCGGCTATGATTCTGCCGGAATAGCTCTTGCTGATATGGAGAACAAGGGATTCAATACTTACCGTGCGGTGGGACGAATTGAAAAGTTACGGCAGGTAGTGGAAGAACAACATCCGCAGAGCAGCTGCGGAATTGGTCATACCCGTTGGGCAACTCACGGAAAACCATCGGTAGAGAACTGTCATCCTCATTTATCGGAACGACAGACGGTGGCAGTGGTACACAATGGTATTATCGAAAACTATCAACAGCTGAAAGCAGCTCTGCAGCAGGATGGCGTGCATTTTGCTTCACAGACCGATACGGAAGTGATCGCGCAGCTGCTGGAGAAACATTACTGCGGCAACATGAAGGAAACATTGGAAAAAGTTACAGCCATGCTGCAGGGCTCCTTTGCTTTGGCGGTATTGGATAAAAATGAACCAGGTGTTATTTATTGTAC
>JAZQXX010000188.1:0-1855 GCA_045633085.1 Negativibacillus sp. | reverse complement strand
TACTTCTGTCTTACGTAGATAACGCCGTAAACACCAGGACCAACATGGGTAGCGATGGTGGAACCGATGTTGTAGGTTCCGGATACCACATGACCATCTTTTGCCAGCATTGCGTTGAGTTTTTCGACGTTATCGCTGTTGTGAGAGTAGACGGTGTACAGGCTATATTCTTTGCTGTCAGGAACTTTTTTCAGAACATCACAGATGTAAGCCAGCGCTTTGGTTCTGCCCAGACATTTGGTTACAACTTCGATTTGACCTTCTGCATTGAGGGTAATGACCGGTTTCAGACTTGCCAGAGAACCGATGGCAGCAGCTGCTTTGCTCAGGCGACCGCCCTTCTGCAGGTATTCCAGAGTATCCACTGCTACACAAATCTGAGTGCGGCCTTTGAGTGCTTCCAGGAAATCCACGATTTCCTGCGCAGATTTGCCTTCTGCAATCATTTTTTCTGCGGTTTCTACCAGAATACGGATAGCGCAAGCGGTGCTCTTAGAGTCGATGACATGGATGCCGTCGTACTCAACCATTTCTTTTGCGTTGACAGCACTCTGATAGGTGCCGCTGATACCGCCGGACAGCAGAATGCAGATCAGCTCATCGCCAGCTTCCTGTGCAGCTTCAAATTTTTCCATGAAGCATGCTGGAGATGGCAGAGAGGTTTTTGGATGAACATCGCCGTTGATGAGACGGTCGTAGAAATCATCTACACTCAGTTCTACAACATCCTGCAGGCTTTCGTCGCCGAAGTTTACATTCAGCGGAACCATATCGATGTTTCTTTCTTTCAGTTCCGCCAAGCTGAAGTCAGCAGTGGAATCGACTAAAATACGAATCATATTGTTACTCCTCGATAGCAAGAATTATTGGGCCAGCAGACGGTCTGCTGCGGTAGAGATCTCATTCATCAGCTCGGTGATCTGTCGAGCCTTCGCTTCTCCGATCTCTGCCACGATACCATCCACCAGTTTCAGTACTTTGTAGTGAAGCTCGTGATACAATCCCATATGGTCAGGGTTCATAAAAACAAGAATTTTGCGTTTATCTTCGCTGGAACGCTCCCTGCAAATCAAACCTTTGGCTTCCATACTGCACAGAGTGCGGTTCATCTGGGATTTCAGCATTCTTGTTTCATGGCAAAGGTCAGTGGCAGTCATATGCACTTGCGGATTGGTCACCTTTTCACGGAACAGAATGTTGCAGATTCGCGCTTCGTTATAGCTCAAATCGGACACCACGCGATCATTGACAACGCTGGTGCTCAGCTTCAGCCATGCACGCAGCAGGCTTTCGTTGGTTTCGCTCATGGAAAGACTCCTTTGGGACAAAATAAAATGGTTCAGCCTGTGAACCATGTAACTTATGTAACAATATTATCACAAGTCCGCACTTTTGTCAATGACGTAACAAGAGCAGGCATTTCTGCCTGCTCTTGCCATTTAAAACTTGCTTATTTCTTCCATTCCATAACAACGAGGTCGCTTGGATTCTGCTCGAAGCCATGTTTGGACAGGAAGTCGATCAGTTCCTGTGCACCTTCGCCTACTGGGAAGTGAGCAGAAATTTTCTGATGACCTGCCATAACCATCATGTTCAGTGCGTAGGACAGTGCGCGGCGTTTGTCACCCTTCATTGCAGCGATGTACAGCGCTTTGTTTGGCTGGAAACGGCTGCCTGCTACCAGAACATTGCCTTTGCCGTCGCCATAGATCCAGCCTGCTGCTGCGAAACCACGGAGAGTTTCTTCGTTGATTTCGTAGTAGGTCTGATTGATGCCCAGATAACCACCCAGCTGCTCTTTCATTGGCAGCAATTCCAGAATCGCTTCATCGCCGGTCAGACGGTGGTACATTGG
>JAZQXX010000187.1:0-1631 GCA_045633085.1 Negativibacillus sp. | reverse complement strand
GTACTGCTGCATGGCGGTGGTTTGTCGTGGTGGAATTACCGGGAAGCGGCGCAAATGCTTCAGTCCAGATATCATGTCGTTCTTCCGATTTTGGACGGACATTCCGGCAGTGACCGTGTTTTTAGCAGCATCGAAGACAATGCTGCTGCCTTGCTTCAGTTGATCGACGAACGCTTCGGAGGCCGTGTTTTGCTGTTGGGAGGTTTGTCCTTAGGCGGACAGCTTGCGCTCGAAATGCTCTCACATCGCAGCGATATCTGCCGCTGTGCACTGATCGAAAGTGCGCTGGTCAAACCATCGAAACTTGTTGCGGCACTGATCAAACCGGCGTTGAATTGCAGTTGCGGTTTGATTCAGCAGAGGTGGTTCTCAAAGCTGCAATTTCAGTCACTGCGGATGAAGCAGGAATTGTTTGAGGACTATTATCGTGACAGCTGCCAAATTTCGAAAGCGGATATTACAGCATTTCTGCAGGCAAATGCCCGTTACTTCTTAAAAGATTCTCTCACGAACTGCTGTGCAGAAGTTCATATCTGCGTTGGCGAAAGAGAAAATTCTTCTATGAGAAAATCGGCGGAAATGATACAGCGAAAACTGCCGGGAAGCAGTCTGCAGATCCTACCGGAGCTTTACCACGGGGAGTTTTCCCTCAACCATTCCATAGAATATGTAAACAAAATCAACGAGATCCTATCATCAGAACGGAGGTCGCAGAATGAAGAATCAAGCCATCGGAATTGACATTGGTACTACCAGTATCTGCGGCGTAGTCATCGATACCAAAACAGGGGAACTGCTTCAGTCAGTCACCAAAGACAGCAATGCATTTCTTGAAGGCTGTGCAGCCTGGGAAAAGATACAGTCTGTTGAAAACATCATGCGCACAGCCACCGAAATTCTCAACAGTCTGTTTTCTGAGCAGACCGCGGTCATCGGCGTGACAGGACAAATGCACGGCATCGTCTATGTGGATGGGAACGGAACAGCAGTCAGTCCGCTGTATACTTGGCAGGACGGCAGAGGAGATCAGCCGTACAAAGACACGACCTACGCCGATTTTCTTGGAAGCAGCAGTGGCTACGGCATGGTCACAGATTTCTATAACAGACAAAATTCTTTGGTGCCGGAGGCTGCGGAATGTTTCTGCACCATTCAGGATTACTTCGTTATGCAGCTTTGCGGCAAGAAGCAGCCTTTGGTGCATATCACCGACGCGGCAAGTTTCGGCTTGTTCGATTTAAAAGAAAAACGCTTTACCTGTGACAGTACCGTCCAGGTAGTTGACGGTTACCGAATCGCCGGCACGTACCGGGGAATCCCGGTCAGTGCTGCCATCGGTGACAACCAAGCCAGCGTTCTGTCCAGCCTTTCCAACGAAAACGAACTGCTCATCAACGTAGGAACAGGCAGTCAGGTGTCGGTCATCTGCGATGAAATGATAGCAGGAGAAAACATCGAGCTAAGACCGTTCTTTGAAGGGAAATATCTTGCCGTAGGTGCCGCACTCTGCGGCGGCAGAGCCTACGCTGTGCTGAAAGATTTCTACAAATCTTTGCTCTCCATGGTGGCAGCAGTGGATGACAACACAGTCTACGCACTGATGACAGAGCTTCTGCAGGCAGAAGGGGAAG
>JAZQXX010000186.1:0-4088 GCA_045633085.1 Negativibacillus sp. | reverse complement strand
ATGGAATTCTTCGCATGGCCTTGGAGCAAGGGCTTCTTCAAAGAGGACACCGCAAAATATCACTACCACCACCTGGGTGCGGCAGTGAAATTCGTTCCTTACGGCGTACTGGTGGACCACTTCCAGCATGAGGTTTACAACAACCCATCCATGACTCCGGACGAACGCAAAGCAACCTGGAGAAAACTCGAGAAAATGTACCTGCCTCACAAAGACTACGAAGGCTGCGACATTCTGGAACGCGGCTGCTGGTGGTATCAGCAGGGTCATATCTTCGGCTCTCCATTCTACTACATCGACTACACTCTGGCGCAGATCTGCGCTCTGCAGTTCTGGAAACGCTCTCAGGTGGACAAAGAACCTACCGCATGGCCTGACTATCTGGAAATGTGCCAGTGCGGCGGTACTCTGCCATTCCGTCAGCTGCTGAAAGTCGGCCACCTCCGTGAGCCATTCCAGCAGGGTATTTTGGGCGAAGTCATGGCTTCCGTGTCCGAATATCTGGACGGTGTTGACGCCAGATCTCTCTAAGGAGCTGCCTATGAACAAACAGAAAATCGCCGATTTCTTCGATCGCTGTGCTTCCTGGTGGGATGACGATATGATTCGCAACGAGGAAGTCATCGCCAAAATTCTGGACAACGGCGGCATCAAAGCCGGCATCTCTGTGCTGGACGTTGCCTGCGGCACCGGCGTTCTCTTCCCGGACTATCTGGGCAGGGAAGTGGCTTCCGTCACCGGCATCGACATCGCACCGGAGATGGTGAAGATCGCACAGGAGAAATTCCCGAACATCGAGGTTCTCTGCGGCGACGTGGAGACCGTGGACTTCCCGCAGAAATTCGACGCCATCATGGTGTACAACGCCTTTCCGCACTTCATGGAACCGGAGAAACTCATTGAACGGCTGGTTTCTCTGCTGAAGGAAGGCGGTCGCCTGGCCATTGCTCACGGCATGAGCCGTGCGGCTCTGCAGGAGCATCACAAACGTGCCAGCGAGGTTTCCATCGAGCTGCTCCACGAAGACGAACTGGCGGCTCTCATGGGTCGCTGGCTGGACGTGGACGTGGTCATCTCCAACGAGCAGATGTATCAGGTCTGCGGCAGACTTAAATAACGCAACAAAGCCACCTCAGAACGAGGTGGCTTTTCTTGCGGGGAAGCCCCCGCAGGCTGTTTCGCGTTATGGATTCTGCGTCATGCAGCTACTCAGTCGCGATTTTGGCAACGGGAGCATCCCGCAGTGATTTATAAGTGTTGGTGTATTCCACGTAATCCGCTAAATCAGCGAAATATTTTGAGAAAGGACGGCTGGGTTTCCCAGTAGGCAAGGCAGTCGTTGACTTTCGCCAGCATTTTGTCCTTGTCCTGCGGCAGTTCACCGCGGATACGCAGCTCGAACACGTCGTGGAAGGCGTCGTACTTCATGCCCGGAACATCCAGCAGCTCCAGCAGACGCTTCTCCTCACGGAGGTTTTCCTGCTCGTCAGCAGGTTCGTAGCGGCCTTCTTCGATGTCCTTCCACAGCGGTGCACGGCGGTGGTGGAAGATGTTGAAGTTGATGACACGCTCCGGCTGGGTGCGGTTGAAGAACTCGGCGGTGGCTTCGGCGTTTTCGATGCCGCGGCCTTTGCCGGCGATACCGGTCATCATGTGGGCGTTGAAGATCAAGCCGGCTTTCTGCATACGGGCAATTTGAACGTAGGCTTCTTCCAGGGTATGATCCTTCTTCATGAAGCGCAGAACGTCATCCAAACCGCTTTCGATACCGATGTACAGACGGCGCACACCGGCGTCGTAGAGGGCTTTCAGCTCCTCATCGGACTTGTGGGAGATGTTGGTGATGGTGGCGTCCATGTTGACCATTTCGCAGGCAGGGAAGTAGTGGCGGATGCGCTCGAGGATCCACAGCAGATGGTCGGTGGCAAGACCGAAGGCATTGCCGTCGCCGAGGAAGATCGCTTTTGGGTTGCCGCCGGCTTCATGAACACGGATCATCTCCGCTTCGATCTGTTCCGCAGGGAGCTGGCGGTATTGCAAATGTTTGAACAGGGTGCAGAAGGTGCAGCGGTTGTAAGAGCAGCCCACCGCAACCGGCAGCATATAGGATGCACGTTCCATTGGAGGACGGCAGATTTGGCCTTCGTATTCCATAAGATACCTCCTGAGTTCGATAGTTTGCGAAATTTTTCTCAATACTCCGTTTACAGTATAGCATTTTTCGGGGGAATCGTAAAGAAGAAGCAGGACAAAGTGCATAGAATTTTTGAATGATGTGGAAAGGTCTTTGTGAGAAAAATTTGCGCAAAACTTGTTGACAAATGTGGAAAGATGGGTTATAATAATCAACGTTGACGACACCGACAACAACATGCTGTTATGGCTCAGTCGGTAGAGCACGTCCTTGGTAAGGACGAGGTCACCGGTTCGATTCCGGTTAACAGCTCCAAATCCCGATCTCGAAAGAGGTCGGGATTTTTCTTTGTCCACCGAATATTTCGCAAAGAAAAAGACCGGCGATAAACCGGTCTTTTTTGTTATGAAACTAATAGATAAGCAGCGCGATCACCAGCAGTACCACGAGGAAGATGACGTTCCACAGGGTGAAGCTGCCGAAGAAGCGGCCGCTTTCTGCGCCTTTGTGGCGGCTGTACAGCTTGAAGGTGATGAGGCTGGCAAGAGATGCCCACAGGGTTCCCAGACCGCCGAGGTTTGTGCCGATGAGCAGAGCAGTGCCGTTGTCGGTGAAGCCGCTGAGCATCAGCGCAGCCGGTACGTTGGAGATGAGCTGGGAAATCAGTGCGGATACCAGCAGCTCTCTGCCGTCCAGCAGAGAGGAAACCAGGGTTCTCACCGCTTCCAGTTCACCCATGTTGCCCACGAAGATGAAGAAGCAGATGAAGGTCAGCAGCAGGGTGTAGTCCACCTTTTTCAGGATCTCACGCTTCCACAGCAGGAAGGCTGCTGCCACGATGATGAGGCAGAGGCGGTAGTCCAGCACATGAACGACGGCTGCGATGGACAGCAGGAACAGTGCGGTCAGGAGAAGCAGCGGTTTGCTTTCCAGTTTTGGAGCTGCTTTGTCGTAGCGCAGGCTCTGTGCGCTGCCTTTGCGCAGGAGCATCACTGCCATGATGAGCACCCAGCTGATGAGGGTCAGCGGTGCGAGAGTTGCGAAGAAGTCCGGCAGGGATACGCTGTACGCACTGTACAGGTAGAGGTTCTGCGGGTTGCCCACAGGGGTCGCCATGGAGCCGAGGTTTGCGGCGATGGTTTCCATGACCAGCACGAAAATCAGCTCGGAAGCAGGGACAGCTCCAAGGATGCCCAGGGTCAGCGGAACGAAGGTCAGCAGAGCTACGTCGTTGGTCACCAGCATGGCGGAGAAGAAGCAGAGATTCACCAGCAGAATGCCGATGAGCTTGCTCTTGTCGGTCTTGCCCAGCAGTCTGGCGGAGATGAAGTCGAAGAAGCCCACTTCAATGAAGCCCGCAACCACCGCCATCAGACAGAACAGCAGTGCCAGTACACGGAAGTCCATGTAGGCGATGTAGCCTGCGCTTGGCGGTACTAAGAAAGCAGATACTACCGCCAGCACAGCCGCAATGGACAGCACTGGCTCTTTTTTGAGGAAGTGTTTGATTTTTTCCATAATGATTCTCCTTTTCGGGGAAATTTCTGCCTGTATTATACCATAGATACGAAGATTTTACATCCCATCAGGGTATCTTTTGCCCGATGAAAATGATATAATGAATGACGACTGTTATGTAAAGGAGTATGAATATGAAATATCTTCACGATTTGCTCTGCGGCGCCGTAGTTGGCGTGGCAAATATCATTCCCGGTGTCAGCGGCGGCACCATGGCGGTTGTGTTGGGCGTCTACCAGAAAATGCTGGAAGTCATGGGCCTGAAAAACATCCGCAAGAACATTCCGTTTCTCATTCCATTCGGTATCGGTGCGGTGGTGGCGATTCTGGCCTTCAGCCGTGCCATCGAGTTCCTGCTGGGAACTTACCCTGTGGCGACAAACTTCGCCTTTCTGGGTCTTATCATCGGTTCTGTTCCGATGATTTTCGGCAAAAT
>JAZQXX010000185.1:0-1758 GCA_045633085.1 Negativibacillus sp. | reverse complement strand
TCATTGGAGATGGTGTTGGAAGCCAAAAAGGCGTGGATACCAAAATGTTTTGCACCTTTTTCTGCCAGTTTGCGGAAGCTGGATTTCAGCTGCTCTTCGGTCATGCCGTACTTGGCATCACCTGGTTTGTCCATAACCTGGAAGCCTTCTTTGCTTTCGCTGAGAGTAAAGATACCACCCGGATTAAAGCGGCAGAACATACTCTCCGGCACACCGGCTACTTCTTCCAAAAATTCCACATGAGTGCTGTCATCCAAGTTGATGTATGCACCCAGATCATAGGCTTTTTTCATATCCTGCTCCGGAGTTACATTGGAGGAGAACATGATATCGCTGCCGCTGAAACCAACAGCCTCTGCCAAAAGAAGCTCGGTATAAGAGGAGCAGTCTACACCGCAGCCTTCTTCCTTGAGAATTTTGAGAATTGATGGATTTGGCAGTGCTTTCACTGCGAAATATTCTTTAAAACCTTTGTTCCAAGAAAACGCCTTATTGATGTTACGCAGATTCTGGCGAATGGCTGCTTCATCATAAACATGGAATGGAGTCGGTACATCTTTGATAATGTTCTGCGCCTGTTCTAAGGTCAGAAACGGAGTTTTGCTCATAATTAGTAGCCTCTTTTCTTATATGCTGCTTCCAGATCAAGAAGGAAGTTTTCGATCACTGCCTTGGTGGTGGTCAGATTCAAACGCATAAAACCTTCGCCGTCCGGGCCGAAATCTTCGCCTTTGTTGGCAAGAAGCTTCACTTCCTCCGTAAGGAACTGATGGCGTTCTTCCTGTGTCATGTTCAGTTTGCGCAGATCAAGCCAGCAAACGTAACTACCTTCCAGCGGAGAAAGGCTCAGCAGAGGCATACGTTCCGCAAAAGCTTTGCTCATCATTTCGTAAATTTCCACTGTGTGCTGGTTCATAGCCTGTACCCATTCCCAACCCTCTTCGGTATAGGCTGCACGGAGTGCAGTATAGAAGAACGGATCCAAGGAACCGAAGTGATCCTTTTTGCGCTGCGCAAGGAAGCGTTTTTTCAGCACTTCATCGACGATGAGCAGATTCGCGTGGTTGACACCGGTAAAGCTGAAAGCTTTTCCCAAGGAAGTTGCCGTGATTCCATGCTTTGGTCCAAACTCAATGTAAGGACGAACTTCGTGACCCTTCACCGCAGTTTCTGCAAAAATCTCATCGCAGAAGACAGTGATGCCGTACTTCTCTGCAAGTTCCGCAATGCGGCTCAGTTCATTGGCATGGAACACCTTGCTGGTTGGATTATGCGGATTGCACAGCACCAGGAAGGTATTGTTTGGGTCAGCCATTTTCGCTTCAAGGTCGTCCCAATCCACGGAGTAAACGCCGTTTTTCTCTTTCATGTAGTTGGCAACGACCTGTCTTCCGTTTTGTGTAATTGCTTTATCAAAATTAAAATAGGACGGATGCTGAACGATAACACCCTCACCCTCTTTGGTAAAAGCTCTCAATGCGGTATTCAAACCAGACAAAGTACCCAGCGTGGTGACGATATCCATCGGCTGAATCTCAAAGCCGCGCACCATCTTCATCCATCCGCAGACAGATTGACGGTAATCGTCATCAGCCAGCGTGTAACCGTACATGCCTTTCATAGCAAAATCCGCCAGCGCACGGCGGATACAAGGTGCAGTTGGAAAGTCCATTTCCGCACCGTAGAGAACAGTCGTGCCCGGCAGAGCTTTCGCTGCAGCGGCACCTTTCATATTACCAAAACCGTTGCGGTCCAAAT
>JAZQXX010000184.1:0-10466 GCA_045633085.1 Negativibacillus sp. | reverse complement strand
ACAAAAAAAGGAGCCGACGTTCTGTCGACTCCTGCGGATTTCTTTATAAAGGCTGGCCGGTGTAGCGGTTCATTGGGATGAATTTCTCGGCAGCCACGATGTATGGCGGATTTTTCTTGTTGAGCAGAGCGTATTTGTAGGTGTTGTAGGTGTGCTTGTCCAGCTTCGCGCAGAACTCCTCCACCATGTCCGCTTCACGGGTACCTTCGCTGTGGCCAGGATAGATGATGACCACGATAACGCCGCCAACTTTCAGCATTTTTACGGCTTTGTCCAGTGCTTCCAGGGTGGTATTGCACTGGGTGGTAACGGATTTATCGCTGCCCGGCAGGTAGCCCAGGTTGAAGATACCGGCATCGATCTCCCCTTCCACGTACTTGTCCACATTGTGATGGCTGTCCAGGATCAGAGTTACGTTGTCGAAGCCGCCGTTGTCGTCCAGCAGTTTTTTTGTGTTATCCAAGGCCATCTGCTGCACGTCAAAGGCATAGACATGACCTTCGCTGCAGTACTGCGCGAAGTAGAGGGTGTCATGGCCGTTGCCCATGGTGAAGTCCACGAAGGTGCCGTCCTTCTGCAGACGTTCCTGCAAGATCTCTTTTGCGAAAACTAAAATATCCTTCATTATTCCAAACCCTTTCCTTGCCAGGAATCCCGCCGTGCCAATTCCATGTCGATGGCGTTCATCACTTTTTTCTTGTCCATGCTCCACAAAGGACCCAGCAGGGTCGCCTTGTCGCCGTCACCGGTGATACGCTGAATGACGATCTCCGGCGGCAGCAATTCCAGCTGGTCGCAGAGGATATTGACGTAGTCCTCACGCTCCAGCAGCGGGAAATCTCCGTTGCGCCACTGCTCCGCCAATCTGGTGCCTTCGATGACGTGGAGCAGGTGCAGCTTCATGCTGTGAGGCTTCAGCTGACCCACACGCCGTGCGGATTCCAGCATCATCTCCCGGTTTTCCCCGGGCAGACCGTTGATAAGGTGGACACAGACGGGAATGTTCCTCTCCTTCAGCAGACGGAAACCTTCCTCAAACTCTGCGTAGCTGTGGCAGCGGTTGATGCGCTCACCGGTCACATCAAAGACCGACTGCAGACCCAGCTCCACTTCCACGAAGATTCTTTTGGAAAGCTCCGCAATGTAATCGGCTTTTTCCTCGTCCAGACAGTCGGCACGGGTCGCAATGCTGATGCCCACCAGACCTTCGCAGTCCAGCACGGATTCGAAGCAGGTTTTCAGCTTCTCCAGCGGAGCATGGGTGTTGGTGTGCGCCTGAAAATAGGCGATATAGCGGCTGTTAGGCCACTTTTTCTCCATGACCGCCTTCTGCTGCTCCAGCTGCTCCCGCAGAGAAAGAGCCACATCGCCGGCGAAGTCGCCGCTGCCCCGACCGGAGCAGTAGGTGCAGCCGCCGAAGCCTTTGGTGCCGTCGATGTTCGGGCAGCTGAAGCCAGCGTCCAGTGACAGTTTCGCCACCTTGGCGCCGAACTTCTGCTTGAGAAAATAATTGTATGTATGATAGCGTTTGTTGCTGTCGGAATACCGGAACATGGTTTCTCCTTTAAAAAATCCGGCATCGCTGCCGATACCGGATGGTGGTTTTATTCCTGTTCTGCTGCCAGACTGAACGCAGCTTCGTCCACGATGACGGTCACATCCTGATGGAAACGCAGGATGGATGCAGGACACTGTGGGGTCACCGGACCGAAAAGCATTGCTTTTACAGCCTGTGCTTTACCTTCGCCGTTGGCAACCAGAATGATTTTCTTCGCCTGCATGATGGTGCCGATACCCATGGTAATAGCAGAGGTTGGAACCTCCTCTTTGCTTGCGAAGAAGCGGCTGTTTGCTTCGATGGTGCTTTCGGTAAGCGCGGTCACATGGGTTTCTGCTTCGAAGTTGTCAGCAGGTTCGTTGAAGCCGATGTGTCCGTTTGGACCCAAGCCCAGCAGCTGCAGGTCCACGCCGCCCAACTGCTGGATCAGCAGTTCGTAGTCTTCGCACTCGTCCTCAGGGTCAGCGGCACAACCGTTTGGAACGTAGGTATACTGTTTTGGGATGTTGATGTGGTCGAAAAGGTGGTGGTTCATGAACCAGCGATAGCTCTGGTCGTTGTCTGCAGGCAGACCCACATATTCATCCAGATTCACGGTGCAAATTTCGCTGAAGTCCAAAACATCGTCCTCATATTTTTTCACCAGATCTTCGTAGATGCCGATCGGTGTAGAGCCGGTAGCAAGACCCAGCACGGAGTCTTCCTTCAGAGTGATCTGCGCAGCGATGAGGCGAGCAGCTTTCTCGCACATTTCCTGATAGTTCTTGGTTACGATAACTTTCATTCTTCATACTTCTTTCTTTGAAAGATTGTGTTTCCATTTTAACACAATTTTGCCGGTTCGTCTACAAACTTTTGTCGGAGAACAAAACCTCAGAAAAGAAAAAAGACCTGAACAAACCAGCCGGTTTGGTTCAAGTCCATCAACAATAAAAAATGCCCCGAGGCGTAAGCCTCAGAGCTTTTTTGGTGCGGTAGATGGGACTGTGACAAACATTTGCTTCGCAAATCTTTGATATTTTGCTCGGTACTCTCGCAAAATGTTCAGACTAAAAATGACCCACCGGGTCATTTTCTTAACGTCTTCAGCCGGTTTGGTTCAAGTCCATCAACAAAGAAAAAAGCCCCGAGGCGTAAGCCTCAGAGCTTTTTTGGTGCGGTAGATGGGACTTGAACCCATACGTCAGAGACACACGCCCCTCAAACGTGCCTGTCTGCCAATTCCAGCACTACCGCAAATATTGGTGTTGACCGAGTCAACGTTGATTATTATAGCACTGACTTTCACAATAGTCAATAGCTTTTTCAAAAAAATTTGAGAATCTTTTTCGATAGGTCTCTTTCCAGAAAAAAACTTTTTGTGAATTCAGCCCTTGTCGCTTGCAAAGAATTCTTCTTGTAGTATAATGGAAGGACAGAGTAAAACACCCATTGACTCAAAAGGAGTAAAACCGTGTTAAAGAAACGTAGAAAAAGTTACTATAACCGCCGAAACTCCAATCTGATGCCTACCCTGTTCGTTTTGCTGGTGGCAATGATTGCGGCTCTTGGCGGTGCTTTATATTGGGACAAACAGCAGGCAGAAGCAGCCGAAGCTGCTGAATTAGCTGCCCTCACCCAGCCGGCTGTGGAAGAAGAGATCCGCCTTCCAGACCCGGAAGCTGACGACGAAACCGACGAAGAAGAAACCGACGTAGAAGCAGAAGTTGAAACCGAAGCAGAAGCAGAAGAAACCCCTGCCGAAGAAGAAACTCCTTCCGAAGCAGAAAACAGCGAAGAAACTCCTGCCACCGAGCAGGAAGTCAAAGCTGTGGTTTCCACCGCAGGCAGCACCGTTCCTCTCTGCATGGAGGTGGACGCAAGCTACTTCAATGATGCTGCTTTCGTGGGCGACTCCCTGACTCAGGGTCTGCAGCTGTACGATATTCTGGATACCAACGTGATCGCCAACCGCGGCATCAATCTGGAAAGCATCTACAAAGCGGATAAGATCCGTGTGGCTGAAGGTTATACCAGCGTCTTCGCAGAGCTGGAACGCATCCAGCCAGCGAAAATCTATGTCCTCTTGGGCATGAACGACATCGCATGGCGTACCGAAAAAGACTTCATCCGCCTTTATGGCGATCTCATCGATAAGGTCCAGGATGAATTCCCGACCGCGGAACTGTATATCCAGTCCATCTTCCCGGTGACCAACTGGTACGCACTGGAAGACAACGGTATCGACAACGAGAAAGTCGTGACCTACAATCAGAGCCTGATGGAACTGTGTGTGAAAAAAGGCTGCCACTACTTGGATGTTCATTCCGCACTGGCGAACGAAAACGGCGTTCTGCCGGACAAAGCCAGCCCGGACGGCATCCACCTCAACGCACCGTACTATCAGGACTGGTTCACCTATCTCAAAACTCACGTAGCTTAAAATTATTTCACTGGAGGATATTATAATGAAAAAACTTCTGAAAATCATGGCTCTCTCTCTGGCACTGCTGCTCTGCCTCAGCGCTTGCGGCAAAACCACCTACATCTCCTTCGACGATGTGTACAACGACCTGACTGCAAGCATTGACTTCGGCTCCAACATGGCTGAAATGAGCGAAATCGCTGCTGAAAACTTCTACTTCATCTACGACACCGACATTCTGGAAGACTATGTGATCTACATGGACGAATCCAACGCAACTCCTAACGAGATCGCACTGTTCCGTCTGGCAAAAGAAAGTGACCGCACCACTGTGGAAACCATCGTACAGAACCGCATCAAAGACCTGCAGATCGGTTTTGAAGACTACAACCCAGATGAAATGTACAAACTGGAAAACGCTGTGGTAAAATCCAACGGCACCTACGTTATGATGGTCATCTGCAAAGACAACAGCAAAGCAGCTGAGATCATCAACGGCTATCTGAAATAATACAACCCGCAAAAAAGCCTCCCCATTTCGGGGAGGCTTTTCTTATGCTTTGATTAGTCCTGCATGATCAGCTCGTACGCTTCCACGTAAGTTTTCGCGGATTTGTCCCAAGTGAAGTCGGAGAGCATTGCAGCCTGCATTGCTTCAGTCCAAGCTTTTGGTTCTGCGTAGAGTGCTTCTGCACGCTGGATTGCGTGGAGCATATCGTGAGCATTGTAAGTCTGGAAGGTGAAGCCGTTGCCGTCTTCGCCGCCGAGATCGTGGATGGAGTCTTTCAGACCGCCGGTTTCACGAACGATAGGCAGGGTGCCGTAGCGAGCTGCTACCATCTGTGCCAGACCGCAAGGTTCGGATTTGGATGGCATCAGGAAAGCATCTGCGCCTGCGTAGATCTTGCGGGCAAGTGCTGGCAGGAAGCCGATTTTCAGTGCTACGCGGCCTGGGTATCTCTGAGCAACTTCTTTGAAGAAGTCCTCGAATTCACGTTCGCCGGAACCCAGAATAACCACGGAAACATCATCTTTCATCATATCGTCGAAGATGTATTTCACAAGGTCAAGACCTTTGTGGCCTACAAAACGGGTAACCATACCGATGAGCATGCGGCCGTTTTTGTATTCCAAGCCCATTTCTGCGCAGAGAGCACGTTTGTTGTCCTCTTTTTTCTCCACAGAAATGTCGTTGTAGTTAACATACAGGTCTTTGTCGGTGGATGGGTCGTAGGAGATGGTGTCGATACCGTTGAGGATACCGATCACACGATCGCCTTTGTCGATGATCGCATGATCCAGATGATGTGCGAACCATGGATCGTGGATCTCTTTTGCGTAGGTTGGGCTAACGGTGGTAACGATGTTGGATTCCTGAATTGCCGCTTTCATCATGTTAACGTCGCCGTTGTATTCCAGAACAGAACGGTAGTACTCAGGAATACCCAGAACATCCCAGGAGATATTCAGGCCGTACTGACCCTGGTACTGAATGTTGTGGATGGTGAACATGGTGCGGATGCCCTGATACAGGGAATCGTGACGGTAGAATTTGTTCAGGTAAACCGGAGCCATTGCGGACTGCCAGTCGTTGCAGTGGAGAACATCAACTTCAAAGTCGATGTATTTGATCAGTTCAACTGCAGCTTTGGAGTAGAACGCAAAACGCTCGTGGTCGTCGCCGTAACCGTACAGACCGTTTCTCTTGAAGTAGAATTCGTTGTCCAGGAAGTAGTAGGTCACGCCATTGTGTACTGCGGTATAAACGCCGCAGTACTGATTTCTCCAAGCAAGAGTTACGTTGTAGTTGCAGAGGAATGTCATTTTCTCGCGCCATTCCGGTTTGATGTCGCTGTACAGTGGCAGAACCACGCGGCAGTCATGACCCAGAGTATTGAGCGCATATGGCAGAGAGCCTGCTACGTCAGCCAGACCGCCGGATGCGATGAACGGTCTTGCTTCAGAGGCGAGATATAAAATTTTCATTGGTTATCCCTCTTTCTTTCAGTCAGAAAACGATGGATTATACGTTGCGGCCTTTACCGATCACGATTGGATAGGTATCGCAGCCGGTAAGAGTTCTGGAGTTGCGGATGATAACGTTTTTATCTGCGATAACACAATCCAGATTTGCGTTTTCACCAACGATGGTGCCCTGCATCAGGATGCAGTTTTTAACTTTCGCGCCTTTGCCGATTTTAACGCCGCGGAAGATGATGGAGTTTTCTACTTCACCTTCGATGATGCAGCCGTCAGCGATCATGGAGTTTTTCGCTTTTGCTTCAACGCCGTAACGAACAGGAACTTCGTCGCGAACTCTGGTGTAGATTGGACGGCCAACTGGGAACAGCTGGTCGCGAACTTCTTTGTTCAGCAGATCCATGGAGCATTTGTAGTAAGCTTCGATGGATTTGATGTCGCCGATGTAGCCTTTGAAGTCGTAGCCGAAGATACGCAGATGATCTTTCTGACCCTGGAGAACTTCCTGAGTGAAGCTCACTTTACCGCGAGCCTGGTTTTCAGTGATGATACGTTCCAGCAGGTCTTTTCTCATCACGATAATGTCAAGGAAGACATTGCCTTCTTCGCCTGCCTGGTCTTTTACAACGTCATAAACGCGGTGATTTTCGTCCAGTTTGATGACGGTGGTGTTATTTCTCTGTGCTTTCGCAACAGCTTTGTGCTGGTATACGATGGTGATATCAGCGTCTTTGGACTGATGGTATTTCAGAATCTCGTCGTAGTCAACGATCGCAACAGTGTCACAGTCGGTCATAACAACGTATTCTGCATTGGATTCGCGGATGTAGTTCTGGATACCGGACAGAGCTTCGATACGGCCTTTGAATACGCCAGCTTCGGAGCTGCTGAATGGTGGCAGAACAGTCAGACCGCCGTTTTTACGAGCCAGATCCCATTCTTTACCGTTACCGACGTGTTTCATCAGGGTCAGGTAGTTGTTTTTGGTGATGATACCAACGTCGCTGATGCCGGAGTTGACCAGGTTGGACAGCATGAAGTCGATCATGCGGTAACGGCCGCCGAATGGTACAGATGCCATGGTACGTTTTTCAGTCAGATCGCCCATGGAAGTTTCGTGCATATTGGAAAATACAATGCCCAGTACTTTACTCATGGTCACACACCTCCGGAACATTTTCCTCAATCATGGATTTTGCAGGAACAACAGCATTTTTGCCTACGTGGATGCCTGCGCCCACAACTGCAACACCCCAGTCACCTTCGGTGATGGTTGGGTCGCTGCCGACTTTAGCATTTTCGTCGATCACTGCGTTTTCAGCGATGATCGCATACTCAACAACGGCACCTTTTTTCACGATAGTGCCAGGCATGATGATACTGTTGTGGATCTTCGCGCCTTCTTCCACGATAACGCCTGGGAAGAGAACGGAGAAGTGAGCGTCGCCGTAAACTTCACAACCTTCGGAGATCATGGAGTTGTTTACGATCGCGTTGTTGCCAACGTACTGTGGAGGCATAACTGGGTTACGAGCATAGATCTTCCAGGATTCGTCGTACAGGTCCAGCGGAACGTTTGGATTCAGCAGGTCCATGTTTGCTTCCCACAGGGAGTCGATGGTACCAACGTCTTTCCAGTAGCCGTCGAAGCTCCAAGCGTACAGACGCTGGCCGTCGTTCAGCATGTTAGGAATGATGTTTTTACCGAAGTCGTTTTCAGAATTTTCGTCCGCTTCGTCTTCTACCAGGTATTTTCTCAGTTTGTCGTAGGAGAAGATGTAGATACCCATGGAAGCCAGATTGCTCTTAGGCTGTTTTGGTTTCTCCTGGAATTCGTAAACTTTGCCGTCAGCTTCGGTAGCCATGATACCGAAACGGGAAGCTTCTTCCATAGGAACTTCCATTACAGCGATGGTGCAGTCTGCATTTTTCGCTTTGTGGTAAGCCAGCATTTCGGAGTAGTCCATTTTGTAAATATGGTCACCGGAGAGGATAACAACATATTCAGGCTGGTAACGGTCCATGAAGTTGATGTTCTGGTAGATTGCGTTTGCAGTACCTTTGTACCAGTCAGAGTTGGAGCTCTTCTGGTATGGAGGAAGCACGTAAACACCACCGTGAACACGGCCCAAGTCCCATGGCTGGCCGTTGCCGATGTACTCGTTCAGCAGCAGAGGCTGATACTGGGTCAAAACGCCGACAGTGTCAATACCGGAGTTGACACAGTTGGACAGTGGGAAGTCGATAATGCGGTATTTGCCGCCGTATGGTACGGCTGGCTTTGCCAGATTACGGGTCAGCGCGTAAAGACGGCTGCCCTGACCGCCTGCAAGCAGCATTGCGATCCATTCCTTTTTGGAAATCATACAGATCCTTCCTCTCAATTTATAAATTCGTACGCATCTGCGTGAGTTTATATGTTACACCCCGAAACACAGGGCGTCCAAACTGTCAGAAGGCGCTATTGCAGAATAAGAGCCCTCTATACATAGTTTATCATAACACGTTTGTCATATATTTTCAAGCAAAATTTAATAAACAAGCGCGCAAATGTTGAAAGCTCTTTGTGTATTTTCTATAAATTCCACGTAAAACTTGTGTCAAGAAGCCAGTATACGCAAGAAATCAAGAGAATTTGTATCTTTTTTCTTTTCCTGGCCCATTGATAAGAAATTGATATAGTTAATTTTATCCATTTTGCTTGCCTGCGATTTTTCCAAGTGTTATAGTTAAAGGTAACACAGAATTGCGAGGAATTACGATGAGAATTTTAAGCGTCACTGCCCAGAAACCGGACAGCACCGGCAGCGGTGTTTTCCTGACCGAACTGGTCAAGGGCTTCCATAAAGCAGGCCATCAGCAGGCCATCATCTGCGGCACCGTGAAGGAAGATACGGTACATCTTCCGGAAGGCGTTGCCGTTTACCCAATGTACTACAAAAGCGACGAAGTGCCTTTCCCTGTCTGCGGCATGTCCGACGAGATGCCTTACGAAAGCACCCGCTACTGCGATATGAGCGAGGAAATGACTCAGCAGCTTTTTGCGGCTTTCCGCAAGATCATCCGTCAGGCGGTGGAAGAATTCCAGCCGGATGTGGTGCTCTGCCATCACCTCTACTTCCTCACCGCACTGGTGAAAGAGGCCTATCCGCAGCTGCCGGTATACGGACAGTGCCACGGCTCTGACCTGCGTCAGTTCCGCAAAAATCCGTGGCAGCACCCGCTGATCCTTGAAAATATCCGCAAGCTGGACGGCGTGTTCGCACTCCACGAGCAGCAGAAAGTCCACATCTGCGACACCTACGGTCTGCCTGAGGAGAAAGTCCGCGTCATCGGCACCGGTTACAACAGCGACGTCTTTGCCATCAGCGAAGAGCTGCAGCAGCTCCGTCCGGAAGGCAAGCAGCGTCTGATTTTCGCCGGCAAACTCTCCGAGAAAAAAGGCGTTATGAGCCTGCTGCGTTCTCTGCACTGTCTGGAGGATCCGCAGAATTACGAGCTGGCTTTGGCCGGCGGTTACGGCAATCAGGCGGAATACGACGAGATCTGCCGTCTTGCCGAGGAAGCTCCATGCTCCGTCACCTTCCTCGGTCGGCTGAATCAGCAGCAGCTGGTGAAGGAAATGAACTCAAGCCACATTTTCATTCTGCCATCCTTCTTTGAGGGTCTGCCTTTGGTGCTCATCGAAGCCATGGCCTGCGGTCTGCGTGTCATCTGCAGCGACCTGCCGGGCATTCAGCCGTGGCTGGACAAAGCCATTCCGGACAGCGGCGTGGTCTTTGTGACACCCCCTGCCATGCAGAATGAGGACGAGCCTCTGCCGGAATCCCTGCCTGCTTTTGAGCAGCGTCTTGCCGACGCCATCGTTTCCGTACAGCAGCAGCCGCTGGCTGACCTTGCACTGGTCAAAGCCGTCAGCTGGGATGCTCTCTGCGGCAAACTGAGCAGCATTTTCGAAGCATAAACAAAAAAGCCACCCAAAACGGGTGGCTTTTCTTTTTGCCTAAGGCATCATGTTTTTGCGGTAGTTGTCGTAGTTGAACTGGTCTTTGCGGCGGCGGTACTGTTTCTTGAACACAGTGATGGCCACGCAGGCTGCCAAACAGCCGGCCAGGAACAACGGCATTGCCCATTCATTGTACTCCGGAGCTGCGCTCATCAGATCAGTCCACAGGGTATCCATGTACATGTTGGTTTCTGTGGTCAGGTTGACGTAAGCCTGGCAGTTTTCCAGCTGCTCGTCCGGTGGGTAGATGATCGGGTTGTTCTGGGTCTCTTCGTCCAGCAGAGCCAGCGCAGCGCTGTTTGGAGTGGAGTACTGGATGTACTCGATGTTCTCCGCAGCCACGTTTGGCTCGTTGAGGAAGTTGATATACATATGCGCTGCCAGATAGCGGTCAGCGCTGTAACCTTCTGCGGAAGGTTTTGGCATGCAGACAGAGTCCACGAACCAGTTGCTTCCCTCTTCCGGGATCACGAAGCGCAGGCTTTCGTTTTCTGCGATCATGTTCACGGCGTCACCTG
>JAZQXX010000183.1:0-2916 GCA_045633085.1 Negativibacillus sp. | reverse complement strand
ACCTCTTTGCTTTGGGTAAACTGGAAGAAGTAAAACAGCAGTGGAAAAATGCCGGCTTTGACCCAACTGAATGGGAAATGGAAGAAGACGCAGCACTGGGTAACGGCGGCTTGGGTCGTCTTGCAGCCTGCTTCCTGGATTCTGCAGCGACCCATGACCTTCCATTGGATGGCTACGGTATCCACTACCGTTTCGGTCTGTTCAAACAGTGCATCGAAGATGGCTGTCAGAGCGAAGAACCGGACGACTGGACCAAATGGGGTGACCCATGGTGCATCCGCCGCGAAGAAGATGCAGTAGTGGTTCAGTTTGCAGAACAGACCATGAAGGCTGTGCCTTATGATATGCCTGTCATCGGTTTTGGCGGCAAGACCATCAATACTCTGCGCCTGTGGCAGAGTGAACCGATGAATGCCATTGACCTTGGGGCATTCAACGATCAGAACTACTTCAAATCCTCTCAGGAGTACGATGAAGCCATCTGTATTTCTCAGATCCTGTATCCAAACGATACCATGAAAGCCGGAAAACAGCTGCGTCTGAAACAGGAATACTTCTTCACCAGTGCATCTTTGCAGGATATTCTGAAAAAATTCAAAGCAAAACACGGTTCCTATGAGCGTCTGCCGGAGCTGCTGGCAGTGCAGCTCAACGATACCCATCCGATCCTTGCGATTCCGGAACTGCTCCGTCTGCTGACCGAAGACGGTGTAGAATGGGATGCTGCTCTTGCAATGGCGAAAGAGATCTTCTCTTACACTAACCACACTGTCATGGCAGAAGCAATGGAACGCTGGAACGTGGAACTGATGAAAGATGTTGTTCCTCACATTTTCCCTCTTATCGAAAAACTGGATGAGGAACTGAAAAAAGAGCTGATTGCTTGCGAAGTGCCGGAAGAACAGTGGGGTCAGTATGCACTGATCCACGAAGATTCCGTTCATATGGCAAGACTGGGTTCTTATATCAGCAAGAAAATCAACGGTGTGGCACAGATCCACAGCGAGATCCTTCGCAAAGATACCTTGAAACAGTGGGAAGCTCTCTATCCGGGCAAGATCCTCAATGAAACCAACGGCATCACTCCACGCCGCTGGCTGGGTCTTTGCAATCCACAGCTGGCTTCTCTTATCACAGAAAAACTTGGCAGCAGCGATTGGCTCTACGACTTAGATAAACTGGCTGAGCTGCGCACTTTGGTGCAGGATGATGAAACCATCAGTCGCTTTGTTTCCATCAAAAAGGAGAAAAAGCAGGAGCTGGCAGCCTTTCTGGCGAAAAAAGAAAACATCGACGTGGATCCAAGCTGGATGTTCGATATTCAGGTCAAACGTTTCCATGAGTACAAACGTCAGACCATGAATGCATTGGCAGCTTTGGTTATTTATTTCCGACTGAAAGACGGCAAACTGCCAAACTTCCGTCCGATGATGATCCTCTTTGGCGGTAAATCTGCGGCTGGTTATGTCCGCGCGAAAGGCACTATCAAGCTGATCCATGAAATTGCGAAGCTCATCAACAACGACCCGGATACCAAAGACAAACTGCGCATCGTCTTTGCTACCGATTACAATGTTTCTTACGCAGAAAAACTAATCCCTGCGGCTGATCTTTCCGAACAGATCTCCACCGCAGGTACCGAAGCGTCCGGTACCTCCAACATGAAATTCATGGCAAACGGTGCGGTTACATTGGGTACTATGGACGGCGCAAACATCGAAATCATGGAACAGGCCGGTGCGGAAAACAACTACATCTTCGGCATGAACGAAGATGAGGTCAATGCCAATATCCCAAGCTACGATCCAAAGAAATACTGCGAAGAACATCCTGAGCTGGAACGTGTGCTGAAGGTGCTGGTAGATGGCACTCTCGAGGACAAAGATGATTTGCTCAAACAGCTGCATCAGTCCCTTCTGGAGCCAACCTATAACCGTGCTGACCACTACATGGTCCTGCTGGACCTGCTGCCTTATGTAGAGGCAAAACTGCAGGCGAATGCGGATTCTCAGGACGAACTGTTCTTCGGCAGAAAATGCTGGATGAACATGGCTTCCTGCGGTAAATTCTCCTCTGACCGTACCATCAAAGGCTACGCAGATGAGATCTGGAACATCAAATCCATTTGGTAAAAGAAAAAGCCTCCGTGTTAGCGGAGTTTTATCAGACTATGACACTCCCGGCGAGATTTTCAGCCGGGAGTGTTCTTGTATATATTGTAGCGGCATGATAGAATGAACAGAATATAAAATAAATAAGAATTTGTCAAAGGAGGTAAAAATGAAAGAAGCATTGATTAGTCGAAAACTGGTAAAAGCAGTAATTGCTTTGGTGATATTATTTTATTTTGTGCTTAGAACTACAATCCCTATAATAATTTTTGCTCCTTTTTTGATTTGCTGTGTTGCAAGTATCGGGAAAAATCTTGGAATGTTATTTAACAAAACAAAAATTGCTTTGATTTTTGACTGGTTATTTAAAATAGTATTTTTCCTGTCATGGTTTATTTTCCTGGCTTTTGCTTGTTATATCGCAGTAAGAGATGAGAACTATAAAGTGATTTTCTTTACCTTGCCATTTTGGCTGGGAGGATTATTCTTTATGAAACGGAAGCTATTTAATAATTAAATTCCCCAGCTGTTAAATGGTACAGGTATGCTCATGTAATTTGTTTGATATGGTGTGTTATGTGAGGCTTGAGCTATATCAAGCTGACCTTGTGGGAAGTTTTAGATTCTGCTGCATGGTAACCGTAATAAAAACCGACCTATGTTTATGATCATAGGTCGGGTTTGTTTTTTTATGAGGCTTCGTTTAAAACAGATGCTTTTGCTATTTGATCAGTTTTTTGCCGTCGAAGAAGGCTGCGCCGACAACCTCGCCGAGGGTCATGTAGGAGTGGTGGAATGGGTCAAA
>JAZQXX010000182.1:0-11013 GCA_045633085.1 Negativibacillus sp. | reverse complement strand
CTTGCTCTGCAGTATGCGGCGCAGCTCTGATGCTGAAACGTAAATAAGCTTTAAACCTTTAAAAAACAGCGTGGCTTTATGCCGCGCTGTTTTTCTTTGGTGTTGTGAGGAGTTTGTGCCCACATAGCAAATCTTTGCCATCTGCCTCACAAAACCCCACCTACCGATAGGAAATCAACTCACAAACAAAAAGAGTGCGGCTGTATATGCAATTTCTGCACAACAGCTACACTCTTTCGAACAAAGTGAGGTGAGATTCAAAATTTCAGCAGGATGGTGAACCAAAGACGGAAATGGATGGTCGTTTCGAATTCTCACACGAAGCTATGACCGCTTCCAATAGATTGGAAATATGTCAGCAATGTCAATAAGAGAGCATTTTGTTTCTGTTTAGAAAACAATGATACCCAAAATCGCGGAAATAATAATCAGCCCGATCGGTGACAGTTTCTTTTTCTTCCAATGTTTATAGCCGAACATCGAAGCACACAAAAGTGCGGTAATGATGATTGCTTTTGGATCGACAGCGATGTCAGAAAGTGTACCGAAGCAATTTTTCAAAATCATGTAAACACCGGTAGCCAACACAATGCCGATGACACAAGGCTTCAATCCACGCAGAACAGCCTGAACATATTTGTTCTTCAGTGCGGTTTTCAGCAAAGCAGTTACCAGAAGGATGATGAAGAAAGATGGCAGAATAACCGCCAAAGTGGCAAGCACGGCGCCGAAAAATCCTGCCTGACTGCTGCCGATATAAGTAGCCAAATTGACCATGATCGGACCCGGTGTGCTTTCGCTGACAGCGATCATGTAAGTCAGGGTTTCATCATTGAGCCAGCCGTAAGAAAGCACGACATCGCGAATCAGCGGAATAGCACCGTAAGCTCCGCCGAAGGCGAAGCAGCCGACCTTCAAGAATCCAAGGATTAAATTGAGATAAATCATTTCTTCGCACCGCCTTTCTGTTCAGGAGCACCGTTTAGAATGAAAATGGTCAAGCTGACAACAGCTGCGACCAGCATCAAGCTGATGGAGGAGAAGTTCCATGCGAACAGATTGATACAGAGCATAACTACAGCAGAGCAAGCCATGATGGTTCTTGGCAGAACTTTTTTATGCATTTTCTTAATCATGGTGATGGCTGCGTCCAGAATCAAAAGTCCAACAGCAATTTTGATGCCTTTGAAAGCATTGGCGATGATGGTCAGTTCCAGAAAGTTATCGAGGAACATGGAGATCAGATAAATGATTACGAAAGATGGTACGATCATGCCCAAAGTTGCGATCACAGCGCCGAGGAAACCAGCCTTCTTATAGCCGGTGAAGGTGGCGCAGTTGATAGCGATCGGACCCGGAGTGGATTCCGCAACGACGGTAATATTCATCATTTCGTCGTGGGAGATCCATTGTTTGCGTTCCACGCAGTTGTTTTCGATCATTGCGATCATGGCATAGCCACCGCCAAAGGTGAATAAGCCGATTTTCGCAAAGGTCAGGAACAGATCCAGCAGGATATTCATTCTTGTTTGTCCTCCTTACGGTATTCGCACTGACAGACGGTCATATCCCGATCCACAGACAGGGAAGCAGCTCGCATGGTTTCGAACTGTTCCGTCATATAATCGATGGCACTCTGCAGTGGAAGATAGTGGGTGTGATAACCGAACTTTTCGCCGTAAACCAAGCCGGCTTCCTTCATCACTTTCATGTGCTGTGAAATGGCTGACTCAGTGATGCCGAACTTCCTCGACAGGGAACGGACGCAGTGTTTTCTCTCTAACAATGCTTGGTAGATTTTGAAGCGCATAGGTTCGCCCAAAGCTTTCAGCATCAGTTCAAGTTCCATTTTATCACTCCTTTGATTTAGTATATACTTAATTATATACATGAAGCTCATTGAAGTCAACTGGTATTCTGTTCGGTATGCTTGAGGGTACTTTATGAGAAATACTCCTGTCTTTTTATTGTTCTGTGTGATACAATGAGTGCAACAAGTAATTTGAACATAGGAGGACTGGCTCCATGAATGCGGTAAATCAAAAAATCATCGATGCTGTCATAGAAAAAGCAGAGAAATGCTGTCCAAACGCTTTAGAATTGATCGGGATCTACGGCTCTGTTGCCACCGGAGAGGAACATGAGAGATCAGACTTGGATCTGCTTCTTTTGATTTCGGATGATACGGGTCGAAAGCTGGGAAGCAGCTTTATTTTAGAGGACAGGGAAGTGGGCTACGACATCTATTGCACCGATTGGAAGGGGCTGCGATATGATGCCGAATGTCACCATGCTCAAATATCGAAACTGATGGATTCACAGATCGTGTACATCAAAAATCAGAAGGCGTACGAGGAAGTGCTTCGACTCAGGGAAGAAGCGAAACAATTTCTTGCTTCCGAAGAGCGTTTCAAAAGGGTAGAGGAGTTGCTCACTCAAGCGAAGTTAGCTTATGCCAATGCTTGTTTATCCGATCAGCTGGGACAGGTTCGAACAGAAGCTTTGGGAGTGATGCACTTTCTGATGAATGCTCTGATGCTTTTCCATGGAACCTATTTCAAGCGCGGCGTAAAACGAACTTTCGAGGAATTGGCACAGCTGCCGATCGATGAAGTGTTTATCCAAACCATCCAAAAAATCGTTGTCAGCAAAGAGGTCGGAGAGCTGCAAAGCTTGTTGAAAACCCTGCTTTTGTATGTCGAACAGCATACAAAACAGGAGAAGCAGAAAGCAAAACCTTCCGACGAACTTGCAGGCACTTACGAAGAAATGTATTCCAACTGGTGGAACAAAGTGATCGAAGCAGCTGAAAATAACGACAGCTTTGCATCCTATGTAAATCTGTGTAACTTCCAGTTTATGCTGAAGGGAATCGCAGAGAATGTTGACATTGGAGTTTACAACATTATGGACGAATACAGCATAGATTCTTTGGAGGATAACGTCCGACTGTTTGACAAGTATCTGAAACAATACGAAGAGGTATATCGGAGTGCCGGCTTGCCGGTCAAACGCTTTGCGGACGTTGATGAGTGGCTTGCCGATTATTTGGAATAAAGCTGAATTGGCGGCATCATATTGATTCGTAACGCAGAAAAGTTTGACGAAAATTAAATGCTCATGTTGAGGGCTATCAGTTTATAGTATTTTGAAGTTTGATACATCGATCCTGATCCCTGGCACAACAACTCCACTGATTTACCCTTACTTCTTCGTAAATCTGGAAACACAGGGCGTTATGGGTGTATTGAAGTGGATCCTGATCCTTTTGGTAGCCTTTGTAGCCGTTGGCTATGTGCTGTTTGGACTTGACAGACTGGGCAAGAAAAAGAATTGATCGACTGTTTCTGCTCTGAATTCGAAGTAAAATTCTCAACAGAAGAATACATAAAAAGCCATGCACTTCGCGGTGCATGGCTTTTTTATGTTGGTTACTAAAACGAGGTGATTTTTTCTGCTTCTACATCTGTGATGACTTCCTGCTGTTGCTGATGTAGCAGATAGCAGAACGAGCTGTCGATGAAATAAATAGTGGCTTATCATCAGAAAAAGAATGGTACGGAGTATATTAAACACAAAGAGACATTGTGAAAAAAAACTAATAAGTAATAGTTATATCTGCAACTGATTGCAACGAAACTATGCGATAATTTGGGGCATGAAATAAGTTAAGGTTATTAAAAAAACGTGCAGAAAATAAAGGAAGCTCATAGCATGTTTTTTCCTCAAAAAACTTTGGAATTTCTGCGAATTGAGATTTTTGTGAGAATGGTTAAAATAGTTGTTGAAGTTCGGTGAAAACGCCGATAAATTCAAGAAAGAACAAAGAAAGTGAGTGTACAACACCATGAAGAAATTCCTTTCTGTGATTCTTGCTATGGCTATGGTAGCTTCTATGGCTGCATGCGGCAACTCCGCACCAGCAGAAGAATCCAAACCAGCAGAATCCACCCCAAGCACCACTACTCCAGCTCCTTCTACCCCAGCAACCACCCCAGCTGCTCCAGAAGCTGTTGAGTACAAAACTGAACTGAACATTGCAATCAACGCAAACCCACCTTCTCTGGATGTTCCAGCAGTAAACTCCAACATCGTTGGCGGTATCGGCATGCACATCTTCGAGCCACTGTTCTCTCTGGACGCTTCCAGCCAGCCAACCGCAGTTCTGGCTGATTCTTACGAAGTTTCCGGCGACGGCAAAGTTTACACCATCAAACTCCGTCAGGGCGTTAAATTCCACAACGGCCAGGAAATGACCGCTGATGACGTTGTTGCTTCCATGACCCGTTGGCTGGAGAAATCCGGTAAAGCAGCTCCACTGCTCGGCGGTTCCACCTTCGAAAAAGTTGATGACTACACCATCACCATGACTATGCCAGAAGCTTACTCTGACGCACTGAACGTACTGGCTGGCAACATCCAGTGGGCAGCAATCATGCCAAAATCCGTTGTTGAAGCTGCTACCGACGAAGGCATCGGCGAATACATCGGTACCGGTCCATACAAACTGGTTGAATGGAAACAGGACCAGTACGTACATCTGACCAAATACGAAGAATACCAGCAGCCAGCAGGCGAATCCTCCGGCTTCACCGGTGAAAAACTGGCAGCTACCGAAAATCTGTACTTCCGTGTTGTAACCGACGCTACCACCCGTATCGCTGGTGTACAGACCGGTCAGTACGATGTTGCTGAAGGTATCCCAGCTGACCAGTACTCCATCCTGGCTGCTGACAGCAACGTTGCTCTGAGCACCAAAACCGCTGGTACTCTGAACCTGTTCTTCAACACCACCGTTGGCGTTATGGCTAACGAAGGCGTTCGTGACGCTATTATGATGGCTCTGAACTGCGACGAGATCTCCATGGGCGCGTACGGCGAACCTGCTCTCTACGTTGTAAACCCAGGCTGGTGCAACCCAGCTGACGCTCAGTGGGGTTCCACCGCTGGTGAAGCTGTTTACAACAAAGGCGACAAAGAAGGCGCTAAAGCTGCAGCAGAAGCAGCTGGTTACAAAGGCGAAGAAATCGTTATGGTAACCACCCCAGACTACCCAGAAATGTACAACGCTACTCTGGTTGTTTGCCAGCAGCTGATCGAAGCTGGTTTCAACGCAACCATCATGGAATCTGACTTCGCTACCTTCATGGAACGCAGAGCAGATCCTAACCAGTTCTCCCTGTTCATCACTTCCAACAGCTACAACCTGTCCCCAGTACAGCTGTCCGTTCTCGGTTCCTCCTGGGCTGGTCTGAACGCTCCAGAAGTACAGGAAGGCATCAAAGGCATCCGTATGGCAGCTTCTTCTGAAGAATCCAGAGCTGCTTGGGAAAACCTGCAGAACTTCCTCTATGAATACGGCGCAGCTTGCGTAATGGGTCACTACAGCGGCGTTATCGCTACCGGTGCAGAAGTAGAAGGTTTCGATTACTTCAACTTCCCAGTTTACTGGAATGCAAAAGTTCCTGCATAATCAATAGGAACCGATCATTGACCTAATAGGTGCCGAAGGTGCAGTGCACCTTCGGCATTTTATATTCACACAATTTCCTGACAAAAGGGGAAAGATCTATGTTATCTTACATTTTGAAACGAATTCTCTCCCTGCTGCCAACTCTGTTCATTGTATCCCTCGTGGTTTTCCTCGTGGTGTACATGATCCCTGGTGGTCCTGCTACTGCCATTCTTGGTATGGAAGCAACCGCAGAGGAATTGGCAGCCCTCAACGCGGAACTGGGCTTTGACCGTCCGTTCTTCGTTCAGTATGCTGACTGGCTTGGCGGCGTATTCCAGGGTGACTGGGGACAGTCCTACTTCCTGGATATGTCCGTACTGGATGCCATCGGCGAGTATTTCTGGCCAACTTTCAGCCTTGCGATTTTCGCTGAGCTGATTTCTCTGGCTTTGTCCATCCCAATGGGCATTCTGGCTGCTTACAAACGCGGCAGCTGGGTAGACACTGCGACCGTATCCGTATCTCTGCTTGGTATCGCACTGCCGGGCTTCCTGCTGTCCATGTTCCTGATGCTCTTTTTCGGTGTAACCCTCAAATGGCTGCCGGTTGCAGGCTATGTGGAGATCAGCAAAGGCTTCCTGGAGCATGTGCGCTATCTGGTACTGCCTGCACTGTCCCTCGGTCTGGTACAGGCGGCATATATCACCCGTATGACCCGTTCTTCCATGCTGGATGTGCTCTACATGAACTACATCCGTACTGCAAGAGCAAAAGGTCTGAAAGAAGCGGTTGTCGTACTGGTTTACGGACTGAAAAACGCAGCTCCTACCGTTCTGACCGTTGTAGGTCAGTCCTTTGGTTCTCTGGTAACCGGTACCATCGTTACCGAGAGCATTTTCAACATTCCTGGCTTGGGTATGTTGACAATGAGCGCCATCACCCGTCGTGACGTTTTCGTAATTCAGGGTGTGGTTCTGTTTATTACACTGATTTATGTGCTGGTGAACCTGACCGTTGACGTGCTTTACGGCTTCGTTGACCCAAGAATCCAGCTGGGCCGTAAATAGGAGGGAGGAAGAGCGATGTCAAAACAGAATACAAATGTATCTCAGGCAAGCGAAGCCATTCTCCGGGAGCAGAAACAGATTCGCCGTGAGCAGTTCTTCTCCAATCCGGGTATGGTCATCGGTCTGGTGATTTTCTCCATCATCGTGCTGTCTGCAATCTTTATCCCGATGTTCAACGGTATCGACCCAAATAAAATGGACGTCATCAACCGTTTGCAGGCACCAAGTCTGGAACACCTCATGGGCACCGACGAATTCGGCCGTGACCTGTTGACCCGTGTGCTGTACGGTGCTCGTTCTTCTCTGGCAGTCGGCTGCTCCGTATCTCTGCTGTCCTGCCTCATCGGTACCATCATCGGTATCTATGCTTCTTATTTCAAAATCCTTGACATGGTCCTCATGCGTATCTGCGAAGGTCTGACTGCGATCCCAGGCGTCCTGCTGGCCATCGCACTGATGGCTGCACTGGGCGCAAGCAACACCAACGTTGTGATCGCACTGACCATCGTTTACACTCCAAGCGTAGCTCGCGTGGTACGTTCCTCTGCACTGGTGACCAAAAGCCAGCTCTATGTGGAAGCAGCAAAAGTACAGGGTGCAAGCTCCGGCCGTATCCTCTGGAAGCTGATCCTTCCAAACGTTATCTCTCCACTGACCGTACAGGCTTCCTACATCTTTGCACAAGCTATCATTTCCGAGGCTTCTCTGAGCTTCCTGGGCGCAGGTATCCCTGCTCCTGCAGCAAGCTGGGGCAACATCCTGCAGGCAAGTAAATCTGTTCTGCAGAAAGCACCATGGACTGTTATCTTCCCAGGTGCAGCGGTCATTCTCTGCGTACTGAGCCTGAACCTTCTCGGTGACGGTCTCCGCGACTACCTTGATCCTCGAACAGCAGGGAGGAAGAAATAAATGAAAAACGAACTGTTTAACAAAGAACCTTTGCTGGAAATCAAGGATCTGAAAGTAAAATTCCCTGGCAGAAAGAAGATCCTCACTGCAGTTGACGGTGTGAACCTCTCCATTCGTCCAGGTGAAATCGTCGGCGTTGTCGGCGAATCCGGTTCCGGTAAGAGCGTAATGTCCCAGTCCATCCTCCGTCTGCGTGAATACGACTCCGCAGTAAAATACGAAGGCGAGATCCTCTTCGAAGGTAAGGATATTCTGAAGCTTTCTCAGGCTGAAATGCGTGACCTGCGAGGCAACCGCATTGCAGTCATTTTCCAGGATCCAATGACCTCTCTCAGCCCGGTACATACCGTAGAAAAACAGCTTTCTGAGGTGCTGAAGCTCCATAAAGGCATGAACAAACAGCAAGCGAAAGAGCGCTGCCGTGAAATGCTTTCTCTGGTAGGTATCGCAAATCCGGATAACTGCCTGAAGAAATACCCATTCGAGCTGTCCGGCGGTATGCAGCAGCGTGTGATGATCGCGATGGCTCTGTCCTGCGAACCGGCTCTGCTGATCGCTGACGAACCAACCACCGCACTGGACGTTACCATTCAGGAGCAGATTCTTGATCTCATCGCTGAACTGAATGAGAAACTGGGTATGTCCGTGCTGTTCATCACCCATGACCTGGGTGCCATGGCACAGCTTTGCCACAGCGTACGCGTTATGTACCTTGGTAACTTGGTGGAAGAAGCAGAAACCGAAGAGCTGTTCTCCAACCCGCTGCACCCATACACCAAAGGTCTGCTGGACTGTATTCCACGTTTGGATTCCGAACGCGGCAAAGCGCTGAACACCATCGAAGGTGTGGTTCCTCCGCTGACCAACGTACCGGAAGGCTGTCATTTCTGCACCCGCTGCCCATATGCAAACGAGAAGTGCAGAACACAGAACCCACCATCTGTGGAAGCAGCACCAAACCACAAAGTGAAATGCTGGAAATTTGTAAAGGAGGAGAAATAAGATGAAAAAACCTCTTTTAGAAATCAAAAATCTCCAGAAAAAATATCCGATCTATGGTCCTTTGGGTAAACTCTTCCCACCAAAGAACTACCACAAAGCAGTTTCCAACATGAACCTGGAGCTGTACGAAGGCGAAACCTACGGTTTGGTAGGTGAGTCCGGCTGCGGTAAATCTACCACAGGCCGTTCCATTCTGGGTCTGGTTCAGCCGGATTCCGGTGAGATCCTCTACAATGGCAAAGATCTGACCAAGCTGAACGATGCAGAGTTCCGTCCTCTGCGCAGAGATCTGCAGATGGTATTCCAGGACACCCTGTCCTCTCTGAACCCACGTCAGAGAATCGGTCAGCTGCTGGAAGAGCCAATGATCGTTCAGGGTATTGGTGATGCCAACGAACGCCGTCAGAAAGTGCTGGATATTCTGAAAAAAGTAGGTCTGGCTGAAGATCACTACTTCCGCTATCCGCACGAACTGTCCGGCGGTCAGGTGCAGCGTCTTGGTATTGCAAGAGCGCTGATCATCGATCCAAAGCTCATCGTTTGCGACGAACCTGTTTCTGCATTGGACGTTTCCATTCAGTCTCAGATCCTGAACATGCTGACTTCTCTGCAGAAAGACAGAAACCTGAGCTTGCTGTTCATCTCCCACGACATCGGCGTTGTGCGCTACATCTCCGACCGTATCGGTGTTATGTACTTGGGTTCTCTGGTGGAAGAAGCAGAAACTGACGAGCTGTTCGCTAACACTCTGCACCCATACACCCAGGCTCTGTTCGCATCCATTCCGGACTTCAAACGCAAAGAGCGTAAAGTTTCTCTGACCGGTGAACTGCCTGTTTATACCGATGATTTCAAGGGCTGTGTCTTCCACACCCGCTGTCCAAAAGCTTGTGACAAGTGCCGCGAATGTGCTCCGGAGCTGAAAGAAGTGATTCCGGGTCATAAAGTAGCATGCCATCTGCTGGATAAATAATACGATCCCTCTCTTGACCGACAACGTCAGGAGAGGGATTTTTTCTTGGATGTTTGGAATGCGATGAAAAACATGATATAATGATTGGTATATTAGCGGTTTTAGGAGGTTCCACGAATGTCGGACATCAAAAATCGATTTCAAAAATTCAAAACGATACCTGTGCAGGCAATGGGTGTTCTTCTTTTGATTTTGCTTGCTGTGCTTCTGCTGTGGTTCAGCAATGCCAATAGCACTCAAGCCATCGGAGCACTGACAGCGAAGATATATTTTGCCGGAGAATATCGGATCGGCGACGGTTCCTGGCAGGAAATCGTTGAGGGACAGCATATTCCGTCCACAAAAGGAGATGTGACCCTGCGCGGTAATTTCCATATGCTGACGCCTGACAACGAATATGTGGGCATTTACAGCGGAGATATCCCGGTTGCCTTTTACATGGATCATATCAATGTGACGATTTTTGAAAAAGAAAACGAGCCTGTGGTATTGGATATTGAAAATCCCTTATATGGGGATTCTGCCTGCGGTGAGAATTGGCTGGCTCATTTGTTTGCTGTCGGAAATGAAGAAGCGATCGAGATTCTGATCCACAATCCTCACAGCTTCGGCAATGAAAACGCCATCGACGATCTGCTGTCCAATATGGCTCTTTGGTCGGGTATTGATTTTGAGCGAGATGTTTTGGAAAGCGGCAAAACGCAGAGAAACATCGGTGTTTTGTTTGTGATCATTTCCTTTGTCTTTTTAGGTACGGCACTGTTTTCCGAACTGCTCCACATCCAGAATAACCGCATCATTTGGCAGTTGGGTTTGGCGATCCTTTTTGCCGGCGGCTATTTTGCTTACAGCGCAGCAGGCGTGTCGTTCTGGAGTCAATCCGTCATCGGAAACACAACGGTCCTCGGTCTGTGTATGATGTTCTACATGCTGTTCATCTCTGGGATCACAGCATCATTCCTGCCCAAAATGCAAAAAGCTGCCGCTCTTACAACGATAGCCTTGGGCATCCTTGATGGAGCTTGTTTCCTTCTGCCGGTGCTGACAGACATTTCTTTCTACGACACCTGGCCGCTGTGGGCCATCGGTCAGACCGCCGCAAATGCTGTACTGTTCGTTGGCTTGGCGAAGGAATATCCGTCCTCCGACAGGAAAAAACGTTGGATCTATGGGGGTATGGCGCTGCTGCTCGCGGCCTTTGAGATCGACGTTGCGGCAACAGCTTTGGGCTTCTGGAAAGGTGGCTTTGTTTCCCAATATATCTTTAGCGTTCTGTTTGCCGCAGCGCTGGTGGTTGTTCTGAGGATCATCCCGGACAGCATCAATGCAGCAGCAAAAGCCAGAGAGTTGGAGCTGCAGAGAAGCCGTCTGGAAGCAGAAAAAAATATGATGGAGTCCCAGCTGAAGGAAAGCCGTATTTCCATTATGCTTTCCCAGATCCAGCCGCACTTTATCTATAATACGCTGGGAACCATCGAGCGAATGTGTCTGAAAGACCCGGAAAAGGCTTTTGAGCTGGTGCGAAACTTCAGCCTGTATCTGAGGGGTAACTTCAGTGAGCTGGACAGTGTAAGCCCGATCCGCTTTGCTGAGGAGATCAAGCATGT
>JAZQXX010000181.1:0-3317 GCA_045633085.1 Negativibacillus sp. | reverse complement strand
GTAGTAGGTCTCCACCATTTTCATCAATGAAAGACCATACCCCTTCCGATAGTGGACTGGGTCTATAAATATTCTACCAATGTACAATATTTCACCGTCTTTGTCCAAAAATAGAATTGCGCCACCAACGATTTCTCCATCTATGACCGCCTGTAGTAAATGTCCTTCATTTTTCATCTGAATGTGCCATGCAATGGAATCATAATCAGGAGGTCCCTCTGGTTCAGATGCACCAACATCAATATCACTATCAAACGCAGCCTTTGATATAGCCACGATTCTTTCGATATTTTTCAATTCTGCATTTTCCAATTTCATAAAAAGCACATCCTTGTTAAATTCAAATTTATCTACCTGTTCCCCTCATTCTACCAGAATACCAACCCGGATACAAGAACAGACCCGACAGGATTTCTGTCGGGTCTGCAGCTGTTTCGGTTATTTTACAGTCACGGAAGTGATGTGTGGGTTTACACCTTCGTACCAGTAGAGGAAGCCTTCCATGTCAACAGTCTGGCCGATTTCCAGAGCTTTTACAGCAGCGTAAACATCGGTGCTGTTGTCGCGGAGGTAGGATTCTACGGTGAAGTTGTAGGTGTTGCCGTTGAGGGAAACGTTGAAGTACAGGTCGTCGCCGTCCTGACCGGAGCCGTCCCATTTGTAGAGGTAAGCCACTTCGTTGCCGGAAGCGTCAACAGAAGGTTCTACGGTCATGCCTTTGAAGGAAACGAATTTGTTCTGATGTTTGATCAGATCATCGGTACCCAGCAGAGAGGTAACGTCCTGAGCTTCTGCAACCCAGTTCCCTTCCATGATTTCGAAGGAAGCGTCAACGATCTCTACTTCGCCGGACCATTCCGCTTTGTAGCCTTTTACTTTGATTTTAGTGCCTTTTTCCAGTTTAGCAAAGTCTGCTTCGGAGCAAGCCATATTGTAGAGGAAGTAAGCACCGTCTTTATCCTGTGCGTAAACGGTAGCTTGATCCTGCCACCAGGACTGTTTGTCCTGTACGAATGCTTCGATGCACACTTCGCTGTCCAGTTCAGCAGCAGCGTATTCTTCGTAAGTCATAACGCCTTCAGATTTTGCATGTACATCTTTGGTTTTGCCGTTGGAGCAAGCAGCCATGGAGAATGCCATAACGCCAGCCATCAGCAGAGCAAGCAGTTTTTTCATGTTTCAAGTCTCCTTTATAAAAATATGAACCAAATGCACAGACACAGCATGGTATCTTTGTGCTACCTGTATTATACATCAAATTTTTTGAAAATCAACTGTCTTGTCAGCTGATTTTACAATCTTTTTTGTTTTCGATGATTCCAGAGCACATAAAGCCCCATCAGCAGCCAAGCCAAAACAAGAACTGCCAGCAGGATGACAGATTCTGTCGGCAGAGGTCCCAGATCTGCTTCCACATCCACAGCTCCCCGTCCGCTGATCTGATCCAAGCGGTAAAGGGAGTTGACGTCGTCGAAGAGCTTGTTCATGTAGGCTTCATCGACAGTTTCCTTGCGTCGGATGGATTTGGTGGTGTTTTCGATGAGCTGACCTGCCGCATCACGGAGAGAAGCCGAACCGTTGAATACTGCGGTGGTGAAGGTATGCTCCACGTTGTCCAGCAGCAGCTGAGAAGCTTCGATTTTGATGTTGTAGTAATGCTCATCGTCCTCACCGCTGCGGGAGAGATAGTCCTGATACTCTGCGGAATCCTGTGCTTTGGAAGTGACCGGAACATAGCCCTCGGTACCTGCGTAGGCGATCTGCACCTCGTTGGTCAGCAGATACTGGGTGAACAGCCAGCTGGCCAGAACTTCCTGCGGATCTTCCTTGTTAAAGATGCAGACCGATGGACCCTGTGAGATCATCTGCGGATTTTCCGGGTCAAACTGCGGAATGGTGCGGACTGCAGTTTCAAATTCTACGAATTTGTCAGCACTGATGTCGGACAGCGGAGCATGGCTGCCCATCCAGGTAGCACCTGCGGTGGAGTCGACTGCAAAGATACACTGTCCTGCGTTGAGGAAGTTTGCAGGGTAGCTGGAGATTTTAAAGGTGGAGAAAGCACCCAGCTTCACATGGTCGGCAATGTTGCAGAGCAGTTCCTCGGTGGTGTCATTGAAGAGCAGGATGTCTCCTTCTTCGGTGGAGTAGCCGGCCTGTTTCTGCTGCAGCATTTGGATCATCATGTTGTCGGTAGACTTGTAGATGAACGGAATCATGACATTCTGTCCGTTGGCTTTATAAGTGCCGTCGGCATTTTTCTCAGCGGCTTTGTCTGCCACTTCCCAGATGAAGTCCCAGGTCAGCTGTTCTGGCAGCTCATAACCCAGCTTCTCCAGCATGGTCACGTTGATGTAGCAAGCCTCGGTGGAACGCATATACGGCAGAGCATAGTGCTCACCGTCGATGACGCACTCCTCCAAAAACTGCGGCACGATTTCTTCTGCAGTTGGGGAATCAAAGCGTACTTCGCTGCCGCCTAAGCCGTAGGTTTCGTGGGTCAGTAGTTCTTCTAGGCTGACTACGGAGTTGCTGCCGGTCAGATAGGTAGCAATGTGGTCCGGGTAGGTGATGCAGACATTTGGCGTGGTGTTTGTGGAGATGTTGGTGATGACATCGTTGTAGATTCGACCATAGTCCGTATACAGACGGAGGTTGACCTTGATGTTCGGATACAGCTCCTCAAAGTCCGCGATGGCCTGCTCATAGATCATGGTCTGAGTCTTATTGGTGTCGTTTTTTGCCCAAAAGGTCAGCTCGTACTGACGGGAGCTGTCGAACTCCTGTGGAATCTCAAAGGACGGCAGACCGCGGGAGCCGTGGCAGCCACTGAAGCTCAGCAAAATCATCAGTGAAGCCAGTAAGAGAGAAAGTTTCTTCATCATCCTTTGGTACCTCCTCTCGATACACCTTCCATGATTTTCTTATGGAACAGAAGGAACAGCACGATCAGCGGAATGGAAATGACCACCACCGCCGCCATCATGGCCGGGATGTTTTCGCGGCCAAATCCGTTTTCACGGATGGATTGGATTCCGTTGGAGACGAGGAAATAGGCCTCGTCATCGGTGACCAGCCGGGGCCACACATAGGAGTTCCAGCATTCGATGACCTTCAGAATGGTGATGGTGACCACGGTGGGCTTGCAGATGGGCAGCGTCACCTTCATGAGGTACTTGAAATCGGAGGTTCCGTCCGCCTTTGCCGCGTAGTAAAGCTCATCGGGAATCTGGGAGAAGTTCTCCTTCAGCAGATAAATATAGAAAACGGAGGTGACGGAGGGAAGAATCAAACCGAGGAAGGTGTTTCTGAGGTCC
>JAZQXX010000180.1:0-4574 GCA_045633085.1 Negativibacillus sp. | reverse complement strand
CACAGACCGTCAACACCGTCGGTCAGGTTTACTGCGTTAACAGTACCTACGATAATGAACACCATCAGCGGATAGTAGAAGAAGCCGATGTCCAGCTGACCGAAGAATGGGATCTGTAGAATGGTGGAAGTTGCACCGCTGAAGTGGAGAACTGCCAGATAAAGAATGGAGATCAGCAACTGACCGGCCATTTTCTGTTTTGCGGTCAGACCAAGGTTCTGTTTTTTCACGACTTTTACGTAGTCATCGGCAAAACCGAGAGCACCGAAGGCAGTTGCCATAACAAGCCCTGCGAGCAGGTGCAGCTGATTGAGAGAACCGGTGCTGCTGCCGTTCATGTTCATGGTCACAAGACCAACAACTGCAGCCACCACGATGCCCAGAATGAACATCATACCGCCCATGGTTGGGGTGCCCTGTTTTGCTTTATGCCAGGTCGGACCGTCTTCCAGAATAGTCTGACCAAATTTCAGTTTTCTCAGGAAAGGGATAATGAATTTACCGGACAGTGCGGTAATAACGAATGCCGCTACAACGGCGATACCCAAGCTCAGGATATCCATACTTTAACACTCCTCGTAGATACGTTTGATAATGTCCTCAAGGTGTACACCGTGGCTTGCTTTGAACCACAGAATGTCACCGCTTTTGATTTCATTGTTTTTGATGGCATGGAGGATCTTCTCACCCATGTCGTCGCGCAGCAAATAATGTTCTGCGCTTTTGCCTCCGTGTTCAAGGAAGCCTTTGTATGTATGCTGGCTCAGTTCACCGCAGCAGAAGATATGGTCGATGCCTTTCTCCCCTGCCCACTGACCGCAGTCATAGTGCAGCTGATTTGCGTAGTCACCAAGCTCCAGCATATCGCCGAGGATCATGATTTTTCTACCGTCACATGGCATGGTGGAGAATGCGGAAATAGCCGCTTTCAGGGAGTCCGGACCGCAGTTGTAGCAGTCTTCCACGACGGTCATGTCTTTGAAATCTACCACGCGCTGACGCATACCGGATGGAACGTAGTTGTTCAGTGCAGAAATAATGTCCTCATCATCCATGCCGAACTCCTTGCCCACTGCGTAAGCTGCCAGTGCGTTGAGTACGTTGTGGCGACCGAAGGTAGGAATGCGAGCTGGCATTTTCTTGCCGTTTGCACAGAGAACAAAGCGGGTTTCACCTACGGATTCCACCACGTCTTCTGCGGTGATCGGACAGGATTTGTTGTCGATGCCATAGCGGATGATACGGAAGTTTTCATCCTCGAAGGCGCCCAGCAGGTCATCGTCACCGCAGAGGATCAGCGGAGAACCGGCTTTCATGCCTTCACGAATTTCCATTTTTGCTTTCAGAATGCCTTCACGGCTGCCGAGAAACTCGATGTGCTGTACGCCGATGTTGGTGATGACCGCAACATCCGGTTTTGCACGGCGGGTCAAGTCGGAAATCTCGCCGAACTGGTTCATGCCCATTTCGATGACCGCACATTCGTGCTCATCGTTGAGATTGAACAGGGTTTTTGGCATACCCACGCGGTTGTTGAGGTTACCCTCATTTTTCAGGGTATTGAATTTGCTTTCCAGTACCGCAGCGATCATTTCTTTGGTTGTGGTCTTGCCTACGGAACCGGTGATGCCCACCAGTTTCACCTCAAACTGATCGCGGTAAGCTCCTGCGATATCTAGGAATCCCTGCTCGGTATCTTTGCAGAAAATCAAGCGGGAGTCGCTTTCGTCACCGTTGTCGACCAAAGCGTAAGCCGCACCTTTTTCCAGCGCAGAGGCAACATATTTGTGTCCGTCGAAGATCTCACCACGCAAAGCCACGAACATACTACCTTCGCTAATGGTTCGGGAATCGGTTTCGATGCGTTCGATGAGGGTTTCATCACAACAGTCAAAACCGACTGCTGCCGCAATGTCTTTTATTTTAAGAGGTTTCATTTTTCATTCCACCAATCTATTATAGTCTATCTTATTTATTATAAAGAAATTCCTTGCTTATTTCAATGGATTTCCCGTTTTCTTCTGACAAAATTCTGAAAGAATCTGCCGTTCCGAGAAGTGCACGGTTCGGTTATCCAACACCTGATAATCCTCGTGACCTTTTCCCAGCAGAAGCAGCAAATCACCGGCTTCGCACCAGCTCAGTGCTGTTTCGATGGCACAGCGGCGGTCGTACTGATATTCCAGCCGACTGTCATGGCAATTCAAGTCAGCGCAAATCTGCTTCCACGATTCCCTGCGTGGATTGTCAGCAGTGAAAATAGCTCGATCTGCATGACGCAGCACCGCTTTCGCCATCAGCGGACGATCACCACGGTCCCGTTCACCGGCACAACCAAAGACAACGTAAATATGCTTTGGCTCCAGCAGATGGGCAAGCTGAAGGATGTTTTCGACTCCGTCGGAGCTGTGAGCATAGTCGATGAGAACGGAAAAATCGCCGCAATTGATGTGCTCAGCTCTGCCCGGAATCTCTGGACAGCTGCTCAAAGCCGCTGCTGCCGCTTCCAATGACACACCCAAGCAATGCGCTGCCGATACAGCTGCCACCGCATTGCTTGCGATGAAATCTCCGGGTCGTTTGAGGCTGATTCGAGCGATTTCTCGACCCCCAACCAGACAAAAACGGCTGCCGAATGAACCACATAAGCGTTGGTAAACGGTGTAGTCCGCAACATCACTGTAAAGGGAATAACTTGCACCATTGTATTTATCCCTTATTTTTAAGCCATATTTGTCATCATAATTGCTGAGTGCCCGCTTGCACCATGTAAAGATACTTTGCTTTACATCATAATATTGCTCTATGGTACCGTGCTGATCGAGATGATCTCGGGATAGGTTCGTAAAAACCCCCAACTCGAAATTCAAACCTGCCAAACGCTGCTGCGCGATGGCCTGCGAGGACGCTTCCAGCACCACATAAGTGCAGCCTGCGGACTTCATTTGAGCCAGCAAAGGATACAGCTGACCTGCATCCGGGGTAGTGTAGGCGGAGGGGATTTCCCTATCTGCGAACTTGCAGCAGATGGTACCGATCAAGCCGCAGGGTTTGCCGCAGCTGTTCAAGACATGCTGCAGCTGCCATGCCACGGAACTTTTTCCGTTGGTGCCTGTGACTGCGATCAGCTTCAGTCCTTCCTGCGGGTCACCCCAAAATCGCTGACAGGCCAGCGCATACTCTTTGCGCGGGTCGTCGACCACGATGACAGCTTCGGCCTCTTCGCCGCTGACAATAGCTGCAGCACCTTTTGCAAGGGCTTCCTCACAGTAAGTTTTTGCCTGTTCTCCTGTTCCATGGCAGAAGAACAAATCGCCGGGACAGACCTGTCGGCTGTCCTGAGTCAGGCCGGAAATCTCCATATCCTGCTTCACAGGACGGTTCAGAATTTGACTGCATTTCATACTGCACACCTCATATGTGCCCCCTAAAAAAGACACAGGGGGCAGAATTCAGACTTTATTGTACGATTTCTGTCCCCTGTATTTTGTCAAATCCTGTGCTATTTTTGTGCTTATTCTTGCGGTTTCGGTTCTACAAAGTGGATGGTCACCACAGAACCGATCTCGACGTTGCTGTCACCCGGTGGATCCTGAGCCACAACAATGGTCTTGCTGCCTTCCAGATCCTGACCCTGGATCTGAATGTTCAGACCGGCATTGATGATCATTTGATTTGCTTCCTGTGCGGTCTTGCCAATAACATTCGGAACCTTCGCCATGGAGCTGACTGCACTGTCATCAGTGTAAAGAATAACGGTGCCGCCTTTTGGCAGCCTGGTTGGATTTTCCGGAATCTGTTTGATAACGGTCGCACCCTCACCGATGATCTCGGTGTTCAGACCTCTCTGACGGAGATAGATCTGAGCTTCGTGCGGTCTTTCATCGATCAGATATGGAACGACTACTGTGCCATCGCCTTCTTCGTCGGTTTCGGTGTAGCTTGGTTCAATGCCCAGATAAGGAATAATGTCTTCCAACAGTGCAGCAACGATAGGTACTGCTACAGTAGAAGACTGTGCATCGCCGACCACCGGTTCATCCAGTGTAACAAGGATCGCATATTCCGGGTCATCTGCCGGCAGATACGCGAAGAAGGAGAATACATATTCTACAACCTGTTCGCCGTCAACGAAGTTATCCAGCTTTTCACCGGTACCGGTTTTACCGCCGATACGGTAGCCCTCAATGCGGGCATTTCGGCCGGAACCTTCATCGGTGGCAACTACGATTTCGCCCATTTCCTGCATGATCTCGGAGGTTTCATCGCTGACAACCTGACGTTTTACTTTCGGTTCGTAGCTCTCGACGATGTTTTTGTCGGCATCTACGATTTGTTTCACTACATAAGGCTGCACCAGATAGCCGCCGTTGATGGTTGCGGAAGCTGCGGTGATCATCTGGATCGGAGTAACCTTAAAGGTCTGACCGAAGGCAGAAGAAGACAGCTCTGCGATACCCATATTAGATTCTGCGTGATAGATACCGGTTGCCTCACCCGGCAGGTCAATGCCAGTCACTTCGGTCAAGCCGAAGGAATCGAAGTATTTGGAGAAGTTGGAAACGCCCAACACC
>JAZQXX010000179.1:0-11784 GCA_045633085.1 Negativibacillus sp. | reverse complement strand
ATTTCCAAAGAAGAAATCGAGGAACTGAAACACGGCTACCATGATGTTAAATTCTCCGACGAAGTAGCTGGTTATCTGATGGACATCGTTCAGAGAACCCGTACCGAAAGCCGCTTCACTGCAGGCGTTTCCACCCGTGGTGCTATCGCACTGTACAAAGCATCTCAGGTTACTGCTGCTCTCAACGGCCGTGACTACGTTCTGCCAGAAGACGTTCGCTTCGTAGCTCCACACGTACTGGCTCATCGTGTTGCTTCCGCTTCCACCCGCAGCAACGATACCGAAGCTTACATCCGCAAGATCCTCGACGAGATCCCTGTTCCACTGGAACGCATCAAGTAGAAAGGAGCTGAGCCTGTGATCGTATTCATGGCAGCTCTTGCGGTGACTCTGCTCGTCTTGCAGATTTGCACAGGACCGAGAGCAGTCCATCGCCTTTACTATCGCTGTGAGGTGTCCAAAAATTTGGTATCTCCCGGCGAAAAATTCACCATCACCACTACGGTGGAAAACCACAAACGGATGATGGTGCCAAACGTGCGTATGCTGGAACATTTTCCACCGGATATCGACCTGCACATGGAGGCAGACGAACTGTTCCACGGTGCCACGGACGTGCAGCTTATCAGCCGTTTCTACATGATGGGCAACGAGATCTACACTCGTGAGATCGAAGCTTCTCTGCCGAAACGCGGCAGTCATCATTTTCGACCGGCCATCATCTACGGCGGTGACTTCCTCGGTTTGGAGGAACACGAAAAATACTTCCCAGTCCGCGAAGAAGTGGTGGTCATTCCTGATGAAGTTCGCTGCTCCAACCTCGATCAGATGCTGGGCGACTACTTGGGTGATATGTCCGTCAATCGCTTCATTTTGGAAGATCCGATGTTGACCATCGGTTTCAGCGAGTACACCGGCCGTGAGCCGATGCGTGCCATCAGCTGGAAGCAGACCTGCCGTCTGGGTCAAATGATGGTCAAAAATTATGACCATACCCTCGATTTGTCTGCGACCATTCTGCTGAACATCAAAACCACTCACTTGACCGACGAAAGTCTTGCTCGTATCGAGGACTGCTACCGTTTGACCCGTGCAGTCTGCGAATATCTCGAAGAAAAGCGTATCAAATACAACTTCTTCACCAACGCGACCATTACCGGTTATGCAGGTACTTGGTCCAATATCGGTTCCGGTTTGGGTGAAACCCACTTCAATCATCTGATGGAAGGTTTGGGTCGTGCGATGAACTATGCAACCAGCGATTTCTCCCGCGTGTTGGAACGTGCGCAGATGCAGGCTGACAGAGGCAGCAGCTTCATCGTTATCACCCCGTACGAAGATGACGAATGGCAGTTTGAACTGCGAGAACTGCGCCGCAAATCCTATGGCTCTGTTTGTGTGCTGACCCCGGATATTTTGGGTAATCAGCAGAGCTACCGTCCTGATGAGGAGGTGAGCGCATGATCCTTTGCTTCTTCTTAAAACTGCTGACAGAAGTATCTCTGTACTTCGTTCTTGGCAACTGCATCATGTCGGTTGCGTTCACCGGTGTCGAAAGCTTGATCCCTGCGATTCTTTGCGCTTTGGCAGGTACGGTTTCTTACCGACTGGACGAGAAGGATAAAAAATACCGCTATTGGTCTGTTCCTTTGCTGATTTTGGTGCTGTTCTTTGCACAGGGTATCGGTACCGGAATCGCACTGTTCATGCCGGCATTCTATGTCTTCATGATCATCAAGGAACGACACTTTACACTGGATTCCGAGCAGCAGTCCTTGCTGTTCCGTTGGGGTTTGGTGGCATCCTTTATCTGCTTCTTCCTCTTCGGTATGTTCATTGGTCTGCGCTATGTGGTACCGTTTATTCTGCTGTTCCTCTTTGCCAATGTGCTGCTGATGCGTCTGCTTCGACAGAATCCTGCCGTACTGCACAACAAACGCTTTATCGTCAGCAATGCTCTGCAGCTTGCAGGCTCTTTGGCTTTGGCAGCGCTGCTGACCTCCAAATCTGTGCTGAACTTCCTGTCTAACTGCTGGACTTGGATTTACGAAACTCTATTTGAACCGCTGAGCGTCTACATTGCAATGGGTTTGGCTTATCTGGGCTATCTCATGGACAGCTTCTTCAAGATGATTTTCGTGGACTACAAACGTACCGAACAGCACAATAAATTCCGTCCTGGCGACTTCCACGACGAAGCGTTTTATCAGCAGATCGAACAGAGCATGAATGAGGAAAGCCCTGCTGTACTCATTCTGCAGATTTGTTTGTTTATTATCGGTGTTGCTGTGGTTCTGGCGATCATCCGCTGGCGCAAACGCGGCAGTGGCTTCAAGACACAGACCGCAGTCAAAGAAACACGCCGCAGCATTCCGAACGATAAGAAAATCGAGGAAAAAGTGCCGGTGGACATTCTCCCGCCGAAAGATCCTCGTTTGGCAGTTCGTTACTACTACCGTCGTTTCCTGCATCTCTGCAAGAAGCTGGATTACAAATTCCCGGAATCGTTTACCAGTGAGATGATTTCTCACCGTGTCAGCCGCCGTTTCGGTAAAGATGAGGTTCAGAACATTCGTCAGACCTACATTCTTGCCCGTTACAGTGACAAACACATCAGTTCTGAAGATGTCACAGCCATCAAAGAACAGGTTAACATACTTCGCGAACGCCACGAGCCCAAAAATAACGATTAGATTCATCCCACAGATTGCAAACGTGCTGTCTGTGGGATTTTTCTTTCTCTATGAAAAAACAGGAAGATGTGCTATAATAACGGCAAGGTAAAACTGCTTAAACCATATGACTTCGTAAAAGAGGGATTCTTATGACTCTACTGCGCAATTCTACGTTTAGTGAATTGTTCCATTTTCGTGATGACCTTGCCAAAGGACGCAGCTGTATGATTTTATCGGCGCTGCTTGTGTCTGTTATCAACTGGTTGACCACCGGTTTGTTCTATACCAGCTTCCTGATGACCAACGGCATCAACATCGTCAACATCGGTATTCTGACCTTTGTACCATATATCGCAAACTGCTTCAGTATTTTCTCTCCGAGCATTTTGGAACGCTTCCAACGGAGAAAATGGCTGCTCGCGGGCAGCCGCATTCTGTACTACACGCTGAATATCATGGGTATCACCATTCTTCCGAAGTTTGTCAGTGACCCTACACTGAAGATGACGCTGTTTGTGCTCATCGTCTTTTCTGCCAATATCATCAATGCGCTGTTTACCAGTGGCTATTCCGTTTGGCAGGTCAAATTTATTCCGGAAGATGTCCGTGCAAACTATTTCAGCCAAAATCAGCTGATCACAGCTTTTATCGGCTGCGGTGCAGCCTTGTTGTCCAGTATGGTCGCAGACGCACTCAGCGGTTCAGCCTTTGAAAATACCATCATCATTCTGTTCCGTTATGTTGCGTATGCGTTGGCTATTTTGGATGTTATCGTGCTTTCTTTGCCGAAAGAGTATCCTTACAGTCGCAGCAAGGACCTGCCTCGACTGCGTCATATTGTCACCAAACCGTTTACACACAAGAAATTTGCCATTACCATGGCCATCGTTTTCGTGTGGACTTTCTGTATCAATGCACCGCAATCCACGTTGAACTACTACTTGATCAATGATGTAGGGGTGACTTATTCCTTCATTTACGTGATCAATATGTTCTATCCGTTCTTCCTGCTGGTCTTCCTGCCTCTGTGGAATCGTTTCCTCCGCGCTAAAGGCTGGTTCACTACCTTTGCCATCGGCGCGATGATGCTTTGCCCAACCAATCTGATGTATTCCTGTGTTACAGCAGCAAACTATGTTTGGCTGCTGCCGACCTTGAGATTGATCCAGCATTTTATCGGTGTAGGCTGCAACGTTGCCTATGCAAATATGGCTTTCATCAATCTACCGGAAGAGGACCAGACCAACTACATAGCCTTCCATACGTTGGTAGTGAACATCGCCAGCTTCTTAGGTATGATGCTGGGTACCAGCTTTGTTGCTGCTTACCCGGATATCGTGGTCACTGTTTTGGGCCTGGAATTCACCAATGTACAGATGCTCTTCTGGCTGGAAGCACTGGGTGAAATTTCTGTAGGTATCGCAGTTTTGCTGTTGACTCCAATCATCACACCGGATCATCTGAAGGTAAAATCCTAAGAAAAAGTACAAAAATGGAAGAGTGCTTTCCAAAAATATCATCCAAATTCTTGACCGAATTCGTAGAATATGGTATTTTTATAGTAGCCTATTGTAAGATAGGGTAGTTTGAGAAATAAAAAGGAGAATGAATTATGGAAAGAATTAAAACTCTTGAAACTCGTGATCTCTGCAAATCCTGCAAAAACGGTGGCTGCGGCGAATGCCAGACTTCCTGCCAGTCCGCTTGCAAAACCAGCTGCGGTGTAGCTAACCAGAAATGCGAAAACACCAACAAATAATCTGTGATTAGCAAAAATGCTGCCAATTAGGGCAGCATTTTTTGTGCTTATCATTCCGATATAGGGGAGAAAATTCATATGGTACATCAGTACAAACTTAACGGTTTTAATATCGTGCTGGACAGTTGTTCCGGTTCCGTTCATTCTGTGGATGAAGTGGCTTACGATATGATCGCCCTGTTTCCTGAAAAGTCTGAAGATGAAATCGTAGCGGAGCTGTTGGAGAAGTACGGCCATCGTGACGATGTAGACGAAAACGAGCTGCGTCTTTGCTATCAGGATATCAAAACTTTAAAAGAAATGGGAAAACTCTGGGCAGAAGATACCTTCGCTGATTTAGCAGGTACCTTCAAAGAGCGCAGCGGCAACGTGATCAAAGCGCTTTGCCTCCATGTAGCACATACCTGCAACCTGAACTGTGCTTACTGCTTTGCATCTCAGGGTAAATACCACGGCGACCGTGCTCTCATGAGCCTGGAAGTGGGCAAACGTGCGCTGGACTTCCTCATTGAAAATTCCGGTGAGCGTTACAATCTGGAGGTAGACTTCTTCGGCGGTGAACCTCTGATGAACTGGGATGTGGTGAAAAAGCTGGTTGCTTACGCTCGCGTACGCGAAAAAGAATGCAACAAAAACTTCCGCTTCACTTTGACCACCAACGGTATGCTCATCGACGATGATGTGATCGACTTCGCAAACCGCGAAATGAGCAACGTGGTCCTTTCTCTGGACGGCAGAAAAGAAATCAACGACCTGACCCGCGTGGACTACGCAGGTATTGGTTCCTACGATCGAATCGTTCCAAAATTCCAGAAGATGGTGGCTTCCCGTGGCGGTAAAGACTACTATATGCGCGGTACCTTTACCCACGCTAACCCTGACTTTACCAAAGACGTCTTCCACATGGCAGACCTTGGTTTTACCGAACTGAGCATGGAGCCTGTTGTTACTGCCCCAAACGATCCTGCTGCGCTGACTCCGGAAGATCTCGAGATCGTCAAAGAACACTACGAGATCCTTGCGAAAGACATGCTCCGCAGACAGAAGGAAGGCAAGCCAATTACCTTCTACCACTATATGATCGATCTGACCAACGGTCCTTGCGTTTACAAACGTATCTCCGGCTGCGGTTCCGGCACCGAATACATGGCAGTAACTCCATGGGGTGACCTGTACCCATGCCACCAGTTTGTAGGTGAAGAAAAATACAAACTGGGCAATATTTTCACCGGCGTTACCAACGAAGACCTGCGCGAAGAATTCCGCAGCTGCAATGCATACTCTCGCGAAGACTGCAAAGACTGCTGGGCAAAACTTTACTGTTCCGGTGGCTGTGCAGCTAATGCATACCATGCAAGCGGCAGCATCCGCGGTATTTATGAACCAGGCTGTGAACTGTTCAAAAAACGTATGGAATGTGCCATCATGATGAAGGTTGCAGAAGATGCAGGACTGTAAAACTCCGATCAGCAATTTTTTGGAGCAGTACGGCAACAGCGATATCACTCGCTTTCATATGCCGGGGCATAAAGGCGCCGGAGCTTTATGGGATTTTGAAAGATTTGATATCACCGAGGTAAAAGGTGCTGATGCGCTCTATGAGGCAGAAGGCATCATTGCCGAAAGTGAAGCTGTGGCGACGGAGCTGTTCGGAACAGCACGTACGCTGTTTTCTACAGAAGGCAGCAGTCAGTGCATTCGTGCGATGCTTCATTTGATCGCAACAACCTGCGAAACAGAAAAGCCTCTGATCCTTGCTGCAAGAAACGTACATAAAGCCTTTATTTACGGTGCAGCACTGTTGGATATGGATGTGGAGTGGCTGTGGCCGGAAGGGGATTCCCGTTCGCTGTGCAGTTGCAAAATTTCCGCAGAAATGCTGGAAAAACAGCTGGAAACCATGGAACGGACTCCGGAGGCAGTCTATGTGACAAGCCCGGACTATGTTGGTGGTTTGGCGGATATTCGCGGATTGGCCGAGGTGTGCCACCGTCACGGTGTTCTTCTTGCAGTAGATAATGCCCATGGTGCCTATCTGCATTTTTTGGAACAATCTCTCCATCCTATCGATTTGGGAGCAGATATCTGCTGCGATTCTGCCCACAAAACGCTGCCTGTGCTGACCGGCGGAGCTTATCTGCAAATCAGCAAACAGGCACCGGCAAACTTTGCAGATGATGCAAAACAGGCCATGGAGATTTTCGGTTCAACCAGTCCTTCTTATCTCATCATGGCGTCGTTGGATCGCTGCAACCGTTATCTTGCTCACAGTTACAGAGAGCGACTGGCGAAAACCTGCGTGAAGCTGCAGCAGATCCGCAGCCAGCTTCGTGAAAAAGGCTGGAAGGTGGAAGAAACCGATCCTCTGCGCATCACCATCCATGCACCGGTAGGAGTGAGTGGTATAGAACTTGCGGAACAGCTGCGAGCTCATGCCATTGAGTGCGAATATGCGGATCCGGAGTTCCTTGTTCTGATGGCAACACCGGAAAACAGTGATCATGATTTTGCAAAACTTTTGGCTGCCTTGGGCGACAATCAGCGTCCGTACGAGGACAGGGAGCCACTGCCTTTTGCGAAGTCTACATCGGCTATGAGTATTCGCAAGGCTTTGTTCAGCAAACATGAAATCGTTCCGCTGGATTCTGCGCTTGGAAGAATCTGTGCGGCGCCGACCGTATCCTGTCCGCCGGCAATCCCGGTTGCGGTACCCGGTGAGATCATCGGCGAAACAGCACTGTCCATTTGCCGTCATTACGGATTTGAGCATATTGCCGTTGTAAAATAACATATAACAAATAAACCCCTCCATGTTTTCACATGGAGGGGTTGTTTCATTTAAAGATTCAGTTTTTTCTGCAAAAGCTGGAATACTTCTGTTGCGATGGCGTGTGCGCCGTGTTGGTCGGGGTGGATACCGTCGAAGCGATACCATTCCGGATGGTTGGCGGTGACAGGATACATATCGATACAATCCAAATGAAGCTCAGTCGCCACTTCCTTTACAACATCGCAGGCGATCAAAAGATGATCTTTGTCGATGTCATAATTGTACTCAACGTCCGTCTGACGACGAGGATGGTAAATGGAGTTTGGTGTGCAAAGTATGATTTGTGGGTGGGAATCCAAGTCGAGATAGGATTGCAGCAGGCTTCGATACTGTGCTTTGAACAGTTTTCGACCCGGCCAGTTGAAAGTCTTGCTGTCGTTTGTGCCAATCATTATGATGGCGATTTGCGGTTGATATTCCAAACTTAAGCGATACTGCTTGGTTTTTCGGAAGGAATTTTCATTGAGATCGATGGCTGTTTTTCCGTTGAAACCGAAGTTAGCCACATGGTAGTCAGGACCAAGCATGCGCTTCAGCTGAGCAGGATAGCAGTGGCGGAATACATTAGGAATGGCAGTGCCGTAGGTGATACTGTCACCGATGCAGGCAATGCGGGTCTGGTGCTCCTTAGGTTTGCTATGGAATCGAATATCAGTACCGCCCATGAAAACAGCGGCAAGAAACAGGAGAAACAGAGTACGTAAAAAATCAAATAGTGTTGGAAGCATAAATAGTCGCCTCTTTTATGATGATTTGTAATTTCAGTATATCATAGGTGACAGAAGCTTTCAACGGCAATCCGTTGGCTTTGACTTCTGCCTCGCAAAATGCATCTGAGAAAATCGAAACAAAGAACACAAGGTTTACTTTGTTTCAATTCTATGTTACAATTTTTACATCAAATCTTATTGATCAATCACTATTCTGCAGAGGTGTTATTATGAACTTTTTAGAAGAAAGAATCGTTAAAGACGGTATCGTAAAAGAAGGCAATGTTCTGAAAGTGGACAGCTTTTTGAATCATCAGATGGATATCAGCCTGATGGAGGAAATCGGCAGAGAGTTCAAACGCCGTTACGCTGATAAACATGTTACCAAAGTAATGACCATCGAAGCTTCCGGCATTGGTATTGCTGCCTTTGTTGCAAAAGAATTCGGTGTTCCTATGGTATTTGCGAAGAAATCCAAATCCATCAACATCGAAGGCGATATGTACGTTGCAGAAGTTGAATCTTTCACCCATAAGAATAAAAACCAGGTCATTGTATCCAAACGCTTCCTCAGCAGTGACGACCACCTGCTGATCATCGACGACTTCCTGGCAAACGGTTGTGCACTGCAGGGTCTGATCTCCATTGCAGAATCCGCAGGCGCAAGCATTGAAGGTTTGGGTATCGTTATTGAAAAAGGTTTTCAGGTTGGCGGCCGCGTGATCCGCAATTTGGGCTACCATCTGGAATCTCTGGCTATCGTTGACGGAATGAACGCTGAAACCGGCGAAATCATCTTCCGTGAACAGTAAAACTCCCCTTGAAATCCGCTAAATCGGAGGTGATACCATGGAAAAAGAACAGTTTTTAAGCACATACAACATTGCTGAACAGGATTTGCTGGATGCCAATATCTCTTGGGTGGAACTGCTGAAAATCAAAGAGGAGTACGAGAAGATCGAAGTCCTCATGCACGATTTGGGCAAGGACTTTATCGACGATTATCTCTATGATATCGATAAGGCGGGCATTCACTCCTACCGTTACCGAACCAAAGATACAGGCCATCTGCTGGAAAAAGTCATTCGCAAACGCAAGGAAAATCCGGAAAAATTTGCGGCTTTGGATCATACCAATTTCCACAAGTTTGTCACAGATCTGATCGGCATCCGTGTGTTCTTCCTGTATCGTGAAGACTGGATCCATTTCCATCGCTATATCACCACTCGCTTTGAAAATGACCCATCGCAGTACATCGTGGACCGTTTGGCTGACTTTGACGACAACGCAGAGCACTACTATTTGGCAGAGAAGCCAAAGGTTTATAAACGCGGCGGTGACAGCCGTATCTACGATGAAAATGAGATCGATATCATCACCGGTGGCATCTACCGTTCTCTCCACTATATCGTGAAATACAAAGGATATTATGTGGAGATTCAGGGCAGAACTTTGTTTGAGGAAGGTTGGAGCGAAATCGACCACGACATCGTTTATCCGTATTATAAAGACGATGAAATGCTCAACGACTACTCCAAACTGTTAAACCGCTTGGCAGGACTTGCCGATGAAATGAGTTCTTATTTCCGCAAAATCAAGCAGGATAAAGAGAACTGATCAAGCCAATAGAAAAGCTCCTATGAACATTCCGTTCATAGGAGCTTTGTGTTTTTTAAGCCAAGAAAGTGAAAATGCTTCCAAGCCAAGCAGCGATATTGTAAATGATCGGAGCAAAGAGGATAGCAGGCAGGAAGTCTGCCACTTTGATTTTGGTCATGCCCATCAGATTGGTACCGATCATAATGATCAGCAAAGAACCGGCACAGGTCATCTCGTTGATTGCACCGGTACTGATAAACGGTGCGATCAAATCAGCAAGAAGAACCAATCCGCCTTGAATGATGAGAACGGAAACAGCCGAGAACATGACACCGATACCGAGGCTGGATGTCAACATCATGGATGCGATCAAGTCCAGCATGGATTTGGTGTACATAATGGAGTAATCGCCCACAAGACCTGCCTGCAGAGAGCCGGTGACGGTCATGGAGCCGACGCAGAACAACAGGGTAGCAGAAACCAAACCTTCTGCAATGGAAACGTTAGAGCCTTCTTTTTTGAATTTGTTTTCGACCTTAGCAGCCATTCGATTGATTGCGCCATCGATGTCCAACAAGGTACCGACAATAACACCCAACACGATGGAAGCGATCAAAATCAGCACATTTTCGCCGCAAAGGCTTCCGGAAAAGCCGATATACAGAGAACAAGCACCTAAGCCAAGCATGACAGCATCGCTTACTTTGGTAGGGATTCCCTTCTTGAAAAGCAAACCAACGCTGGAACCGATGATGATGGTGATGATATTTACGAAAACACCTAACATAATTTCTCTCCATTTCAAACAGCTGTTTTAATGATTCTGTTTGATTATACGCTTCTTTTGAGGGAAAGTCAAACAAGCCACTCAGCTGCGATCGATGAGAAATTATCTCTGGATATATTCTTCGAAATGGTCAGCGCCATGCTGGAACGCCTGTAAAAACTGATCGATATGGTAGCCATCAGTAGTGGCATGATGGCAGGTCATGGACAAGGGCATGAGCAGTTTTCTGTCTTTCTCATAAAACTTTCCACTCTCCACAGACGGGAAGTAGTATGCTTTGTTTTCATAGGAATGGACAGCAAAGTGCTTGAATGGGATCCACGGAACACAGGAAACTGTATATGCGTTTTCAGGCGGAAGCTGTCCTGCCTGTGACAAAACGCCATGCTGCTTTCCGTATTTCTGCTGATTCTCCAAATAATTCTGATGGAATGTGCAGAAATCCTCATCATAGCTTGTCCACATCAGTGAAAAGGTTTGATCATCTTCATGGAAGGTAGCATAAAACGGTGTCAGGGTATTGTAATAGCCCAACTGCCCATTTTTCTCAGCCACTTTAAATTCGATCTGCTGATTCAAGCATTTGGTGACCAGCCAAAGATACGCCGGGAAGAACTTCATTCCGGCGTTTTTCAATACAGAACGCATGTGGGTCACATCCACATCGACGGTGAGAGAGTAGCCCGTAGGAGCCATTTTCGCAAAATAGTAAAACATCTGACCGCGATTCCATGTTTGCAGGTCTAAGGGAGTGAAGGAAATTTCCTGTGCCATTGTTATACCTCCTGATAGAACAGTCCATGTTCGCTGCAATACCACAGCAGTCGTCCACGGGAAAATTTAGGGATACGAACCTGCAGATTCCATTCCGGGTACTGTTTGCGCAGCATAATGCTGTCACCGCTGAGCAGAGCAACAAAAGAGATGTAATGTTTCCGGGTCATTGGATGTTCGCTGCTGATAAAATAGTCGTTTTCGATCAGTTCAACGGACAGCCGCTGGGTTTCATCTGCTTTCTGTGGCTGCAAAGGAGTCAATTTCTTTCCGCAGCAGGAAATGCTGACTTCTGCCATGGAAGTGACAAGATTTCCACAGGTAGGGCAGACATAGAACAGAGTGTTTTTCAGATTGCTCACAGGTTTTCTGTTTTCTTTTAAATCACCGGACAGCAGTTTCTCCAAGTCCACAGCGAATAATTTAGACAGTGCGGACAGCAGGGAAATATCCGGGCAGCCCAAACCTCGTTCCCATTTGGAGATGGTTTTGTCGCTGATATTCAGCTGCTTGGCTACTTGCAGCTGAGTCAGCCCTTGTTCTTTTCGTAATTTATAAATCAACTGGCCAATTTTTGCGTGATCCATGGTAATATCCCTCCTGACTTTCATTATAAATCAATGGAAGCGGATTACAATCAACGCTCCGTA
>JAZQXX010000178.1:0-12239 GCA_045633085.1 Negativibacillus sp. | reverse complement strand
GCGTAGTAGTTCATGGCGGTGTTGTAGAAGTAGCACAGGAAGCTGATTCCAAGCAGCGCAGTGTAGACGCGGTTGGAGAACAAGCGCAATGGAATGACAGGCTCGGCGGCTTTTTGCTCTGCTTTCCACAGGAAGAACAGGGAGATCAGACCGGCAGCAAAACCGACCAGCACCAGCGGAGAGGTCCAGCCCAACCGAGGTCCGGAGTTAAGGGCAAGAAGCAGGGAACTGAGTGCTACCGCCAAAGCAGCGATGCCCAGCCAGTCGATGTTCACCTGCCGCTTTTGCTGCTGTTCCGGCAGAGCTGTGACGATGAGGACAATGCCCAGCGCAAGCGGAATGACCGGGAAGATGATAGCGAATGTCAGCCAGCCCAGGTCGGTGAGAACACCGGCGATGATGGAGCCGCCGAAGCTGCCCAAAGCCACTGCAGAAGCCATGAGGCCCATGCTTTTCGGCACATCCTCTGGTTCGTTGATCTCCCGCAGGAGAATGTATGGTGCGGAGGTGAAAGCTCCCTGTGCTGCACCAAGCAGCAGTCGCAAAATCAGGAAAGGCCACAGAGAGCGGAGAAAGCCCATTCCTAAAGCACAGGCGGCACAGATTCCACCGGCGACAAGAACTTGATTCCGCCGGCCGAACAGGTCCCCCAGTTTGCCGCCGATGGGGGTCATTATGGCAAGACCCAGCGTTCCAAGCACTGAAAGCAGCGAAAAGTAGCTCATGCCGTCCATTTCAGCCAAAATCGGCTCTTGGATGGTGGCAAGGCTCAGACCAAACATAGCAATGGACAGCATGAGGCAGATACAGCCCCACTGTACCATGGATTTTTTTCGTGGCGGCAGAGGTACCGCCGCCCGGGATTTTTCTTCAGACATGGGAAAACCCTCCTTTATGGCAGTAGTTTTGCCGCAAAGGAGGGTTTTATGCGCTATTTTAAGGTAACTTTGATGACAGTATCGATTGGGTCTGGGAGCAGTGGACTGTCTGAGAGTTTGACGAAGACTAAGTCAGCGTAGTTGGAGGTGATCCAGCCGCCGTCGATTTTGCGTTCGCTGCCATCGCAGAGCAGGCGAATGTTGGCAACCTGTTCTCGGCTGATGCCCGGAAGATACACGAAGCCGATCTGTGGCTCAGTGACATGGTAGTAGAGAGTTTTGCCATCGTTGGACTTGGTGATTCGTCCATATTCTGGTTTTTCCATTTCTGCACAGCCGCAGCCTTTGATGGACTGCTTGTTGCGACTCATCCATTTTGCCATGTCCTGCAAGATCTTCACGGATTCGTCCGGAATCCGTCCGGAAGCATCCGGTCCCACATTGAGGATCATGTTGCCGCCTTTGGACACGCATTCCACCAACTTTTTGATGAGCATGTCCGCAGGTTTGAAGTTTTTATCGGTAGAGCAGTAGCCCCAGTTGTTGTTCATGGTGACGCAGGCTTCCCAAACAACACGGCGTCCGGCTTCGTCGAAGATACCGAACGGCGGAACGATCTGTTCCGGGGAAACGAAGTCACCGCTGTATTCTGTTGGATTTTCGGTCAGCAGGGAACCGAAGCCTTCACCGCTGACTTCCAGGCGGTTGTTGAGGATGATGCCTGGTTGCCATGCGCGAACACGGCGCACCAGATTGGTAGCATCCCAGGTTTCGCCGGTCATGTTGTCGTAGGAGTAGTCGAACCACATGATGTCGATTTTGCCGTAGTTGGTGCACAGCTCCTCGATTTGCTGGTTCATGTACTGGAGATAGCGGGAGAATACGCGGTTTTCGTTGGAGTAAGCCGGGTTGTTTCTCATCGGGTGGATCTTGTCGCCGTAGTGCGGGAAGTCCGGATGGCGCCAGTCGATGACGGAGTAGTATAGACCCACTTTGATGCCTTCTGCACGGAAGGCTTCCAGAAACTCGCGGACGAAATCTCTGCCGCAGCAGGCCATGGAGTTGAAGTCATCGTTGGATTTGGTATCGAAGAGGCAGTAGCCGTCGTGGTGTTTGGCTGTAAGGACAGCGTATTCCATGCCTGCAGCTTTGGCAAGACGAGCCCATTCTTTTGGGTCAAAAGCGTCCGGCTGGAATTCGTATTTCAGTGGCTCGTAAACCTCTGCAGGGATCTCTTCGTTGTTGCGTACCCATTCGCCACGGGCAGGAATGGCGTACAAGCCCCAGTGGATGAACATACCGAAGCGGGCTTCGGTGTACCACTGTACTCGTTTTTCGTAAGCTGCGCGGTCAAACATGGAATCAGTCCTTTCTGTTGTTCTGCTTTGATTGTAGCACGAAAATTTTCTCTCTACAAGACAGAGAATTTGTTCACAAAATATTTTCATTTTCAAAAAAGTGTGCTATAATACACTTACTTATGAGTTTTTACACGAATTTTACAGAAAAGAGGCAAGAAAATGTCTGAACTGCAAACTGCTGCAAAACAGCAGCGCTATCCTTATTTCCCAAAAGTAGGCATGCGTTTGGTGAAAACCTGTATCTCCTGTCTGGTGGTTTCTTTGATCTACATGTATCTGCTGCCTGACAGAAACCCATGCTTTGCTTGCATCGGTGCGGCTTACGCTACCGGTTCCCACATTCACGAAGGTTTTAAACATGGCTTCAACCGTTTCGTTGGTACTTTGCTGGGCGGTCTGATGGTAATCCCATTCTATTGGCTTTACTACACCCAGCCGTTGAACATTCCGGCAAGCCTGTTCATGGTAGTTGGTCTGTTCTGCGTAATTTATGTGAACCTGATGTTCGGCGCAAACAATGCGGTACAGCCGGCAGCTGTTGTGTACTTCGTAGTACTCTACACCCAGCCAATGGCAACCTATGTGGATTACACCATCGCAAGAATCATCGATACCGGTATCGGTGCGGCAGTCAGCATCCTGCTGACCATCGTGATGCCATCCGCTCTGGACAGACTCCGCGGTCTGCATTTGGATAAATTCATCCAGAACTGGAGAAAATCCAACGAGCGTATGGATCATGAAGTATATCCGGAACTGCCAAAGAAAAACAGAAAATAGCAGCAAAAAAGCCACCCAAACGGGTGGCTTTTTTATGTTTTTAAGTAAGTTTAAAGCGGTAAATCAGACCGTCACCGCCATCCGGATGAGGGGTACGGGAGAAGTTCAGTTTCTCAAATACCTTTCTGGAGCGGGAATTGTCTTTGTGTACGATGCCGATGAGCACAGTAGCGTGGAGCTTAACCTTGGCATATTGCAGGAAGGCACGGCTGATCTCAGTAGCATAACCTTTTTCCCAATGACAGCGGCGCAGGCGGAAGCCAATCTCAAATTCACCGTTTACTGGTAGGGGGGTGAGGAAAGCCATGCCGATTTTCTCTCCTCTGAGGTTTTCCACACAGAACACACCGCAGCCCGGAATGGTTGTTGCATACATGGCGATCCATTTATCGAGGCTGTCTTTGCAGTCTTCCACAGACATGGAATCCCAGCGATTGAAGCGGATGCATTCAGGGTGGTTGTTGATCTCTACGATCAAATCAAGGTCATCCTCGGTGAAATGCCGCAGACGCAAACGCTCACTTTGCAAAATCATGGACAGCATCCTTTCACTTACAGTTTTTCGATGACGTCGTCTAAGCTCAAAGCTTCGATTTTTTCCAGCTGATGCACCAAAGTAGCAGGAGAGCAGTCACTTGGGAACTGGTAATCAGCCAAGCAGAGGTCAGTGATTTTTGCAAAATCAGGTGCACAGCTGCGTTTGAACTGATTGGTGATGAAGCGGCGGAAGAAGAGGCTTAGTTTTTCTTTGATGTATGCAGCTTCAAACACGCCTTCAAATGCGACGCAAGCGTAGTAGTAGATTTTCTGCGGACGCATATTGTATTTCAGAACATAGTAGAGGAAGAAATCGTGGAGGTCGTAGCTTCCCAGAATATCCTCGGTTTTCTGAGCGATTTTACCGCTGTTATCCGGTGGAAGCAGTTCTGGGCTGACCGGAGTATCCACGATGTCACGAAGCACATCGCCGACTTTGTTTTCATAGCCGTGGGACAGATGAGTCACCATGCGGCGAATCACAGATTTGTTCAGGCACACATTCACATTGTAGCTTGCCATGTGGTCACCGTTAAAGGTGCACCAGCCAAGAGCAGCTTCACTCATGTCGCCGGTACCGACAACCAGTGCTCGATTTGCATTGGCAACGTCAAAGAGGATCTGTGTGCGTTCACGGGCCTGGGAGTTTTCGTAGGTAACATCCTTCACGGTAGGGTTGTGACCGATATCTTCAAAGTGCTGAAGAACAGCCGCTTTGATGGAGATATCGCGGTTTTCACCGCCCAAAGCGGAAATCAGGCTCAGCGCGTTGTAATAGGTTCGGTCAGTGGTACCGAAGCCCGGCATGGTGATGCCGATCAGATTCTGAGCTGGCAATTCCAAACGTTCCAGTGCTTTCTGGCAAACCAGCAAAGCAAGGGTAGAATCCAAACCGCCGGAAACACCGACTACCAATTTGGTCAAACCGGTGTTGGACATACGGTCGGCAAGGCTCTGAACTTGCAATTCAAAGAGATGATCCAGGTAGCGTTTCTGTTTCTGTCCGTTGGAAGGCAGATAAGGTGCTTTGCTAACAGAACGAAGCAGCTTGTCCGGGTGATTGGTGGTTTCGATAGCAAAGGTGCTGCGTTTTTTCGGAGAGAAACGCTGCTGAGAGCGAATGATCTCGCTGTCCAAATCGCAGGAGAGAACAGGGCTGTCAACTGCACTGTCAGCACTGCCCATCAGTCGTCCGCACTCGTAAATCTCGCACAGACCTTTGTAGAGGACAGGACAGGAAGTGTCACCGCTGCCGCCGTTGCAGAGCACAAGGCCGATGCCGTAAGCTTCGGAAAGAGTTCTTGCACAAAGGGAAGATGCAGAGAAGGTTTCGGCAGTAACCGGAGTGTAGCTTGGACAGATCACACACTGAGCACCGCGTGCAGCAGCTTCAGGAAGCACTGCAGCAAGATCAGTCAGTTCACATGGACAAACGGTGAAAGTCATGTCATTGACACGGAAAATGCTGTCAGTTGGAAGCAGATGGTCAAAACCTTCCGGCACATCTTCACAAGGCAGATAGCCGAGAATGCGGCCCTGAGAAAGAACAGCATATACTTCATATGGGATACGGTCAACCATTTTCAGGCAGCCGAAGAGAATATAGCCGCTGTGTTTTTCGCTTTCTTTCATCAGAAGCTCGAGGGATTCTTCGCATTCATCTGCAATACATGGATTCTGAAGCAGAGAGCCGCTGCTTGGCGGACAAAGTGCCATGCGTGGGAAGACGATGATGTCGCTGGCAGATTCTTCAGCCTGACGGAGCAGGTCCAGCATCTGTTCGCAGCAGATGGAAGGATTGCCGGCTTTGACACGGTTTACCATAGAGGTAATTCGAAGGATCGAGTTCATAAACATTCCTCCAATTTATATAAAGTGATCATAAAGCAAAAATGATATCTATTTTAGTCTAATACACATTAACAAAAGTTTCAAGGAAGAATTTGAAACAATTTGAGAATCTTTATGAAAAAAGTGGATTGGCTGAATTAAATTTGTCTGCACTGGACGAAATACACAAAATACGAAAAAAGTTTAATAAGAATCCCACGAAAACAGAAAAAAAGACTGTAAATTTGAGGGAGTTAATGGTACAATTTATTTTGTGAAAGCAATATCAAGTATAGGGCAAAGGAGAGAGAACAGAATGTACCAGAATTTATTTGACAGTCATACTCATTCCGATAATTCCCACGACGGTCACGCGCCGATCTCCCTGATGTGTGAGGCGGCACAGGCAAAAGGACTGATGGGTTTTGCCATCACCGATCACTGTGAATGCGATGATCCAAAGCTGAATATGATCAATCGATTCGCCGCGGTACAGTTCCAGATCCTGAAAGCTCAGGCAGCCTTCCGTAATCAGATGACCGTTCTCTGCGGCATTGAATTGGGTCAGGCCATCTATGCCCAGGATGTTGCTGATGCTCTGCTCGAGAAGTATAAATTTGACTTTGTACTGGCTTCACTGCACAATAACCCTGGTCATCAGGATTTGTGTCATGATGAATTCGGCGGCATGGACATTCCGGATATAATGACAAAATACTATGATAATATGCTGAAGCTGGTTCAGTGGGACAAATTTGACTCTTTGGCTCATTTGACTTACCCGCTGCGCTATATTCAGGGTATGCAGAACATCACCGTGGACATGAAACCGTACGAAGAACAGATCCGTGAAATTCTGAAACAGGTAGCGAAGAACGGCAAAGCTATCGAAATCAATACATCGACTCTCAGACAGGGCCTGGGTGCTACTATGCCAACCATCGAATATGTGAAATGGTTTAAAGAATACGGCGGCAAGTATGTGACCATCGGTTCCGACGCACATTGGGCAAAAGATATCGGTACCCATTTGGAAGTTGGTATGGATATGCTGAAAGAAGTGGGCTTCGAACACTTTACTGTATATCGCCGTAGAGAACCAACCTTGCTGAAAATTTTATAATAGCGAAAGAAAAGCTGTGTGGATCTCATGCAGCTTTTTTTGATAAGGAGATTCTATGAAAATTTTGACGATCAAAGCTCCGTGCAAGATCAATCTTTCCTTGGATATCTGCGGCTTACTGCCAAACGGATACCATGAAATGGATATGGTGATGCAGACAGTGGGCTTGTGCGATACTCTTACCATCGGTATCCGTGAGGAAGAAGGCATCGTGATGACTTGCTCAGACGAAAGCTTGGCTTGTGATGAGAGCAATATTTGCGTACGTTGTGCCAAAGCTTTTTACGAGTACACCAAACTTCCGCAGCAGGCTCGGATCCATCTGGAAAAGAAGATTCCAATGATGGCCGGTTTAGGCGGAGGAAGTGCGGACGGTGCGGCAGTACTCTGCGGACTGAACAAATTGCATGAAACGAAACTTACCTGCGAAGAACTGTGTGAGATCGGCTTCAAAATCGGTGCAGATATTCCATTCTGCATCAAAGGCGGTACACAGCGTGTGCAGGGTGCAGGAGAAAAAATGAGTCCTGCGCCAAAACTTAATGAAGACATTTATGTTCTGATTGCTAAGCCAACATTTCCTGTCAGCACAAAACTGGCATTTCAGGGCTTTGATGAACAGAAAAATCCTCAGCGTGCTGATGTAGACGGCATGATGAGCGCATTGGAGCACGGCGATTTCGAAGAAATCGCAGGAAAGCTGTCCAATGTTTTTGAACCGTTTTGCCGTCCGGAAGAAATCGGCAAACTGAAAAAAATCATGCTGGAACAGGGTGCAGCCGGGGCACTGATGTCCGGCAGCGGAAGCGCAGTATTCGCATTGTTTAAAGATAAAACAAAAGCCGAAACCTGTGCAGAAATCCTGCGTCCTTTGACAGAGCAGGTGGATGTCGTTCAGCCACTGTCCGAAGGAATTTACCAATTATGTGAATAAAAATCGCTATGCTGTCAATGCTCCCAGTACAACGAACTGGAGGTTGACAGCATGATTTTTTTACGGAAATATCGTTTGGAAGCAGTTGTGCTGCTGGCGTTGATTTTTATGATTTTTGGAAGCTGGATGGCTGAATTTCAGCATGCGGCAGAAACAGTACAGAAAGAAGTTTTACGCCTGCACATCCTTGCGGCATCAGATGATGCGGAAGATCAACAATTGAAACTGGCAGTACGTGACCGCATACTAAAAGAAGCAGAAGTATTCCAAATTGAAGAAAGCAAAGATTCTGTTGAATCGCAGCTGCAAAAGCAGTTGCCGACCATTGCAGCCATGGCTGAGGATGAACTGCGAAAGTACAACTGCAGTGACACAGTGACTGTGGAGCTGTGCCGAGATTATTTTTCCACACGGGTTTACGAGGACTTCACCTTACCTGCCGGAGAGTATGATGCACTGCGTATCATCATCGGCGAAGGTGAAGGGAAGAACTGGTGGTGCGTGCTGTTTCCAAGTTTGTGCGTTCCTGCATCGGGATCTGATGATTGGTTCGCAGAACGGGAGCTGCAGGTTTTGCAAAGTTCTCCGCAGTTGGAGCCACGCTTTGCTCTCTATGAGTGGGTGAAGTCGCTGAAAAATTCGTAAACCCCCTTGACAAAGCCCCTTTCTCACGCTAAACTTAATTCATATTCTGACAAATCCATATAGAATCGGCATTGAAGAGAAGAATCTTTCCGGAATGGCTGCAGAGAGAGGATCGTTTGCTGCGAGATCCTTGCCAGAAAAGAAAGAGGGCCACCTCTGAGCTCCGCTTTGATGAATTGCGGCGTAATCCGGCGTTAACGGACTTCAAAGTGACCTATGTTTTCCACGAAGCATGGGTAATTTGGGTGGTACCACGGAATCATTTCGCTTTCGTCCCATACGTTTGTATGGGACGGGAGCGTTTTTTATTGTCAGAAAAAGCTTTTTATAAATAAGGAGATGTTTAACATGAAATGGACTGGCCTCAATGAGCTGCGTGAACTGTATCTGTCCTTCTTCGAAAGCAAGATGCATACCCGTCTGCCAAGCTACTCCCTCGTACCAAGAAACGACAAAAGCCTGCTGCTGATCAACTCCGGTATGGCTCCAATGAAAAAATACTTCCTCGGCCTGGAAGAACCACCAAACAGACGCGTAACTACCTGTCAGAAATGTATCCGTACTCCTGACATTGAACGCGTAGGTATCACCGCGCGTCACGGTACCTTCTTCGAAATGCTGGGTAACTTCTCCTTCGGCGATTACTTCAAAGTAGAAGCAACTCAGTGGGCTTGGGAATTCCTGACTCAGGTTCTGGAAATTCCAGCTGATCGTCTGTGGATCTCCATCTACGAAAAAGACGATGAAGCATTTGATGTTTGGACCAAGATCCACAATATTCCAGCAGAACGTATCGTTCGTCTGGGCAAAGAAGATAACTTCTGGGAACACGGTACCGGTCCTTGCGGTCCTTGCTCTGAGATCTACTTCGACCGTGGTACCCATGTAGGCTGCGGCAGACCAGAATGTGCAGTTGGCTGCGATTGCGACCGCTTCATGGAAATCTGGAACCTGGTATTCTCCCAGTTCGACAGCGATGGCCAGGGTAACTACGCAGAAATGGCAATGAAAAACATCGATACCGGTATGGGTCTGGAACGTCTGGCTTGCGTAATGCAGGGCGTAAACAACCTGTTCGAAGTTGATACCGTTCAGAACATCATGAAACACATCATGTCCATTTCCAAAGTGACTTACGGCGAAGGCGAGAAAACCGACATTTCTCTCCGTGTTATCACCGACCATATCCGTTCTACCACCTTTATGATCTCCGACGGTATCATCCCATCCAATGAAGGCCGTGGCTATGTTCTCCGCCGTCTGCTCCGTCGTGCAGCTCGTCACGGCAAACTCTTGGGCATCAACGATCTGTTCCTGTCTGAAGTTGCAAAAACCGTTATCAACGAAAACCGCACTGCTTACCCAGAGCTGGTTGAAAACGAAGAATATATCGTAAAAGTTATCCACGCTGAAGAAGAACGTTTCGCAAAAACCATCAACTCCGGTATGGAAATGCTGATGGAACTGCTGGACAACGCAGAAACCAAAACTCTGTCCGGCGAAGATGCGTTCAAACTCTATGATACCTTCGGCTTCCCAATCGACCTGACCCGCGAACTCTGCGCAGAAAAAGGCATTGCTATTGATGAAGCAAAATTCAACGAACTGCTGAATGAACAGAAAGTTCGTGCAAGAACTGCTCGTAAAGACGTTTCCGGTTGGGATACCAACGAAATCGACCTGACCAACATCGGCGAAACCGAGTTCAAAGGCTACAATGAAAACAAAGTAGAAGCTTCTGTACAGGCTATCGTTACCGGCGGTGAGCTGGTTGAAACCCTGGAAGAAGGCGACAGCGCTACCATCATTCTGTCCGCAACTTCCTTCTACGGTGAAAGCGGCGGTCAGGTAGGTGATACCGGTATGATCGTTGACGGCGAAAACGTATTCACTGTAACCGACGTGAAAAAAGACAATGCAGGTCACTTCCTGCACATCGGTACCATGACCAAAGGCTCCATGTCTGTTGGTTCCGTGGTATCCGCTGAAATCGACACCCTGCGTCGTCACAAAATCATGTCCAACCACTCTGCTTGCCATCTGCTGCAGTATGCTCTGAGAACTGTACTGGGCAGCCATGTTCATCAGTCTGGTTCCTACTACGATGACCACAGATGCCGCTTCGACTTCTCTCACTTCAGCGCTATGACTGCAGAAGAAATTGCAAAAGTAGAAGCTATGGTCAACGAAATGATCCTGTCCGACCTGAACGTTGTTGTAGAAGAACTGCCAATCGCTGAAGCGAAAAACAAAGGCGCAATGGCACTCTTCGGTGAAAAATACGGCGATGTTGTTCGCGTTGTAACCATGGGTGACGACTGCGTAGAATTCTGCGGCGGTTCTCACGTTGCAAAAACCGGTCAGCTGGGTGTATTCAAAATCATCGGCGAATCCTCTGTTGCTGCTGGCGTACGTCGTATCGAAGCTGCAACCGGTATGGGCGTTCTGGATCTGCTCCGTGAAGCAGAAGGCCAGCTGAGCACTTGTGCTAAAGAACTGAAACTGGAAAACAAAACCGAAGTTCCAAACAAAGTTGCTGCTGTTGTAAAAGAACTGAAGGAAAAAGAACGTACCATTGAAACCCTCAATGCGAAAATCGCTGGCGGCCAGGTAGAAGACCTGTTCAAAAACACCATCGAAGTTGGTTCTATGAAACTGATCTTCGCTAAAGTAGAAGCTGCTTCCGATGAACTGCGCACTTTGGGTGACCAGGTAAAATCCCGTGCAAATGACGTTGTTGCTGTATTCGCAGGCGTTGACGGCGCAAAAGGCACCATCCTAGCTGTTTGCGGTACTGATGCAGTAAAAGCTGGCGCTCATGCAGGCAAACTGGTGAAAGAAATCACTGCTCTGCTGGGTGGTAAAGGCGGCGGTCGTCCTGACAGTGCAATGGGCGGTATCTCCGACATCGCTGGCATCGACGGCATCAAAGATAAAGTTGTTGAACTGGTTTCTGTACAGATCAAATAAGCAATACTTGTTTCAAGTGTGTGATCATATTTTACGAGAAAAAAGAGTCCGATTTTCGGGCTCTTTTTCTATTGTATCGTATCGGTGAATGTGATATTCTTAGCATGCAGCAGAGTACTGCAGACATTGAATACGGTTCTGACTTTGAATGCAGAGTCAGAAGCTGATGATAGAAAAACTTTTTCAATGGAGGAAAAATCATGGTAAAACATATTATTTTGTGGCAGTTGAAAGACGAATTTTCCGTGGAAGAAAAAGCGAAAATCAAAGAAGAGATCAAAGCAGGTTTGGAGGCTTTGGTGGGCAAAATCCCTGGGCTGATTGATGTGAAAGTGCAAATCGAAGGATTGGCTTCTTCCAATGCTGATTTGATGCTGGATTCTTCTTTTGACAACGAAGCAGCACTGAAACTCTATGCCACCCATCCGGAACATGTTGCTGTTGCAGATGGCAAAGTACGTCCATACACAAAAACTAGAGTATGTCTGGATTTTGAAGCATAAAGCTGACAAAGCTTGCAATAAACTGCCGTGTGTGCTACAATATTTTATAGAAATTTCCTAAAAGGAGTTGACAATATGTCTTGTCTGTTCTGTAAAATTATTGCCGGTGAGATCCCATCCAACAAAGTATATGAAGATGAAAAGATCCTGGCATTCTACGATATTTCCCCAATCGCACCGGTTCATTTTTTGGTGATCCCAAAAGAACACATTGCATGTATCGATGACATCACTGCTGAAAACAGCGGCATCGTTGCTTATATTTTTGAAAAAATTCCAATGATTGCTGAAAAAGCTGGCATCACCAACGGCTACCGTGTGATTTCCAACTGCAAAGCAGATGCAGGTCAGACTGTACCACATCTGCATTTCCATGTCCTTGGCGGCAAAGAGCTGAGCTGGCAGGCATAAGAGGAGGAATAAAGAATGGATAAATTCTATGAATTGAAGGTTGCTGGTCTGACTCGTCAGCTTCCAATTTGCCCAATCGCAGAAAAAGTATATATTGCTGGTTTTGTTATGTTCTCCGATGTAGAACTGACCGTTGCCTGCGCAGAAGAGCTGCTGAAAAAAGCTCCTGAGTTCGATGTGATCGTGACTGCAGAATCTAAAGGTATTCCTCTGGCTTACGAAATGTCCCGTCAGTGCGGCAAAAAATACATCCCTGCACGTAAAATG
>JAZQXX010000177.1:0-8426 GCA_045633085.1 Negativibacillus sp. | reverse complement strand
AAGATGTTACCCTTTTCGTATGGGCTGATGTGCATCTGTTTGATCCACAGCTCGCCGTTGCTGATGTCGCACCAGCTGTCTTTCAGATTGACAGTGCCCTGGCGCAGGCTTTTTACTTCTGTACCGAAGAGTTCGATACCGGCTTCGTAGCGTTCCTCGACGAAGTAGTCGTGGAAGGCCTTGCGATTGCTGGCGATCTGTTTGGTTCCCGGCTGTTTCACTGTCCATCCTCCTTTACAGCGGTTTTATGATGCGGGTCGATGTTTCCACCGACCCGTATTCATTGTGTTGAAAAACTATCCGATGTCACGTCGGCCTTCGATGGCACGGTAGAGAGTCACCTCGTCGGCGTACTCCAGGTTGCCGCCCACCGGGATGCCGTATGCCAGTCGGGTCACACGGACACCCATTGGCTTGATCAGACGGGCCAGATAGGTTGCGGTCGCTTCGCCTTCCACCGTCGGGTTGGTGGCCATGATGACCTCCTGCACGCCGCTGTCGCTGAGGCGACCCATCAGTTCACGGACCGTCAACTGGTCAGGACCGATGCCGTTCATCGGGGAGAGCAGACCGTGGAGCACATGGTACAGACCGTGGTACTCCTGTGTACGCTCAATGGCGATGACATCTTTCGGACCTTCCACCACACAGATGGTGGAGCGATCACGTTTCGCATCAGCGCAGACCTGACAGGTCGGCTGATCGGTCAGGTTCTGGCAGACAGAACAGCGGTGGATCTTTTCGTGCGCTTCCAAAATTGCAGACGCAAAGGCTTTTGCTTTCTCGGTCGGCATATCCAGCACGTAGAAAGCCAGCCTCTGAGCGGATTTTTTGCCGATGCCCGGCATGCGCTCAAACTGTTCCACCAGTTTGGTCAAAGGCAAAACGTCGTATTTCATACTTCAGTATTGTCCTGTTTGGATTATAAGATACCAGGGATGTTCAGACCACCGGTCACTTTTTCCATTTCGGAAGCGTTTACGGAGTCAACTTTTGCGATTGCTTCGTTGATCAGGGATTTGATCATATCCTGCAGCATTTCAACGTCGTCTGGATCAACTGCTTCTGGTTTGATGTTGATGGAGAGAACTTCGCGTTTGCCGTTGATGGTGCATTCAACCATGCCGCCTGCAGCAGATACGGTGTATTCTTTTGCGTTCAGTTCTTCCTGGGTTTTTTCCATTTCTTCCTGCATTTTCTGAGCCTGACGGATCATGTTCTGCATGTTGCCTGCGCCGCCCATGCCCTGTGGAAGTCTTGCTTTCATAGTGATAGCCTCCTGATATGTTGTAATACTCTTGTTTTCAAATATAGAAACAGGTTTCCCTGTTGCTTACGCTTTATTTGCTGATGACCTCAACGCCTGCACTCTGCATTTGACCCAGCAGAGCTGCCATTGGATCATCTTCTGCGGCTTTTGCCACCGCGTATTTGTCTTTGTTGAAAGGACCCATGCGGAAATCCCTGCCGGTCGCTGCGATGAAGGCCTGATGAATGGCTTTCTTCGCTGCTTCGTCGCTGCGGATCAGGCTCAGGAAGAACTTGCTCTCGCAGTCGATGAGCACCAGCTCACCCAGCTGATATGCTTTGGAATCCACCAACGCTCCGCAAAGAGGACGGTTGATGTTGGTCAGCTGCTCCAGGACCTGTGCCCAGGCTTCGAACGGCTGTACCTTTTCCTTTGGAATGTCATCGATATTGACTTCCACGGTGGCTTCCATGCTTTCCTCTTTTTCTTCGGCAGGCTGCGGAGCTTCCTCAACTTCGGCTTTTTTCGCCGCTTTCGGAGCTTTCAACGCCACACCGGATGCCAGTGCCTTCTCCAGCTTATCCAAACGAGCCTCGATGGCCTCGGTGGAACGGTCCATTTCCGGGCTGCCCATGCGGATCAGCGCCATTTCCAGCTCCGTTCTCGGCTGAGAGGTCTTGTTCATGCGGGAGAGGGTGTCCTGCAGCACAGTCAGACAGTAAACCACCTGCGGCATGCTGTATTTTGCAGCCTGTGCCTTCAGGCGTTCCATATCCTGCGGCAGATTCGGAACCACATCTTCGGGATTTTTCAAGGCTTTCGCCATCATCAGCCCACGGTAGTGGGAGATGAGCTGCACGCACATCTTCTCGAAATCGATGGAAGCCTGGTGCATGGTTTCCATGACCTGCAGCATCTGTGCCAGCTGCTGCTCCAGCACCGCATTGGCGATGTCGAAGAGGCAGTCCTGCATTGCCAGACCTGCTGCCTGTGTCACCACGTCGCTGCTGATATGAGCCGCTGTGCTGCGGCAAACGTCCAGCAGGGACAAAGCGTCACGCATACCGCCGTCGGACAGACGGGCGATGAGCAGAGCTGCGTCCTCTTCCAGCTGAATGCCTTCCTGTTCGCTGACTGCCAGCAGGTGATTTTTGATCACTTCCGGCTTGATGCGCTTGAAGTCGAAGCGCTGACAGCGGGACAGAATGGTTGCCGGTACCTTGTGGACCTCGGTAGTCGCAAGGATGAAGATCACGTGCTCCGGCGGTTCCTCCAGAATTTTCAGCAGGGCATTGAATGCCGCCGTACTGAGCATATGGGTTTCGTCGATGATGTACACGCGGAATTTTGCCTGTGACGGTGTGAAGGCCGCTTCTTCCCTCAGCTGACGGATGTCGTCAACGCCGTTGTTGGAAGCTGCGTCGATCTCCACCACGTCCAGCACGGAACCCTCGTCGATGCCTCTGCACAAGTCGCAGACGCCGCAGGGATTGCCGTCTTTCTGGTTCGGGCAGTTGACCGCCTTGGCAATGATACGGGAGCAGGTGGTTTTACCGGTACCGCGGGAGCCTGTGAACAGGAAGGCATGGCCGATCCTGCCGCTGGCGATCTCGTTTTTCAGGGTAACGGTCACTTGTTCCTGACCCACTACTTCGTCGAAAGTTCTGGAACGGTATTTGCGGTATAATGCCTGATAAACTGCCATTCCAACCCCTCCTGACAAAGATTTTGATAACAAAAGAGCAGGGACCACCTTTCGGTGTTGCATATGCTTTATCACACGGCTATACAGGCTTACCTGGGGCGCACAAGTCGGTCCGCTTAATGCTGCTCGGTTCCCCGCCTGACATGGTTCACGGTGACCTGTCGCCCAGGACCCATATAGCCGCATGGTGAAACATACGCGGCCCTGCTGTTTTATCATACTGGTTTATTATAATATAAGTTTTGCCAAAAGGCAAGAACTTATTAGAAAATTTACAAGTTTTTAAAACAAAAACAGGAGCCGAAGCCCCTGTTTTCTTTTCTTATTTAAAATACAGCTTCTCCCGTTCGGTCAGGAGCATCTGGATCGGAACGTCGTAGCGACCCGGCTGCAGCTCGTCCCGCACACATTCGGAGTAGTTGATGCCTACGGTCCAGCCTGTGTACTGGGAAAGGAAGCGGTCATAGTAACCGCCGCCGTAACCTAAGCGGTAGCCTTTGCGGTCGTTGCAGAAGGCCGGTACGATGCAGAGGCTGCCCTTCCACTCCTTGCAGAGCGGACAGTCCTGCTTCGGTTCGGGGATGTTGTAAGCTCCCGGCTCCAAATCGTCCATGGAACGGATGTAGACCATATCCATCTTCCGGGTACCCGGCACACAGCGTGGTACGGCAACTTTCTTGCCATCCTGCCATGCACGCTCCATCAGCTGGCGGGTGTCCACTTCCAGCTCGGTGGAAACGTATGTAATGATGGTATGGGCTTTTTGGTACTGCGGTAAACGGATGAGTCGCTGGAAAATCAGGCGGTTCTTTTCCTTGCGGAGAGGTGGGTTCATTTCCTTGCGGATGCTGCGCATCTCCTGCCGCAGTTCTTTTTTGACAACCCGCAGGTCTACGCGCATTGCAAAGACTCCCTCAGCTCTTTGGCTGCTGCTTCGCCTTTCAGCTGAGCCACCAGCGCCAGTGCGAAGTCCAGTGCCACGCCGGCACCGCGAGCTGTGATGACCTTGCCGTCCTGTTCCACCGGATTTCCGGTATGAACAGCGCCCAGCAGGTCTGCTTCAAAACCTGGGAAGCAGGTGGCTTTCTTGCCCTGCAGCAGACCTTTGTGTCCCAGCACAGACGGTGCTGCACAGATAGCTGCCAGGAGAACGTCTTTTTCTGCGGCTTTTTTCAGGCAGGCTTCCACCATTGGGGAAGCGTCCAGATTGGTGGTTCCCGGCATACCTCCCGGCAGTACCACGCAGTCCACGTCGGAGAAGTCCAGGCCTTCGCCATCGCTGTCAGCGGTGAAACCTACGCCGTGTGCGCCGTAAATCAGCTTGCCGCCGACGCCAACGGTGGTCACTTCCACGCCAACGCGGCGCAGCAGATCGATGGGTGCCAGAGCTTCCATCTCTTCAAAGCCTTCCGCTAAAAATACATATACCATAAATCTACCCCTCTCTCTTCCGATCATTCATACCGCCTTCCACATCGTTTCCGGACATCGATCCGGTTTCGCTTGCGAAATGCCGCCAAGAGTATGGCGGCAAGCGGTCGAGGTCGTTGCGGTGTACGAAATGCAACCATGGCACCAAGTGCCGACACCGCATATTAGTCAACGACCAGAGCCAGATAGCTGTCGCCCATTTCCACTTTTGCGCATTCTTTCAGCCAGTGAACCATGCCGAAGGCTGCTTTGTCGCCGCTGACATTTTTGTCCCAGGCAGGTGCGCAGAGCATCATGGATTTGCTGCCTGCAAATTCTGCCAGAATGGACAGTGCGCCTTCGCGGTGTTCGTCTGCGCAGAGGAATTCTTTCAGGATCATGCTGCCCTGTTCCCATGGGCTGTTGCCGCCGCTTGGCCAGCAGCCTGCGATGGCAACTGCTTCATCGTTCAGACAGATCTTGCACAGACCGCCGCCGTAGTAGCCGGCTTCGTTGTGGTTGTAAGCGTAGTGGTCAGCAGACCAGGTGAAGTAGCCGTCGCCGTTCTGTTCCGCACAGCCTTTTTCCAGCAGTGCATGGCGGAGTTCTTCGTATTCTTTGCCGCTTTCGATCGGTTCCAGCTCCCAGCCGGCGTCGGTGTAGTCGTCTACTGCGTCCAGCCAAGCTTCCTGCTGTTCTTCGTCGATGTCACATTCCAGCTGAGCACCGCATGGAATGAAGCCCTGTTTTGCGTAGAAGCTCTGCAGACCTTCTTCCGCAGGATAGAGCACTGCGAAGTCCTCGCCCTGTTCTTTCAGCATGGAGAGAGCTTCTTTCATCAGTTTGGTGCTGTAACCTTTGCCGCGGTACTGAGGCAGGGTCGCTACTCCGTAAACGTAGCGGCCTTTGCGGCTTTCGCCTTTGCCATGCCATTCCACCGGCAGCAGGGTCAGAATGGAAACCACCTGATTGCCCTGTTCCAGCACGTAGGTTTCTTCCAGTGGGTAGTTGTTGGCAGTGAGAATATTCTGATAACGCATATCTGCACCGAAGCACTGTGTCCAGATGTTCAGAATTGCGTCTTTGTCCTGTTTGTTTGCGTGACGCATGATGTCGTCCTCCCTATTTTGCCAAGGTGGCATTGTATTTGACCAGCAGTTCGTCCGGTTCGTAGGAGAGCTTCGCCTTGCGGAGATTTTCGATGCCCATGTCCTCTTCGCGGTTCAACAATTTGAACTGCTGGCAGCTGTTTCTTGCAAACTGCTGGTTGATCATCTGATAGGAACCCGGATAGTTCATGTCTGCTTTCTCGAAGTGTACCACGACAACGTCCTCGTTGACCGGATGACCGATGGTGAAGGCGATGACTTTGCCTTCTACACGAAGGACACCGCCGATGAGTTTTTCTTCTTCGAAATATTCCATGGCATTGAAGATCGCCAGTTTCTCGTTGTCCAGAGATTCGCCGGTGGCTTCTTCACGGGCTTGATACCAGTCCAGCAGCATGGTTTTGCAGTCAGGGATGTTTTCTTCGTTCATCTGCTCATAGTTCCAGTCGGAGTACAGGCTGACAAAACGGTTGATATGATTGCGCTTTGCGGAGAGTTTTCTGCCTCTCAGCTCTGCCAGTTTTTCCTGGGTGTAGCAGTAGTCGAAGGATTCTCTGCTTTCCTCAAAGACGAATTTCTCCGGGAACAGCTCCTCCAGACGCTGCTTTTCTTTTTCCAAAATGCTGTGGAAGCGCAGCTGATTTCCCCTCTGCTGTGCGTCCTCTTCCAGCGCTGTGATCAGCGCTGCACGGTCACCGTCGCCGAAGTAGCAGTAGGAAGGTTCGTTCCAGCCGCTGCGGATGACCGCAAAATCTTCAAAGCGGGTGATGGTGGTGTTGTAGTTTTCCTGCCAGTGGAGCATGTTGGAGAAGCAGTATTCGGCGCCGTAGAACTTATCGACAGCCAGTCTGTCCAGGATCCAGTCCTTGTCCTCCAGGGTTATTTTGTGGAAATCCACGGTTTCATCTTCTTTCTTTCTCAGTGTTACTCGAAATATTTGCCTACTTCGCTCCAGATCTCATTGGAGATGCTGTCGATGGAGCGCATGTCGCTGCCTTCGTTGCAGCGGATCACTTTCCAGCCGAACTTTTCTGCCGCATAAAGAGCTGCTTCTCTGCAGCGCAGCAGGTAGGCGAAATTGGCTTCGTGAATGTCTTTTTTGCTTTCGTCACCTTCGTAGCGTTTGGACAGCAGCGCGCGGCTTACTTCCGGCTCTACGTCCAGATAGATGACCTGTGTTGGCCGTGGAAGACCAACTTTTTCATATTCCAAATCTTCCAGCCAGCTCAGGTAGCTGTCCCAGTTTTCACGAGGTTCCTTGGTGCACTGGTGGAACATATTGGAGGTGGTGTAGCGGTCGGCAACGATGCAGTGACCTGCCTTCCACTGCTGCTCATAGGCTTTGCGGAAGGTCGCATAGCGGTCCACCGTGTAGAACAGAGAAGCCGCATAGGCGTTGACTTCCTCTGCCTGTCCCAGCTCACCGCGGAGGTACATTTTTACCAGCGCAGAGCTGTCGTCCTCATAGTTCGGGAAGGAAACTTTCACGGCATCTCTGCCCAGTGCTTCCAGCCGTTCCATGAGTTTCTGGGTTTGGGTGGCTTTGCCGCTGCCGTCCAGACCTTCGATGACCAGCATGACCTGTTTCATGTCGTTTCCTCCATTATAATGCTTTGAAGTACTCTCTGACCTCCGCAGTTTTTCCGCAGCACATTTTGCCTTCTGGGCATGGACCTGCTACGCAGCGTGGACCACTGTTGCGGAAGAGGGTCGGAGAAACTTCTTTCACCAGACGGAGCATTTCGGTAGCAACTTCGCGGATCTCCCACTGTGCACGGTTGCAGCAGCGGAGATGGAAGAAGTTGTAGAGGCTTCTTGCGTTCATGGTGACGATCATTTTGGTTTCGCAGGCATTTGGCAGGACGAAACGTGCGTCCTCGATGGCTTTTTTCTCAGCCGCGGAGTTTGCTGCTTTTTCGCTCATGCCGCTTTCCAGCATTTCTTTCAGGTGTTTTTCTTTGAGGATGGCAGTCAGCTCATGGTAAGAAGCTTCCGCATCAGCCATGGCTTTCTGGTATTTTTCTGCTGCTTCCGGAATGGCTGCGATCTCCGGTGGGGTCACATACTGCATGTTGGTTTCCATGACATAGCGCTGGCTCTGTACAGAGAAGGATGCGATGCGGTGACGGGTGATCTGCGCCAGCAGAGAACGGGATACGCCTTCGATGCCGAAGGTGTAGGTCACGTGCTCGATTGGGCTTTCATGACCCAGTTCGACCAGTTTCTGCAGGAAAGCCTCGGTCTTTTCCGGGGTCAGGTCATCCAGCAGGGTCGGAATGTCGGAATGGCTGTAGCAGAGTCTTGCTGCCGCAGCAATATACAGCTCCGGATTCGGAGAATGGTTCAAGAGAGTTACGGTTGCCATAGGGGTACCTCCTTCATTGAAATCATACATAAGGTAAGTATACCACTCTGTGGCAGATTTGACAACAAAAAAGAAAACCCACCCTTCCAATCGGAAGAGTGGGTGGAGTTTGCTATTTGGTCCAGGCTTTCAGGTCGTTGATGAAGTTGTGGCACTGTTCTTTTTCGGTTGCCCAACAGGTCACCATGCGCACGGAACGCTGACCATCCGGCATGTCGATGTAGTCCATCACAACGTATTTCTCGCCGATTTTTGCCAGAATGTCCAGTGGGAAGATCGGGAAGATCTGGTTGGATGGGCTGTCGCAGAGGAATTTGTAACCCAGCTCGGTGATGCCGTCGCGGAGAATATCCATGCAGTCGTTGGCATGCTGTGCCAGCTCCATGAAGAGGTTTTCTTTGAAGAGGGTTTCGAACTGCACGCCCAGCACTTTGCCTTTTGCCAGCATTGCGCCGCGCTGTTTCATGTGCTGACGGAAGCCTGCTTTCAGGCTGTCGTTGACGATGACCATAGCTTCACCCATGAGTGCGCCGTTTTTGGTGCCGCCAACATAGAACGCATCGCAGAGTTTTGGATAGTCTTCAAAGC
>JAZQXX010000176.1:0-2298 GCA_045633085.1 Negativibacillus sp. | reverse complement strand
TCACTGTACGCATCCCTTCCGCAAAACTGGACGAGTTCCTCAATCAGATGGGCACCATCGCCAATGTAACTTCCAAGAGCAAATCCTCTGAGAACATCACCTTGGAATATGCAGACAACGAAGCCCGCAAAGCAACTCTCGAACTGGAAGAACAGAAACTGATGGAACTGCTGGAACAGGCAACCATCCTTGAGGATATCATCACTTTGGAATCCCGTCTGTCCGACGTTCACTATCGCTTGGACGGTTATTCTTCCGCACTGAGAAAATATGACGACCTGGTGGATTACAGCACCGTACATATTTCCGTTTCCGAAGTGAAGAAAATCACCGAAGTCAAAGCAGAAACCCTCGGTGAACGCATCAGCGCCGGCTTCAGCGATTCCATTTACGAGCTGAAAGTCTTTGGCGAAGATCTCATCGTCTTCCTCATTGCACGCAGCCCGATCCTGCTGCTGTGGGCGATCGTGATCGCAGTCATCGTGCTGATTTTCCGCAAACTGCTGAAACGCAGAGCTAACAAACCTGGCAAAGAACGCAAACTGCCGGAAGCCCCAACTTATAATCAGCCAAAAGAAAACGAAGAAAACAAAGAATAAACTTCAGGAAAAGCCCCACCCCTGGTGGGGCTTTTTTTACTTGCTTTTTTTGAAACTTCCATTTACAATAGTACTGTTAAAAATTTAATACAAAAGGAGAGATTTTTCATGGAAAATCTGATGAACTTCGCTTCCCTTTTGGCTGTGGCTTCCCCACTGGTCAAATTGGCAGCAGCACTCGTTGTCTTCCTGTTCTTCTGGAGCATGAAGAAAAAACTGACCAACATGGTTTCTAAAGTCCTTATTCGTCTGCTGAACTACAAAAAGCAGTGGATTGACAAAGAAAAACTGGAACACACCATGGTACCTTGCCATTCCGTTTTTGCTCTGCTGGGTGCGTACATCGCACTGGACATCATAGGCTGGGCAGACAACGCTCTGATTGTTCACGCCCTGCGTATTGCTGCGATTGGTCTGTTCGCATGGATCCTGGTTCGCTTCTGGGATGCATGCGCTGAACTTCTGCTGGATGCCAACAAATTCATGGGCAAACAGCTGAATCTGAACCTGAGCAAAACCCTCATGTCCTTCCTGCGCATGGCTGTAAAAGTTCTGATCATGGTCTTTGCAGCACTGGCTATCGTTGCAGAAACCGGCACCGACGTTACCGCTCTCATCACCGGTCTTGGTCTTGGTGGTCTGACCTTCGCTCTGGCTGCTCAGGACACCGCTTCTAACCTCTTTGCAGGTGTTGTTATCCTGCTTGACCATCCATTCGCTGTGGATGACTACATCGAAACCCCTGATGTTGTTGGTACCGTTGAAGAAATCACCTTCCGCAGCACCCGTCTGCGTACTCTGACCAATGCACAGGTCGTAGTTCCTAACAACACCCTGACCAGCAAACCGATCACCAACTGGAGCCGTCTGCAGAAACGCCGTGTGGCATTCACCATCGGCCTGGAATATGGCACCACCAGCGAAAAAATGCAGCGCTGCGTTGACCGCATCACTGAACTTCTGAACACTTCCAATGAAGTTGTAGAAGGCAGCCCATCCGTAAACTTCGATGCTTTTGCTGATTCCAGCCTGAACATCAACATCGTTTACTACACCAAAGAGGTTGCTCTTGCTCCTCACCTGAAAGTAAAAGAAGCTTTGAACCTGCAGATCATGGCTATCGTTGAAGAAGAAGGCTGCTCCTTCGCATTCCCAACCCAGACCCTGCACATTCAGAAAGACTAATCTAAAACAAAAAGCCCGCCGATATGGCGGGCTTTTCTTTTTTGTCGGTGGCATGGCTCCAATTTTCCTGTCATATACTTCAGACAAAAGGAAGGAGATTTTCATGTCCATCAACACAAATTCTGTATTCTATCATTCGTCACGGCTGGTACTGTCCTCGATTTTGCTGCAGCTGCTGGGATTTTTTTACCGGATCCTTCTCGGACGTCTTGCCGGGGCACAGGTCATCGCCGTTCACGGTTTGGTCATGTCTGCTTACAATGTGGTCCTTGCGGTTACCCTCACCGGAATCGCCTTTTCCGTTTCGCGAATCGCTGCACGCTACGATGCCATCGGCAGCGGTCGCTCGATCCGCACGTTGATCTCCCTGTCACTGAAACTGTTTCTATCATTGTTCACATTGATGGCACTGCCCTTTGCCCTGTTCCACGAAGCCTTTGCCAAAATCGTCCTCGGTGACATTGACACCGCACAGGCTTTGCTTTTGCTGATTCCCTGCCTGTTTCTCACAGGC
>JAZQXX010000175.1:0-5237 GCA_045633085.1 Negativibacillus sp. | reverse complement strand
AAAGAATTCGAAACTGTCCTCTTCAGTACAAAATCACTTGCGTCTGTAAAAGTACATTTTCTCAAATAAATTAACTTGAGTCTTTAAGCATATGCTTAAATGTTGTTCAATTTTCAAGGTCCTGTTTAACTTGCTGTCTTGATGACAGCTCGTTTATTATATCACGCTGTTTCGTCTTTGTCAACAGGTTTTTTAAGATTTTTTTCGAGCGGTTTTCGTTTCCGAAAACATCACATCTTACAACCTTTAACCAGATTTTTGTTCAATCTGTTTGACTCCCGCGAGTCAGCTTGTATATAATATCACGCCTCTTCCTTTTTGTCAACACCTTTTTTCAAAAAAGTTTTGATTTCTTTAAAAATATCTGTTTTACGCCTTTTTTCCTTGTTTTTATACGCAAAAAAAGCGGTATTCCATGCCGAATACCGCTTTTTTCTTATTCTTTTCTGAAGTTATTCCACAGGATCAGCAGAAGAGCCAGTAATGTAGCACCTGCAATACTAAGCAAAATTACATATGGATTGTCATTTGCAGTCGATTCGCTTTGCGGCAAAGTCACAATATAGGGCTGAGGATTTGTGATCGGTTCATCTTCCACCTGTTCCTCTACACAGACAATTTTCAGTTCCATGCTTTCACTGTACACTTGTCCCCACTCATTTTCATATGTATATGTAACCTCGATCGGATAAGTTCCAATTTCTTGAGGTTGCAATACAAAATGTACAGAACCGCCTTCGCCTGCAGCCAAGTTACCTAAATGGATCACTTTCTCCTGTGCATACACATCACTTTCCATCGTTGCTGTCACATGATACATCGTATCATGACTGTGATTTACATATGGAGAATAGATATCATATTCCTGCTTAACGGTATATTCCGGCAGCACTTGAATCGGATCGATCACCAACTTCAGTGGCTGATACACTGAAATCGTTAACGTGATTTCCTCTGTTTCATAGCGCCGTACATCTTCATCCACATATTCATACGTCAGTTCCAGTGTGATGGACTGATTGTTTTCACTTGCAGTCGGTAAAACAGCAAGATTTAAGTCACAGCCCGACATTCCGTTCTTTTCTATTGTTCCAATGTAAAAACTGTTGCCTGGATTATCCAAACACAAGTCATCTGGCAAAGCGACTTGCATTAGTACATTTTCAATATCCAACCTTTGGTGTGTATTCTTCATATCAAAATGAAGTACAAAGGAACTTCCTGCTGCTACAGAATCCGCACCACCGTCAATAGAACAATTCTCCAGCAGAATATATGGTGTTTTGCTGCGGATTTCGGTATCATCTTCCTCCTTCGGCAGAATCAGTTCCACACTTAACGGCTTTTTCTCTTCTGCCAATTGCGTTTCACTTCTTTGAGAAAATGTATACTTCATTTCACCTTTGTGAGTCACCGTTTCTTCACCGTTATCTGTTTGATACTGTACAAAAAGATTTACGTAATCGTTTTCGTTTTCAAACGGCATGATTTCGCTAAATTCGACTTCCACTTTCAAACATCCGGAGCGTTCATCTAACGCAAAACCGATCGCATCTTCGCTGATCGAACGATCCCAAAAATCCAATCTGGCCGTTCCCTGCAAATTTTGCAGGATTTCTTCTGCATTTTCTTTCATGTAGAAGTTATAATCAATGCATTCAAAATAGAGCGAAACGGTATCATAGTCCATTTCTTTGATTGAACCATAGCTCACTTTTGATTCATTGAAAGTCAACGCAGAATCCGACGCATCAATATACTCCAGCTCCTTCGCCACCGGATTTCCTTCCTCATCCAAGAAGCTGATCAAAGGTGTTCCATCGACTCTTTTCCAATCTGCCTGCTCCGTTGCAAAAATCGGCAGTGTAATATGCTGACACAACATCAAAATACTAATACAGATACTTGCTATACACCGATATCTTTGCTTGTTCATTTGCTACTCCACTCCCTAAAGCGCAATAATTTTTCCAACAATATTCTATCTGAATTTCATTGAAATTACAATTCCTGACTGTCCAATATCCTGATATTATGGTAATATGAATTTATCAGGAAGGAGTGTTTTTTGATGAAATCTTATGATATTTGTGCTCTCGGCGAACTTCTTATCGACTTCACCCAAGCAGGGATCAGCCCCAAAGGCAATCCTTTGATGGAAGCAAATCCAGGCGGTGCACCTTGCAATGTTTTGGCGTTGTTGGCAAAAATGGGCCATTCTGCCGCTTTCATCGGTAAAGTTGGCAAAGACGGTTTTGGCGACCAATTGGAAAACGCTTTGATCGAGTGCGGAATCTCCACCGATGCATTGCTGCGTGACGAAAACATCCACACTACTCTGGCTATCGTCCATACTCTGCCGGATGGCGACCGTGATTTCAGTTTTTACAGAAATCCGGGTGCAGATTTGATGTTAACGAAAGAGGAACTTCCTGCTGAAATGATTCAGAACAGCCGAATCTTCCATTTCGGTTCTCTGTCCATGACCGCTGAACCTTGCCGTTCTGCGACATATACCGCACTTGCACTTGCTGAACAAGCAGGTATCCTGCGTTCTTATGACCCAAACCTGCGTCCACCGCTGTGGGATAGTTTGGATCATGCCAAAGAACAGATCCTGTATGGCATGAAGCATTGCGATATTCTGAAAATTTCCGACAATGAGATCCAGTGGCTCTCCGGAAAAGAAGATTATGATGAGGGTATCCAGTGGCTGCGTCAGCAGTTCAACATTTCTTTGGTACTGCTTTCCATGGGTAAAGACGGCAGCCGTGCATATCACGGTGATCTTCGCGTTGAAGTTCCTGGTTTTGTTTTGGAAAATACCATTGAAACCACCGGCGCCGGCGATACTTTCCTCGGCGGAGTTCTCCACTATATCCTCAACAATGGGTGGAAAACTTACAGCGAAAATGAACTTCGTGAAATGTTGACCTTCGCAAACGCTGCTGCAGCTCTCATCACAACAAAAAGCGGTGCACTTCGCGTGATGCCAAGCAAAGCGGAAATTGATGAACTTTTACAAACAAGAGGATAACAAACAAACCCCTCCACTTACGTGGAGGGGTTCTTTTTATTTTTTGAAAATTTTCATCGCTGCGCCAACCAGGCTGCCAATATCGTCAGCAGTCAGATTTGCTTTTACAGCAGTAACGATTTTTTCAATCACATCATCAGGCAGGTCCACACCCAGAATCTGTTCCAGTGTTTTAACTGGTTCTTTCATGAACTGAGCACGGAGCTTGTCGTCGCCTTTCAGTTTTTCTACTACTTCGTTTACTTTTTCAAGAATGATTTTTTCCATATGTGTTCACCTGACTATTTCTGAGTTTTCAGCAGGTCACGGATTTCAGCAAGCAGTTCTTCCTGAGTTGGGCCTTTTGGAGCTTCTGGTGCTGGTGCAACTTCTTCTTTTTTCTCCATTTTCTCTTTTGCTTTGTTGATGAAACGAACAAAGATGAAGAGAGAAAGAGCGATCAGCATGAAGTCAACAACGTTCTGAATCAGGTTACCGTAGGTAATTGCTGCTTCTGGTTTGATTACTTCGCCTGCTTCGTTCAGTACAGCCTGAGAGAGAACGATTTTCAGAGAAGTGAAGTCAGCGCCAGCAGTAACAGCACCGAATACAGGCATGATCAGGTCGTTAACAACGGAAGTTACGATTTTGCTGAAAGCAGAACCGATAACAACACCGACTGCCATGTCGATTACATTACCTTTAAATGCAAACTTTTTGAATTCATCGAAGAATTTGGACATTATCCATCTTCCTTTCCTTTAGTTGATGAAATTATCATAGCAAAAAATGCAGAATTATGCAACTACTCTCCGCGATTTTCGCAACAAAATTAACAATATCGTTCTTGTACTGCAAATTGGAAAAGAGTATAATGATAGCATAGTATTGATTTGGAGGAAACCCGATGAAAGACGATCGTTTCACGAATCTGGAAAAGGATATCATTCGAACGGTGGGACGAGTTCTCAGTTCGCAGGAGATATCTGAACTGAAAAACACCATTTTCCATGCTGTTGATCAGTTGGAAAGAGCAACTCAAAAAACAGCACAGAAAATGCAGGATAAGACCAGCAGTTGGAATAAAAACACTTCCCAGCAGTCTTATCCGAACTATCAACCTTACCAGCAAACGAATTACAAAGCCGCAACCAGCGGCCGCCAATACAGCAATCAGCCACAGACCTACCATTATGCTCAAAATCTTCCAAGCACCTACTCGAAACTGAAGATCAAAGGACAAACAACTTCTGCACTTTGTCTTGCACTGAGCATTTTAGGTATCGTGGTTGGAACCAGTACCTTGCTGCTTGGTTCCATTGCAAGCCTTGTTCTTTCCGGCACGATCGCAGCTGCATCTTTGCTTGCCGGCGGTGTTGTTACCGCAGCTTCCATTGTATCCACTGTGATATCCGGCAAGTCAGTGTCCAAGTTCAGCCGCTTCAAAAAGTATCTGAAAGCTCTCGGTCCACAGCCGATGTACACAGCCAAGGAAATCGCAGAGAAATCTTCGTTCCGAGAGGAGCAAGTTTCTGCCGATCTTCCAAAACTGATCGCTGCCGTTAATTTTCCTTATGCTAAGCTGGATGACCAAAACAGCTGCCTGATCCTCGAGAAAGAAACCTATCAGCAGTATTTGGATCTGAAAGCAAACCGCAAAAAACTGGAACAGGAAGAATCTGAGCGTCAAGCTCGCATCGCAGCCGATCCTAATGCAGCTGCTGTAGAAGAAATGAAATCCACCGGTCTGGATTACATTCATAAGATTCGACTGGTCAATGATGCTCTGCCGGAAGAAAATATCTCCAACAAACTGGATCAACTGGAACTGGTCTGCCGCAAAATTTTTAATTATGTCGAAGGTCATCCAAACAAACTTCCACAGATCCGAAAACTGATGAGCTACTATCTGCCGATGACTCTGAAACTCGTGGAACGCTACGAGCAGCTGGAATCCCATCGTCTGCAAAGCACAGCCATCGAAGAATCTAAAGCTGAGATCCATTCCGCACTGGATAAAATCAATCTTGCATTTGAAAATCTCTTCCACCGTCTGTTGGAAGATGAACGTATGGATCTTTCTGCCGATATTTCCGTCTTGGAAACGATGTTGGCACAGGAAGGTCTGACTGACCACCCGAACAATATGAATCTCAAATAAACAAGGAGGCCTCCTCTTATGAATGAAACCAAAATCGTACCTGAACTGACATTGGAACTA
>JAZQXX010000174.1:0-4766 GCA_045633085.1 Negativibacillus sp. | reverse complement strand
CATTCTGACGGTGATTCTGCCCACTGTCTGCGGCGTGTGGGTCAGCAAGCGAAAACAAAACAACTGGCTTGCCATGGCCGGTGCCACCGGACTGGTGACTGTGGCTTTCCTTTCTCTCAGCTTCACGAGCCGCAGCACATCTCTGCTGCTGTTTTATGCTATGCTGGCGCTAACCGGCATCGCAGAGAGCCTTCGTGCGGTATCCGTAACTCCCACCGCTCAGCAGTGCCTTGCTCCACAGGATATGGGCATCGGCACTTCTCTGCTCAGCTTCGCCAACTCCCTGTCAAACCTGCTGGCGTCGGCAGTGTTCGGTATCGTTTACGACCTGAAGGTCACCGAAGCCCGACCTGATGCACTTATGGCCGCAAGCGGTGTCAACGCAGTCTTTCTGACAGCTGCGTTGGTATCCTTCGGCGGTTTGGCTTTGGTTCTGCTCGTTCTCCGCCGACAGCTGAAATAGGGCTTGAGCCTCCTCGGAAAATCTGCTACAATGAAAGCATCAATTTTTCCGAGGTGACTGTATGTACTCCCGCGCTTATGTGGAAATCACCAACATCTGCAACAAAAATTGCTCCTTCTGTCCGGGCACAAAACGCCGTCCTCATTCCATGGATATGGCGGAATTCACAGCGGTCTGCGCACAGCTGAAGAGCTTGACAAAATATCTTTACTTTCACATTATGGGTGAGCCGACTCTCCACCCTCTGCTGCCGGATTTCATCCGCCATGCCACTGCTGAGGGCTTCAAAGTTGCCATCACTACCAACGGCTCTTTACTGGAACGCCGCGGCGACGCTCTCATCGAAGCCGGTGTTTATAAGGTCAACGTATCTGTCCACAGCTTCGAGGACGGCTCCACCGAGGATTACCTGCACTATATCCGTAGCTGCTATGACTTTGCCGACAAAGCAAGCAAAGCCGGTGTACTGACCATTCTCCGTCTGTGGAACAAAGGCGGCGATGAACACCTCAACGACCGCACGGAAGAACTGCTCCATGAGCACTTCCCTGAGGACTGGGTTTACGGCAAACGCGGCATTCGTCTGCACGACAAGCTCCATCTGGAGTACGGTGAACGTTTCGAATGGCCGGATATGACCGCTGACAACTACGGTGATGAGGTCTTTTGCTACGGCCTCAAAGACCACTTCGGTATCCTCTGTGACGGCACCGTGGTTCCTTGCTGTTTGGATCACGAAGGCGACATTCCTCTCGGTAACCACCACGAAACTCCTCTTGCGGAGATTCTCCGCAGTCCGCGTGCTGCTGCTATGCGGGAAGGCTTCACACGCCGCAAAGCCTGCGAAGAGCTGTGCCGCCGTTGTGGCTACGCAAGACGCTTCTCTATCAAAAAATAAAAAAAGCACCTCAAACGAGGTGCTTTTTCGCGTTATAAAGTGATTTCTTCTCCCGGACGCACAATGAGCTGACCCTGTGGCTGATAGCTCTGAGCAATGGTTTCATCGAAGTCTGCACCCGGTGCCATGTGGATCGGAATGTTGTGTTTCGCGCCGATGAGCTCGGCACATTCCATGGCTTCTGCAACATTCATGTTGTACTTGCCGTCCATTGGCAAGAGGGTGTAATCCAGTTTCAGCGCTGCCATTTCTGCCATGTAATCGGTTTTTGAGGTATCACCGGCACAGTAAAGGCTGACACCGTCCACCCACAGCAGGAAACCTACACAGTCCTCACGTTTGTGGTTCTTGTTGTAAGCCGGAACTGCCTGCACACGGATTCCGTCGGCTTCCACCGTCTGATAGACACCGTCCTTCAGCATATCCGCTGCTCGAAGCACATGAGTGCTGTCTTTCATGCTCAAAAGCTCCAGTTTGTTGTGGTCGTGATGTTCGTGGCTCACCAAAACCCAGTCAGCCGCCGGCTCATAACCGCCGCCTGCATACGGGTCCACGTAGATGACGCAGCCCTTGTCGGAAGTTACGCGAAAACTGCCATGTCCCTGATAATATAATTTAGCCATAGAGTCCCTCCTGTTCCCGGTTCTTTTCTTTCATCATACCATAAATTATTTCATTTATCTACATTTTGTGCTATGATGAAAGTGTATAACATTTGTAAGGAGGAAGAAGCCATGAACACTCTGCTTCTTGCCATCAACTCCAAGTACATCCACACCAACCTTGCTGTACGCTATCTGAAAGAATACTCCCGCCAGCAAGGCTTTGACGGCGTGGATTTTGTGGAATATACCATCAACCAGCATCTTCCTGACATCATTGAGGAAGTATATCGCCTCCGTCCGCGAGTTCTTCTGCTGTCCTGCTACATCTGGAACGTGGACATGATGATGGACTTTGCTGCCGATTACAAACAGATCTCCCCGGAAACCCTCATCATTGCCGGCGGTCCGGAAGTCAGCTACAACAGCCGTCAGGCTTTGGAAGAACATCCAGCCATCGACATGATCATTGCCGGTGAAGGCGAAAAGCCTTTTGTTCAGCTGCTGCAACACCTGCAGGGTCAGCGCAGCATCGAAGATGTCCGTTCTCTCTCCTATCGCTGTGGTGGAGAAATCATGGAAAATCCATGGGAGGAAGAGATCGACCTTGCCGAGCTGCCTTTTGCTTACATGGATCTGCCTGATCTGCAGCACAAAATCGTCTACTTCGAGAGCATTCGCGGCTGCCCATTCCGCTGCAGCTACTGCCTCAGCTCTATCATCAAAAACGTTCGATACATGCCATTGGAACAAGCTTGCGCTTATCTGCAGATTTTCCTGGACGCGAAGGTTCCGCAGGTCAAATTCGTGGACCGTACCTTCAACTGCAAAAAAGAACATGCCATGGGCATTTGGAAGTACCTTGTGGAACACGACAACGGCATCACCAACTTCCATTTCGAGCTGACTGCTCATCTCATGGACGAGGAAATGCTTCAGTTCCTGTCTACCGTACGACAGGGTCTGTTCCAATTTGAGATCGGTGTTCAGTCCACCAATGAGGACACCATCAAAGAGATCCGCCGTGCCACCTCCACCGACAAACTGCTGGAAACCTGCCGCCGTATCGATGCTGCAAAGAACATCCACCTTCATCTGGATCTCATTGCAGGCTTGCCTCACGAAGGTCTGGACAGCTTCGGACGCAGTTTTGACCGCGTCATGTCCATCCGTCCGCAGCAGATGCAGCTTGGCTTCCTGAAGATCCTCAAAGGCTCCTACATGGCGCAAATGGCAGAAAGCTACGGCATGATCTGGTCCAAAAAAGCTCCGTTCCAAGTCTACCGCACCAACTGGATCAGCTACGATGAGATGCTTCTTCTGAAATCTCTGGAAGACATGGTGGAAACCTACTACAACTCCGGTCTGTACGATTGCACCATCAAGTTCATGCTGGACCGCGAGATCAGCGACTTCGCCTTCTTCCGTGATTTCGGCCTGTATTGGAGAGCACAGGGCTACCATCGCAAGAGCCAATCTCCAGAGGAGAAGATCACCATCCTCCGCGATTTCTTCCTGACCCGCAGTGAGGAAAATTCCCAGCTGCTGCCACTGTTCTGTGATCTTTGTCTGTACGACATCTGCCGTCACAGACGTCCGAAAAAATTACCAGATTGGCTTTCCACTTCCAAGAATCTGGAATATCGACTGGAAATCAATTCCTTCTTCGATTTACCGGAAACCATCCCTACCCTGCTGCCTGAGTACGCCGATGAACCAGAACCAAAGAAAGTGCAGAAATTGGCTCATTTACAGGTATTTTCCTATCATCCGCATACACTGGAACAGCAGGAAACTGCTATTCTTTTCAACTATCGCGCACCGGATCTGCTGGGAAATGCAAAGGAAACTTTGGTAGATCTCTTCCAGTAAATTACCAGTAACTGTAAATTTTTCTCTCCAAACTCTTGCAATCGTTTCCATATTGTGGTAATCTATAAACAAGATAAATACCATTTTATGGAACTTACTATCAAATGCCGTACATTATGGAGGAATTATATGGAAGCAAAATGGAAAGTCTTAATATCCGACGAAAATACGGAATTCTGCGACCAATTATCCAAAGTGCTGCAGCTGCAGCACTTTGATACCGCTGTCTGCTGCTGCGATGGTTTGAAGCTTATGGACGATATCAAGGAATTTCATCCTGATGTTGTGTTGATGAATCCTTTTATGCCACAGGCTGATGCCATTGCTGTCATGCGTACCATCGGAACACAGCACAAGAATGCACCGCTGTTTATGCCTATTTTGGCTACTGATAACCCACGTATTGAACGTGAATTGCTCTGCGCCGGTGCTGTTTACTGTTTCCACAGACCATTCACTACCGAAATGGCTGCAGAACGTATCGTTCAGCTTTGCTGCGGCGATCAGTCAAGTACACCACCAGCACCACCACAGCCTAATTTGGATTTGATGGTCACCGATATTCTTCATCAGATCGGTGTACCTGCTCACATCAAAGGTTACAGCTACCTGCGCAGCTCCATCATTTTGGCGGTAGAAGATCCAAGCGTGATCAATGCCATTACCAAACAGCTCTACCCTACCATCGCCAAAATGAATGACACCACTGCCAGTCGCGTGGAACGTGCCATCCGTCACGCCATCGAAGTGGCATGGGACCGCGGCGATGTGGATGTACTGACCTCGTTCTTCGGTTACACCATCCACAACTCCCGCGGAAAACCAACCAATAGCGAATTTGTTGCCATGATTGCAGACCGCATTCGTCTGCGCCGCAAAACCGTACACAGCGCATAAAAAAATCCCCGAACGAACTGTTCGGGGATTTCGT
>JAZQXX010000173.1:0-2795 GCA_045633085.1 Negativibacillus sp. | reverse complement strand
GATGGGCGTTGAAGCACTGAGCCGCGGTGCAAAAAGTGCTACCTTTATCGACAACGATGCCAAAGCGATCGCTGTGGTAAAAGCCAATCTGAAAGCTTGCGGTTTCATGGAAAAAAGCCGTGTTGCCATGATGGACAGCCTTGCATATATCAAAAACTGTACTGCTAAGTTCGACGTGGTCTTCATGGATCCGCCGTACAATAAAGAGCTGATTTCCGCCGTTCTTCCATACTGTGCCAACTGTCTGAAAGACGAGGGTATCATCCTCTGTGAAACCGAGAAAAACGAGAACCTTCCGGAAGATGTTGAAGGCTTGGAACTGGTAAAAGAATATCGCTACGGTAAAGCCAAGATCACATCTTTCCGCAAAAAGGGGGAAGAGGTATGCGAGTAGCAGTTATTCCAGGTAGTTTCGATCCGATCACCAATGGCCACATGGACATTATCCTGCGTGCCAAAGAACTGTTCGACCGTGTTGTTGTTCTTGTGGCAGCAAATGCGGAGAAGAATCCGTCCTTCACACCGGAAGAACGCGTTCTTCTTATCGAGAAATGCATCGCAGGCCATGATAATGTCATGGTAGATTGTTTTGACGGTCTGTTGGTGGATTACGTGAAACAGGTGAAAGCCTGCGCCATCGTTAAGGGACTTCGAGCTATGTCGGACTTCGAGTACGAATTCCAGATGGCTCTGTACAATAAAAAATTATATGCGGAAGCAGAAACGCTCTTCATGACCACCAGTACAGAAAACCTGTACCTCAGCTCCAGCGGTGTAAAATCCATTGCACGCTACGGCAGAGATGTATCAGAGTTTGTACCGTCTGTGATCGCAAAAGAAGTTCTTGAGCGTATCTCTCAAGTGAAAGGGGTTAAATAAACAATGAATATCGAAGAAATTCTGGACGCACTGGAAGACATGCTGGAGGAAGCATGGAGCATTCCGCTGAGCGGCAACAAATGTGTCATCGACGCTGAAAAAGTTAAACAGTATCTGGAAGATATCCGCCTGAACATGCCTAACGAAATCAAACAGGCAAAAATGATCGTTAGCGATCGTTCCGATATCATTTCCCAGGCTGAAAAACAGGCAGAAGCAACTGTTCGCAAAGCAGAAGAGCGTGCAAAAGCTCTCATCGCTCAGGAAGAAGTTGTTCGTCAGGCACAGGAAAAAGCAAAAGAAATCATCACTCAGGCTCAGAACGTAGCAAAAGAACTGAAAAAAGCTGCAAATGAGTTCTCCGACAATGCTCTGAAACAGTCTGAAGAAGCGCTGACCATCGCTCTGCGCAACGTTCACGAAACCCGTCAGGAACTGAACGCTGCAATGAAAAAAGGCACCTTCGTAGAACAGCCTGCAAACGACGTTGTAAACAACTAATGGAAAAGAAAAGACCTCCCATTCGGGAGGTCTTTTTTGCATGCAGAAATTTCAGATATGAAAAAATCCCCTGAACCGAAGTTCAGGGGATTGGTGCACAACATTTACTGTTACGCGATGAGATTATTCACCAACGTATGGCAGGAATGCTACGTGACGAGCGCGTTTTACAGCAACGGTCAGCTGTCTCTGATGACGAGCGCAGGTACCGGTTACACGACGAGGAATGATTTTAGCTCTATCGGAGAGGAATCTTCTCAGTCTTGGAACATCTTTGTAATCGATCATTTCGATTTTGTCCATGCAAAATGCGCAAACTTTTTTTCTTGGTTTTCTAGAACGTTTTTCCATTCTTTCCATGGTTCTTGACCTCCTTAAAATAGTTGTTTAACAAAATTAAAACGGAAGATCGTCTTCGTCATCGATCTCCTGGAAATCCTCCACAGAACCCGCATTGAATGCGATTGGCGCAGGTGCAAAAGCAGGAGCTGCGTTCTGATAAGAAGGAGCAGGGGAGGATGGGGCTGCGTTTTTGCTGTCAGCGAAGTAAGCCTGATCAACAACAACTTCTACAGCCTGACGTTTGTTCTCATTTTTGTCCACATAATTGCGAACCTGCAGAGAACCTTCCACTGCCATCATTCTGCCTTTACCGAAGTAACGGGAGATGAATTCAGCAGTCTGTCTCCATGCAACACAGTTGATGAAGTCTGTTGCACGTTCAGCGCCTTTACCAGCGAAGTTACGGTCAACAGCGAGAGAGAAAGAAGTAACAGAGATTCCGTTAGGAGTCTGTTTCAGCTCAGGATCAGCGGTGAGGCGACCCATGAGGATTACACGGTTAAGCATCTGTAATGCCTCCCTTAATTAGTTCTCTCTTTTAACGATCAGAGTGCGGAGAACGCCGTCGGTGATTTTGTAAACACGGTCAAGTTCAGCTGGGAAATCTGGAGTGCAGTTGAAGGTAACGTATACGTAGTAACCTTCGGACTCGTCTTCGATTTCGTAAGCCAGTTTGCGTTTACCCCATTCCTCAACGGTTTCGATGGTACCATTAGCAGAAATCAGGTTGGTGAATTTTTCAACCAGAGCTTTGGTTTCTTCCTCAGTACCTTTGGTGTTGAGGATCATGATGGTCTCGTAATTTTCGTGCAGTTTTGCCATTATAAGCACCTCCTTTTGGACATTAGGCTCCCCTCGGACGGAGGAGCAAGGGTTACCGTTTTTGGTAACAAGCAAATAATATCATAAAACCGAAGAATGTCAACAAAAAAATCCGCAGAAACTTTGCGTTTCTACGGATTTTGGAGTTCACGTGAGTATCAACAGACTTTTGGAAAAGCCTTTGTGCGTTTTGCTGTAAGAGCGATTTGCCTTAGCCGACCATAGGAAGCAGCATCAGTGTAATAAATACC
>JAZQXX010000172.1:0-6462 GCA_045633085.1 Negativibacillus sp. | reverse complement strand
GCGGTGGATTCCTCTGTCGGCGGAAAGACTGCCATCAACATTCCTGCAGGCAAAAATCTTGTAGGTGCCTTTTGGCAGCCTTCTTTGGTCATTTGCGATACGGAAACTTTTGCCACTCTCCCTGCCGTAACCTTTGCTGATGGCATTTCCGAAACGGTCAAATACGGTATGATTTCCTCGACTTCCCTTTTTGAACGTATGGAGCGCGGAAATATCCACGCCGATATCGATGACATCATTGCAGAATGTGTTTCCATCAAGAGAGATATCGTAGAGCAGGATGAGCGTGATAACGGCCTGCGAATGATTTTGAATTATGGGCACACACTGGGTCATGCCATTGAAAAAGCGACCCACCACGCTGTTACTCACGGGCAAGGAGTTGCTCTTGGTATGGTTTTGATCGCCAAACTGGGCGAAAAGCTGGGCTTCCATTCTTCCGATTTGACTCAGCGTTTGGAACGCTGTATTGCTTCTTACGGACTGCCTACTCAGTACAATGGCTCTGTCGCTGAATTGGCAGAGGCTGTCCTCAGAGATAAAAAACGTGCCGGCGATACCATTCGTCTTATTTTCGTTAAAAATCCGGGACAGGCTGAGATCGTACCTCTTCCAGTGGAGCAGTTCCTGCAGCTCCTGAACGAGGTGTAACGATGATCTACTCTGTTCATGGTCCACTGAGCGGTGCAGTCAAGGCCCCTCTTTCCAAATCTAACCTGCACCGACTGATCATTGCTTCTTCCCTTTGTTTCGATGAAGAAACCGTCATCCATTCCTACACGTTGAACGACGATATCCGCGCTACTGCTTCTGTGATGGAAGCAGCCGGTGCTTCCATTGCCTTTGAAGCCGATCACATTTGCATCAAAGGCATCCGTCAGTTAAAGAAAGATTTCATCGCTGACTGCGTTGAATCCGGATCAACACTGCGTTTCTTGGTACCGGTCCTGTCTGCATTAGGTGCAAACTGCCTATTCCGAGGACAAGGACGTTTGCCGCAGCGTCCTATTACGCCGCTGATCGAACAAATGGAACAACACGGAGCTTCCTTCGACTCTGCTGCACTGCCATTTTCCCTGTCCGCTCAGCTAAAGTCCGGTACCTTCATCTTCCCCGGCAACATCAGCAGCCAGTATATCAGCGGCTTGCTCTTCGCTCTTCCGCTGCTGCAAGGTGACAGCCAGATCATTCTGACTTCCCCTCTGGAATCACAGGCTTATGTGGAAATGACACTGTCTGTGCTTCAACAATTTGGAATCAAGGTGATATGTGAAAACCCACAGACCTACGTGATTCCAGGTGGACAAAGCTATCATTCTCCTGCTCATCTTACCTCAGAAGGCGATTGGTCCAATGCGGCTTTTTGGCTTTGCGCCGGTGCGTTGAACAGTCCTGTGACTGTTGACGGCTTGCAGCGAAACTCGTTACAGGGCGACAAAGCAGTTTGCGATATTTTGCAGCAAATGGGTGCTTTCGTTCAGTATAGTAATAACTCTGTGACTGTGCTGCCCGGTACTTTACACGGCATCACCATCGACGGAAGCCAAATTCCTGATTTGATCCCGATCCTCTCTGTTGTAGCAGCCTGTGCGGAAGGCACGACCCACATTATCAACTCTGCCCGTCTGCGCATCAAGGAAAGTGATCGCTTAGCTTCTACCGCACAGCTTCTCAGCAAACTCGGTGCTTCTGTACAGGAAGAATCCGACGGTCTGCTGATTCATGGTTCTGCTCTGAATGGCGGAACCGTTGATAGCTTCAACGATCATCGTATCGCCATGTCTGCTGCCATTGCATCTCTGTGTTGCAAAGAACCTGTTCTCATTGAAAATCCGACTTGCGTCAACAAGTCTTATCCAACATTTTACGACGAATTTTCCCATTTAGGAGGTAATGTCCATGTCATCCAGCTGGGGTAAACATCTCAAAATCAGTATTTGGGGAGAAAGCCACTCCGAAAGCATCGGCGTTGTCGTGGATGGTCTTCCTGCCGGTGAATCGATCGATTGGGAGCAGCTGCTTCAATTTATGGGTCGCAGACGTTCCTCCGGCGGTGCAACGGATACTGCAAGGGTAGAAGCAGATCTTCCGGAAATTCAGAGCGGTCTGCTGAATCATGTGACCTGCGGTACACCAATTTGTGCTCTGATTCGCAATACCAATACCCGCTCCAAAGATTACAGCCTGTTTGAACGTGTTGCTCGTCCCGGTCATGCTGATTACAGCGGTTTTCTCCGATACGATGGCCACAATGACATCCGCGGCGGCGGACATTTTTCCGGTCGCCTGACTGCACCGCTTTGTTTTGCCGGTGCCTTGGCAAAGCAGATTCTTGCCCGTAAAGGAATCTTTGTTTGTGCCCATATTCAGCAGGTCGGACCTGTCAGTGAGCGACGTTTTACTACGGATGATTTCAGCTCTGATTTGGTTCAGCATTTGAACCAGAGCTTCTTCCCTACCTTAGAGGAAGACTCCGCACAGGCCATGCATGACTGCATCGCTGCAGCCCGTGAAGCAGGCAACTCTGTGGGTGGTGCCATCGAATGCGCTGTTTTCGGTGTACCCGGTGGTTACGGTGACCCTCTCTTTGATTCCGTAGAAAGTCAGCTTGCTTCCCTGCTCTTCTCCATTCCTGCTGTAAAAGGTGTAGAATTCGGCAGCGGTTTCGATTTGGCATCTATGTACGGCTCTCAGAGCAACGATGCCTTTGCTGTACAGAACGATACCATCGTGACCGAAAGCAACCACAACGGCGGTATCCTTGGCGGGATCACTACCGGTATGCCTATCGTGTTCCGCTGTGCTTTCAAACCGACCCCATCTATCTCCCTTCCGCAAAAAACAGTCGATTTCATCAGCAAAGAAGAAGTTTCTCTCAGTATCAGCGGACGCCATGATCCTTGCATCGTGCGCCGTGCCGTACCTGTAGTAGAAGCTGCCACCGCCCTTGCTGTTTTGGATATTCTGCTTTCCTCTGATAAGCATTGGAAACAGCAATAAGTACCTTTCCACATTTTCTTCACAAAAACTTATGCTTCTTTGTTGATTTTTCCGTGGAAATATTGTATCATAGATAATAGTTAGAACCGAAGGAGGAGTATGACCATGAACCAACCAACTATTTCCTTTTCCATTCACGAAGATAAGGAGAAAGAGATCAAGAAAATTCTGACTACCATTTATGATGCCCTGCGTCAGAAAGGTTACAATCCTATCAATCAGATCGTTGGTTATATCCTGTCTGAGGATCCAACCTACATTACCACTTACAACAATGCTCGCAGCCTGATTCGCCGTATCGACCGCGATGAACTGCTGCAGATTTTGGTAAAATCTTATCTGAATGATTAGAACCTCAAAAGACGATCGTTTTTCGGTCGTCTTTTCTTTTCCCCTTTTTCTCTTTACCAATCCGCACAACTGTGGTATACTATGTTTATGATATTTTGTAAAAATTCGGGCGTTCCCGTTTATAGAATAACTTTGTGATGGAGGAATTGACCATGGAACAGAACTTTTTAACTTATAAAGGCAGACCGCTGGTGCGCAGCGGTGATGTCATCTACTATGGCAGCATGAGTGATGCCTACGTTGTTATGATGCAGATCCGCAGCAAAAAAATGCAGGATGAGCAGGAAGTTGCTGATTTGATCTTGCTGCAGCTGCTTGCTACTGATGAGACTCTCAGCCCTAAAGACCGCGTTGCCAATAAAGGCGAACGTCACGGTCTGGCAGAAGCCATCGAATTGGCTGATATTTGGCTGAGCCGTTACTCCAAATAACACATTAAAAAAAGACCGTTCTTGATGAACGGTCTTTTTTTTGCAGTATTTTAGATGTTGATTGCAGAGTTGATGGCCAACATATTGTAGTTGATCTTGCTCTTCATTTCCAGTGCTTCGTTGATGTCCATGTCGGTAACTTCATCTTTGGAAATGATAATAACACGGTTACCAATCGCATGTTCCAGCAGTTCTACTGCATGGAAGCCCATACGGCTTGCCAAAATACGGTCAAAGGCGCATGGTTCACCGCCGCGCTGAATATGACCGAGAACGGTTGCACGGGATTCTACGCCGGTTTTTTCCTGGATTTCTTTCGCCAGCTCGTGAACATCGGTGATACCTTCAGAAACTACAACAATGAAGTTATGTTTGCCGGTACGCAGAGTGGTTCTCATTTTGTAAATGATGTCGCGTTCTACGTTGAAACCAATGTGGCCTTCTGGGTCATTGATCCAGCAAGCGGTACCGCCGCCTGCTACGGAAGCATAGAGAGCCAGGTCGCCGCGTCCGTGACCCATTACCTCAACAACAGAACAACGGTTGTGGGATTCGGTGGTGTCACGCAGACGGTCGATCGCATCAATAACAGTATTCAATGCAGTATGGAAACCGATGGTGTAGTCAGTGCAAGCAATATCGTTGTCGATGGTAGCAGGAATACCTACGGTTGGAATGCCCAGTGCAGTCAGCGCTTTCGCACCGCGGAAGGAACCGTCACCGCCGATAACAACAAGACCTTCGATACCCATTTCAAGGCACATGTTGCGGCCTTTGATCTGGCCTTCCAAATTGTAAAATGCTTTGCAGCGTGCGGTTTTCAGGATGGTACCGCCGCGATGCAGAGTGTTGGAAACTTTACGCAAGTCCATTTCTACTACGTCACCGTCGATCAGACCCTGATAGCCGTTGTTGACGCCCAAAACACGAATGCCTTTGTTGATCGCAGTACGAACTACAGCACGAATCGCTGCATTCATACCCGGTGCGTCACCGCCGCTGGTCAGTACGCCAATCATTTTTGGTTTACTTTTAAGAAGTGGATGCTGGTTCATATATGTCCTCACCTTTCTGGTGCTTGAGAAATTTTTCTTATCAGTTACAGTCCATTATAATACAAACTCCACCGTTTCACAAGACCTGCACCAAAAATTCCTATGGCAGGACGGGATATTTCAGCAAATTTTCTATAAAACAGTAGCTATTTCCCTGTCGGACATAGTGGCGTCCGCAAAGACTGCAGCGGCACAGCTCCATTTCCTCCATACGTCCCTTTGCAGGAAAAAGTATGCGCTTGCCGGTTGTCTGCGGTATTTTTCCACAACAATGGCTATGGGAAAAGCTGCGTCTTGCTGTATGATGCAGAGCGTAGCCGCTGTTTTCGTCGAACCATTTGTCAAAATTCTGGGGCATAAAATTTACCTCTGTTTCTTCAGCAAACTGCTGATTAGCGCTTATCACTTCTTTTCGAAGTGAATATTCGTCGGCAGAAGATGGCTCCACTGTGGATTGTCCGCAACATAACTCTGCGCAAACGGACAGGTAAGGACCACTTTACAGTTCTGCTGATCCAAATGAGCAAGCAACGCTTCCATCATAATGGCTGCATTGCCTTGTCCTCGGAATTTTGGATAAGTGAGTACATGATCGATGTTGTGGAGACCTTTCTTGATTTCGGGAAATGTAATATAGCCCATAGGAATCCCCTCATCGCTGATACGAGTGATTTTTTCTTTATCAAACTGGAATGACATAGCGCAGCTCCTTTCATCGTTCTGTTTCTATTATAAACGATGAGCCTGGGGACAAGTCAATTGTTTTTTTATGAATTTCATGCTTGACATTATGGCTTTCCTATGATAATATATCAAAGTAATTGAATATGCCGGCGTGATGGAATGGCAGACGTGACGGACTCAAAATCCGTTGAGGAGACTCGTGTGGGTTCAAGTCCCACCGCCGGCACCATCGAAACCCTCGGAATCATATGATTTCGAGGGTTCTTTTCTTTTTGCTTTCAGCCGTATTCTGTGCTATACTGATAGCAACAGCAAAAAAGGAGGTCTTGCCATGGCTGTTTACCACATCAAAGAACTGCTGGATGCTCTGTACCTGCTGATTCAGGACGGCTTTGACTACGCCGAGCTTAGCCCTAAAAACAGTGAACCTGCTTCCCTGTCTGTAACTGGACGCAGCTCATCCGGAGAGAGTCGCAGCTATGAACTTACGTCCTGCACTTTAGGCGATGACTGCGGCAGCGATTCCGATGACGAGAACTGCTACCAGCTGCCTTTCACCTACGACGAAATGGCGACCATCGCTTCTGCATTGGCAAACGTCAGCGGCATCTATGAAAAAGCCATCCACGACGAAAGTTATGACCCCAGAGAACGCGAAGCCTTTCTTGCCATGCAGGAAAAAGTCCACGCATTGAACGAAAAAATCAAACTTGCTTTCCAAAATTGCAAATAAGAAATTTCCCTTGCATACAATGGAATCCAGTCAATATCGAAGGAGGTTGTCCCCATGAACGTGTTCTGTTTTACTGTACAATTCAAAGCCCACAGCACTCTTGATACTGAGCTGCTGCAGCGTGCTGTCCGTGCTCATTTCGGTGAGTCCGGCATTCATCTGCTCTCTTTCTCCTGTGAAGAAACACAGTGCAGCTGTGTCACTGAAG
>JAZQXX010000171.1:0-2832 GCA_045633085.1 Negativibacillus sp. | reverse complement strand
ACATTATCGCCGACATTCACGGCTGTTATCAGGAGTACAAGGAACTGCTGGACAAAATCAATTTCTCTGAGGATGACGAACTTTACGTTCTCGGTGATGCCATGGACAGAGGTCCCGAACCGATCAGAGTGATTCGTGATTTGATGAGACGTCCCAATGTTACCTACATCATGGGTAATCACGACGCCATGATGCTGAATGTTCTGTCCAAGCTTTCTGCAGAAATTACGGAAGAGAGTATCATGGAGCTGACGGATGATGTATTCATCGCCTATCACTACTGGATGCAGGATGGCGGAAAAACGACCTTGGACCAGTTCTCCAAACTTTCTAAAGAAGAGCGCAAGGACATCCTGGATTTTCTGGAATTTGCCAGCCCTTATGAAACCATTGAGCATGAAGGCAAGCTGTACATTCTGGTTCACGCAGGCATCGATCACTTTGATGCAGACAAAGAACTGGACGACTATGACACCAACGATTTCATCTGGAAACGAACAGACTATACGAAGAAGCTCTTTCCAAGCTCAAGAATCTATCTGGTGACAGGCCACACTCCAACCAGACTGATTCGAGAAGATGAACAGTCGCTGATTTACAGTGAAAACAACCACATCGCACTGGACTGTGGTTGTGTGTACGGAGGAGCATTGGCGGCTTACTGCATCGAAAGCGGAAAAGCGGTTTATATAGCAAAAAAATAAAAGAAAAGAGCCCAGCTGTTCACGAGGACAGCTGGGTTTTGGTATTATTAGTCTTTCGCTACCACAAACCATTTGCCTTTCTCTTCCCAAAGGTAGGTTTCTTTGCCTTGGATACGGCAGGTGTAGCGCATACCGACACCGCCGACCTCATTGCAGGCACGGCGCTTTACTTCCAATATAGTGTCAATCTCATAGCTGTGGAGATCGTCAAACTCGATGACCAGAGGGCGACACTTGCCCTCTTCATCAAAGCGAACGATAACAGGCACAAATTTTTTCGTCACTGAAAACACCACCTTACATTCCAAAGAAACCAATCGGATGAACCACATGCTCCTTGGGCTTGATACCGGAAAGCAGGGAATCCGTGTACAATGTAGCTCGCTGAATACTGTCGTAGCCATAGCGATTGCGAACCTTATCCATGGCACTGTCCAACAGTTCCCAACGCTGTCTTCGGGTTTCATCCATGAAAAGAGAGAGCTGATCAAAAGGACTGGCCTCCACCAAACCGGAGCCACGAATTCCGACACTGCGGATAGGGTAAGTCCAATGGTAGCTGGCTTCAAACAATTCCAAAGCAACCTTTGCCATTTCCAGACTGGAGCAGGTAGGAACATCAATCTTCTTCTGACGGGTAAAGCTTCGAAGTTCTGTATCTCTGACACTGATTTCAACCACAGTACATTTGGAAGCCAGTTCACGCAGTCTGGAGCAAACACTTTCCGCAAGCAGAAGGAACATGATGTGCACGTCATCCACTGTTACGAGATTGCGAGGAGTAGTGGACGAGTTGCCTACACTTTTGATGTTGCGGATGTGATTGCTTTTCTGAACGGGAGTCGTATCCTGACCTCTGGCAAAACTGCTGAGGATGAGCCCCATCTTACCCAGACGATACTTTAATGATTCTTCTGATGTTCTCGCCAAATCACCGATGGTCATGATGCCGACCGAGTGCAGTTTTCTGGCCGTTGCTCGCCCCACATAGAGCAAATATTCCACAGGGAGCGGGTACACAATTTCTTCGTAGTTGTCCTTTTCGATGCGAGTGATGGCATCGGGTTTCTTGTAGTCGCTGCCTAATTTGGCAGTGATTTTATTGTCCGATACCCCGATGCTGACTGTGATTCCCAGCTCATCTTTCACTCGCTGACTGATTTCGCGAGCGATGTTCATGGCGCTTCCATACAGACTAACACTTCCTGTCACATCCAGCCACGCTTCATCCAAGCCAAAGGATTCTACTTGGTCGGTGTAGGTTTCATAGATTTCACGGGCAAACTTGCTGATACGGATATACTCCTTCATGTCCGGTGGAACGATAATAAGCTCCGGACAGCATTGTTTTGCCTGCCAGATGGCCATACCGGTTTTGACACCTTTCCACTTGGCTGGGTAGCTTGCGGTGAGGACAATGCCGTGTCTGTCTTCCTGCGAACCGCAGACTGCGATCGGTTTGTTTCTTAAACTTGGATTTCGCTGCTGCTCCACCGACGCATAGAAGCAGTTGCAGTCCACATGCAGGATATGTCGAGCCATCTTTCCACCACCTTTGATATCATTATAGAACAAATGTTCGTTTTGCGCAAGTATAAAATGGTGGATTGTATGCTGTGGAATTATTGGTTTGACGGAATTTTGATAAAACATGACACACACTTGCATTGTAAAATGTCGGAAAAGGGAATATAATTATACTGTATAGCCATATCTACTAATAAATCATGTATCAGTTTAATACCAAATGAAAGAGGTCATGAGTGATGATCAATATAAGAAAATTGGAAGCAGAATTATGGGAATCAGCGGACTTGCTGCGTGCAGGTTCAAAGCTGACATCCAATCAGTACTGTATGCCGGTACTAGGATTGATTTTTCTGCGTTATGCTTATAGCAGATTTAAAATGGTGGAAGCAGAGATTTTGAAAAATCGTCCGTCCCGTGGTGGCAGAGTAATGCCGGTAGAAGCAAGTGACTTTACTGCTAAAAGTGCGCTCTTTTTACCAAAAGAGGCACAGTATGATTACTTACTGAATCTTCCTGATGATATTTCAGCTGCAGGTTTATTGAATAAAGATGGACAGCCTATGACCAGTCTGGGCGAAGTTGTAAATAATGCTATGCA
>JAZQXX010000170.1:0-2270 GCA_045633085.1 Negativibacillus sp. | reverse complement strand
TTTTGAAGGCTTACGGCGGCTCGTTGCCAACAACTTTAAGTTTACGGAGAGTGACCGCATCCGTGAAAACCGGGAAGCGGTCAAGCGTGACAATAACAATATTTTCGATTTCATGGAGTCGGAGGGATACATCCGGCGTAGAGCGGATGCATCCATCAGCTCCAAGGACTTTTATGAAATCTATCGGATGTGGTGCGAGGAAAATTCACTTGCACCGCTGAAGTCCCGCAGCTTCAGTGATGCCATGATTGCCAATGCCCGGAAATACAATCTGGAGCATTGCAACAATATCACCAACTCTGCCGGTCGGCGGGTGTGGGGATTCATGGGAGTGGAAGCGATTGTACGACCTCATATAAATGGGTTTTACGAAGATTCGCCGTGTACGTACGTACCGGATGATATTCCGGAGGAATGGCAGCAAGTCGAGTAAACCCCATTGCTGGTACGTATGTACACAGCAAAAGAGCGTGAAACGCTCGTTATCGAAACAGCACATTCCCTCTCTTTTGGGCTGTTTCGATGTCCACGGACTTTTGAAAAAGGGTCTGTGGACATCGGCTGTAGGAGGATGTTGACGCAGAACAGCTTCGTGCAGACGGGCTGACCATAAGAAAAGTTGCAGACATTTTCGCCTTGGTCAGCAGAGGTCGCAGCAGCGACCACACTCCCCCTCGGGAGAGCCTTCGGAGAACCCACGGCACTTTGCAGCCAGTATGGATGAAAGTGTAATAGTGGGTTATTACACTTTGAAAAAGTGCCGTTCCTCAGCCCTCCCGTTGTCTGTAAATCTCAAAGAAAGGAAACGCCAATGGCAAGAAACGATGGAATAGATCGTACCGTAGCCCGGAATCAGGACTTGGAAACACCTGCTGATGTGGCAAAGGTACAGGAACACAATGAGCGTGAAAAGGACAGCTACAGCAACCAGGACATCGTACCGAAACGCACTTCGCTGAATATCCACTACAAGGCTCCTACGGATGATTATGTGAAAATATTTGAGCAGATGGAACAGGACGGCGTGATCTCCACCAGAGGTCTGAAACCCGATGCCATCAAATACGGTGAGCTGGTTTTCGACGTGAACTCCGCTTATTTCTACAACCACGGCGGCTACGAATTTGCAAAACAATTCTATGCCGATGCTTATAAAGCCGCCGTGGAGATCGTAGGCGGTGAGCAGTATATCCTCTCCGCTGTGATGCACGCTGACGAGCGCAACCGGGCAATGTCCGAAGCTCTGGGTGAGGATGTGTACCACTATCATCTTCATGTGGTTTATATCCCGGTGGTGGAAAAGCAAATCCTCTGGTCGAAGCGGTGTAAGGATGAAACCCTCCGTGGAACGGTTAAAGAGGTCATCACACAGGTCAGCCGCAGTAAGAAATGGGAGTCCAAGCCGGTGCTTGATGAGGACGGAAATCCCATGCTCAACGCAAAAGGAAAAAAGATTTTGAAGTCGTCCTACAGTGTGCTGCAGGATGACTTTTTTAATTTCATGCGAAACTCCGGTTATACCGATGTGGAGCGTGGAGAGCGTGGCAGTACCGAAGAACATCTGACGGTGACACAGTTCAAGGTACAGGCGGAACAGCCGCGCTTGGAAACTGTGACCGGACAGGTGGCGCAGGCTGAGCAAAGTTTGGAAGATGCCAAAGCCGCCACAGAGAAGCAGAAAAAGAAACTGGAAGCTCTGCAAAAAGAAACCAAGACAGCAAAAACCCTTGCGCTGACGGTGCAGGATATTGAAGCGATGGGCAAGAAAACTACATTCGGAAACAATATCACGCTGACACCGGATGAATGCGATACACTCAAACGCTATGCAGTCAACGGCATTATTGCCAATGCAGACAACAAGCGTTTGAAGGAAAAACTGGTTTCCGCAGAAAAGTCGGTTTCGATCTGGAAGCAGCGATACGATGTGCTGCATGAGCAATATCAGGAGCTTAAAAAGAAAGCCCAACCTTTTCTGGATGCATTGGAAATCGCATCCGAAAGGGTTCGGACTTTTCTTGATGTTGTCCTCAGCAGAGGAAAGGAAACACAGGAACACAAACAGTCTGCCCGCCGCCGTGGGCATGACATGGAACATTGATTTTAATAATTATGGAGGTAAATGCCTATGGCAAATAACAAGAACAATGTAACCAACAAGAACACTTTTGACATTCCGGTGTGGCGCAGATACACGCTGACCATTGAGGAAGCAGCTGGCTACTATCACATCGGCGAGGGGAAACTGCGTATGCTGATCGACCAGAACC
>JAZQXX010000169.1:0-4804 GCA_045633085.1 Negativibacillus sp. | reverse complement strand
CACTACGATGGTTTTCTCGCCCTTTTGGGATGGATAGCAGCGATCATCATGGCATCTGCCTCTTTGCCTTGTTGGACTGGTCTTGGCTTATCCGTTGCTTTCCGCAAAAAAGGCAAAAGCAAATGGAGCTTCATCGCACAGTTCGCAGGCTTGGCAAGTATCGCACTTACAATGATCCTGTTCTTCCTGTTCTACGGCAATCTTCTAAGACCATTGAACTAAACAACGTTTGTGAATGCGTCAAGCACGCATGAGAAGATCAAAATAGATAAAACCCATCGAAGGAGCGGCAGAGGTATTCTGCCGCTCCTTTTCGTGTAACGCCCTTGTAACGTCCGCTTTGTTATAATAGGAAGCAGAACAATACCATTGGATAAGGAGGCTTCCATCATGACCATTGTTTGTGTTGATAATACCCCTATCATGCTGCAAACTTTGAAAGAAAATGCAGAAACAGCATACCCTCACGCTGATGTTCGGGCATTTCTCACCGAAGAATCTGCCCTTAATTATGCGGAACAGGTTGGCTGCGATGTGCTCCTTTGCGAAATCAATCCTCCTCGACTGGAAGGCCTGTTCCTTGCAGAAAAGATCCAAAAGATCCATCCAAAAGTAAACATCATTTTTGTTACCGTTTGTTCGGAAAGCGAATATGCCAAAGATGTTCTTCGGCTGAAACCAAGCGGCTATTTGACCAAAGAAGCTACCAATGCACAGATCCTTTCCGAACTGCAGGATCTGCGTTATCCGTTAGCATAAAAACAGGAGAAAACTATGAGCAATAAGTCGATCCCTAAAATTTTTCTGCAGCTGCAGGCCGAAGGCTGCATCGCAGCAGCTGATATCATAACGGCACAGGATGGCTTCTGTATGGTTTACAAATCCCTGTCCGACATTCTGGCTGTAAAGGACATTCTGGATTTTCCGGATTCCGACGGCACAAGACTTGCCTGCGGCAACTTCTTCGATGACTGGTTCCTGTACGCTGTGCCAAGCGGAAAGGACTATACTTACAGCCTGTTGAAACTTCGTGAGCAGGAGCATGATATGGAAGGTCCAACTCCTGCTGACGGCGATACGCCGGGTGTGACCATTTCCTTTATTGCTTTCCGTTATCAGCTGTTGCTGGACTGCCTGTCGAAACCTTCCGATGAGAACAGAGAGCAGCTGAGCCGGGAGATCAACCGCGTGGTCGCATTCCGAAGACAGAAGCATCATCCGGCACTGAAACAGTACTTCCTCGATCCTGCATCAGAAGGCGCTTATCTGGTAGCCACTCTCTATACGAAGCACATCGCCTCTTTTGCTGCGAATGGCCGCCTTCCTGTTCCGGACCGTTACCGCGAGAATGTTTCCCGCAAAGTTTCTTCCAAATACAAACGCATTCTGCGTTTTATCGATTCCCTCAATCAGAAGGCTGGAGTTACGGTCTGTGACAAGCAGAACATCTACATCAAAGACCGAGAGAATCCCGATGCGTACGAAGCTGCGGCGATCCTTGCTACTCACACAGGAAACACTTCCCTGTTTTCCTTTGCAGCCGAGGTGGAATATCACGCGAAGTTCCTCTTCCCTCTTGCGAAAATCAGGATCCCGTTCTTTGGACGCTCCATTTACGATTCCGCCATCCGTGCTGATATGACCATCGATGACACTGAGCTGGAAGGACCTGCTCCATTTTACAGAGATGACAGCCGCATCGTAAAAAGACAATACCACCATCACAAGGACAAATACAAATCGATATAAAACAGCGAAATCCGTCGTTAGGTTCCGCTGTGATCCGCCTTTGCAACTTACAGAAACTCAAAAAGGAGTGTCGTAAACCATGCCAAAAAAACAAAGAAAATTTGCCGATGACGGCTGGGCTGTCTGGGTCGATGGCGATGACAGCAGTACAGTCTATATCCACGATTGGATGAACCCGAAGGGAAAAAGTTTTATCGATCTGGCAATTCGTATCCGCGGTGCGAAGGTAAGCAAGGCTTTGTCCGTTTACATTCCCTTCGTGATCACCCGCGAAGAGATCGAAGATGTTTCCCTGCTGTTCGAAAGCACAAAAATTCTTCAGGCAACATTCAGTGCAGCCTGCATTGTGGACTACAAGAAAAACGCACACACCTCGGAGATCGCCTACAACGGAAAAACCATAGATATCGTCCACATCAGCACCTTGGATTATCAGGTGGAACAGTTAACAGACGGCACGCTCATCCGCATCAATCTGACAACATTGCAGCCATTTTTGGACAACGATGAGATCTATTTCGTTTGGCGTATGCCTCATAAATCGCTGGATGAGATCTTCATGCCTCGTTTGAATGTGGGCAGTATGATGGACCGACTGCGTGATTTGATCACAACGCCGGTGGTATCCGAAAAATACGGTTATTCCATCCGCATCAACGAGTCCCGACTTTTGCCGGAAGCAATCACCCGAATCGGTGCCTTCCACCGTCAGAAGCTGAAAAAAGCGGTCATCACCATTTCCGTCAACGAAAACTATGAGCTGAATGACGGCGGCTGTTACCGTATCCGTCACCTGGAAGAAAACCTGTATCAGGAATTCCTTCCAAAGGGCTATCAGTGTGAAGATGTCATCGTGTATCACTGGTTCCAGCGACGGGAAGACAATTTAAGAGGACAGTTCAACTTCTATTACAGCATCACCAAAGACTCCGTCAGCCGTGCAAGTATGTTCCTGTATCTTGTTCTGCTTATGGTCATCAGCATCATTGGCAACATGCTGTCCGACGTTGTTTCCTCTTTGCTCGGATAATCAGCGGAAGGAGGTAACATTATGCGATTATTTATCCCCGTATTACTAAACTGTATCCTTGTTTTCCTCGTATATCTGGCTGACAAACATACCCCAGCCAAAAAATTACCGTACATGACAAAACAAATCATGATCGGTGTTCTGTTCGGTGCGGTTTCCGCCTTTGCCTCCAGTTACGGCGTAGAATGGCTGGGAACCATCGTCAATGTCCGTGACGCAGCGCCGTTGTCTGCCGGTCTGATCTTCGGTGCTCCAGCCGGCATCATCTCCGGTCTTATCGGCGGTCTGTACCGCTGGTTCTCCGTGTATTGGGGTGCCGGTACTTACACGCAGCTTGCCTGCAGTATCGCAACGATCCTGGCAGGCTTCATGGCTGCCGGACTGCGGAAGCTGATGTTTGACAACAAAAAGCCTACCTGGGGTTACGGCATTTGTATCGCCGTGGTCTGCGAAGTCATCCATATGATCCTCATCTTCCTGACCAACATGGATAACTCCTCTTACGCCTTTGAATTTGTCAAAGGCGCTACCATCCCAATGATCATCGGCAACGCGGCGGCTGTCGGTTTTGCCATCCTCATCGTTTCCCTGCTGAGCCATGAGCAGTTCAGCCGAAACAAAGGAACCGAACGGATCGCTCATACCTTCCAGCGCTGGCTTTTAGCCTGCATCGTCATTGCCTATTTGGTGACCAGTACCTTCACCTACATCCTGCAGAACGGTATCGTGCGAATCGAAACCCAGGAGGTCTTCACCACAGCCATTGGCGACGTTGAAACCGACATCAAGGGAAAATCCGATTTGCAGCTGCTGCAAATCGCAGAACAGGTCCGCCAGGTATACGAAGCGGATCCAACCGTGTCTCTGCACAGCCTTGCAGAAAAATATGAGATCAAGGAGATCAACGTCGTTGCATCCAACGGCATGATCACCAACTCCACCGAAGCTGACGTGATCAACAGCTACGACATGAACAGCAAAGAACAGTCCAAGGAATTTGTAGATGCCTTGAAGGTTCAGGAATCCTTTGTTCAGGAATATACTCCAAGAGGCAAGGATGAATCTGTTTGGAGAAAATACGCCGCAGTCAATCTGACCGGCGACGGATTTATCCAGGTCGGCTACGATGCCGCACAGTTCCATCAGATGCTCAACGAATTTGTTGTGGATGTTACGAAAAACCGCCATGTCGGCACAAACGGCTTCGTTGCTGTCTGCGATGACAATTTGAATCTGGTCATCGACAACGAATATTCCGGTCTGCATATCTCCTCCATCGGTATCGTTCCTCCATACGAAATGAAAAATGGCCTGACTTCTACCAGACTGTACTATGCCGATATCGTTGACGGAAAAACAGATTTGAGCGAACAGTACATGTACGTTTTTAAATTTGTCGAAGGCTACTGCATCATCGCAGCTATGCCGGAAGCGGAAGCCATGTTTATGCGTGATGCTTCCACCTACACCAGTATTTTCATGCAGGTGCTGATTTTCGCAACTCTGTTCGTCTTTATTTACATCCTCATCAAACGTGTCATCATCAACAATCTGAAAAAGATCAATGACACTCTCGCCCGTATCACCAAAGGTGATCTGAACGTGACCGTCGATGTCCGTTCCAACGAGGAGTTCGCTTCCCTGTCCGATGACATCAACTCCACAGTGGCTACTCTGAAGCGATACATCGCTGAAGCTGCTGCCCGTATCGACAAAGAGCTGGAATACGCAAAACAGATCCAGCTTTCTGCTCTGCCGACCAACTTCCCATCGGATAATGATTACAGCATCTACGCTCAGATGATCGCAGCCAAAGAGGTCGGCGGCGACTTCTACGATTTCTACAAACTCAGCGACAACAGCGTTGCCTTCCTTGCAGCCGATGTTTCCGGTAAGGGAATCCCTGCTGCCATGTTTATGATGACAGCCAAAACCATCATCAAAGGCTTGGCGGAAAGCGGCATTGCTGTCAACGAGATCTTCACCAAAGCCAACGAAAAGCTTTGCGAAAACAACGAGTCTGGT
>JAZQXX010000168.1:0-4649 GCA_045633085.1 Negativibacillus sp. | reverse complement strand
CAAGAGATTTTAGTTCCATCACAGTGTTCTCCTAAAAGAAAAGCCCGTCCTGTTGAGGGCGGGCTTTCTGTTGCAGTTATTTTGTGCCGCGACACGAAATGTTATCGTGAAACAGCTCCATTAGTTGAGAGCGTAGTCGCCGTCAAAGAGTTCTTCCATGCAGGAGTTATAGAATGCTTCCATGATGTCGATGGTGGTCTGAATGTCTTTCACACCAGCGGTTTCGAAGCTGGAATGCATGCCCAGCTGTGGCAGACCGATGTCAACAGCGTTCAGAGAAACCTGCATGTTGGACAGGTTGCCCAGAGTGCCGCCGCCAGCCAGGTCGGAACGGTTGTGGAAGAACTGGTAAGGAGCGTTTGCTTTTTCGCAGATGGATTTGAATACTGCGGAAGAAACGCCGTCGGTGCAGTAGTTCTGTCTGGAGTTTGCTTTGATAACGATACCTTCGTTCATGAATACGCGGTTGGTTTTGTCGCAAACTTCTGGGTGGTTTGGATGAACAGCGTGAGCGTTGTCAGCGGAAACCAGGAAGGAAGAAGCAACTGCACAGTGGTAGTCTTCTTCGGTGCGGCCCATGCCAGCGTTGATGCGTTTGAGGGTATCAACCATGAAGGTGGATTTTGCACCCTGTTTGGTACCGGAGCCAACTTCTTCGTTGTCGAATACGCAGAGAACGGAAACGGATTTTGCATTCTGGCCTTTCAGGAAGCCTTTCATGGTTACGAATGCGCATTCCAGGTCGTCCAGTTTAGGGCAGGACAGGTATTCGCCGTTAGCACCCCAGATGCATGGTTCCTGACGGTTGTAGAGGAAGAGGTCAACGCTGAGGATGGAATCTTCAGCAACGCCTGCAGCTTCTGCAACAACGCCTTTGAGGGAACCTTTGGAGGTGATGTCGCCATATACTGGCAGCATATCAACCTGTGGGTTGTATTTGTAACCGGAGTTGATTTCGCGGTTCATGTGGATCGCCATGTTAGGGATCATCAGCAGGTCTTTGTCTACGTTAACCAGTTTGGTTTTTACGCAGTTGCCTTCTTTAACGAGAACACGGCCAGCGATGGACAGTGGACGGTCGAACCAGGTGGAAGCGATCATACCGCCGTATGGTTCGGTGTTGAGAACAACATATTTACCAGCAGCGTCCATTTCGTGGTTTTCTTTCAGTTTGTAGCAAGGAGCGTCGGAATGGCTTGCGGTGATGTGGAAGGAAGTGAAGTCAGCGCAAGGGATTTTGAAAGCGATCACAGAGGACTGGTTGCGGGTTACGAAGTAGTTTTTGCCAGCTTCCAGATTCCAGCGTTTGCCTTCGGACAGTTCAGTAAAGCCGTTTTCCAGCAGTTCTTTACGGATGTTGTTGATTGCATGGAAGCAGCTTGGGGAATTTTTGATAAACTGGAACAATTCATGTACGCGTTCGTGGTTCATAGAAAATCTCTCCTTTATAATAACTTGATTAGTAGACTATTTTTGTGGGCATAGTACCCCTATCCATTATAGACCCATTAACAGGGCAGGTCAAGATGGCAAAAACTTCGAAATATTTGCTCCATTTTGATGAAAGCCTACAAGACTTGATTTTTCAGTAGAATATGCTATAATACTCCCTGCACAATTCCATAAGACAGTTTGAAACCATCCTGTCTATAAACAAAACTACGGAAGCAACGCATAGGGGATTCTATGCGTTATGAAAGGCGTCCGTCAGGACGCCTTTTTCTTTGGAAAGGAGCACAAAATGAACGAACTTTTACTCATCCTCTCTCTGCCGCTGATCTACGGCACCGTCCTTGCCGCCTACAAATTCTTCGGCAAGATCGGTCTGCTGGCATGGACAGTTTTCGCCACACTGACGGCAAATCTGGAGGTCCTGCTGCTGGTGGACGCCTTCGGCATCGAACAGACTCTGGGCAACGTCCTCTTCGCGTCCACCTTCCTGGTGACCGACATCCTCAGCGAAAAATACGGCAAAGAAGACGCACAGACCGCTGTTAATCTCGGTATCGCGACCAGCGTGGGCTTCATCGTCCTGAGCAATCTGTGGCTGCTGTACACACCAGCTGCCAACGACTGGGCAATGCCAAGCTTCCAGGCCATCTTCAGCAACACCCCTCGCGTGATCTTCGCATCTCTGCTGGTCTTTGCCATCGTACAGCGCTTCGATGTTTGGATGTACCATAAATGGTGGGCCTTCACCGATAAAAAATTCGGCAACCACAGCCGCTATCTGTGGCTGAGAAACAATGGTTCCACCATGCTTTCCCAGCTGATCAACGCAGTCCTCTACACCTTCGGTGCGTTCGGCGGACTTTACGAGCTGCCGACCCTCATCGACATCTGCATCTCCAGCTACGTGATCTTCTTCATCACCGCTTTGGCAGACACCCCGTTCGTTTACTGGGCAAGACTGATGAAACCACGCAAAGGCAGAGAATAGGGCAATGCTCACCCAGCCAAAACCGCGTTATCGTTTTTACAAAACACAGAATGGAAAATGCAAAACAGCAAAAGAAAATCCCCCGTCGTTTGACGGGGGATTTTTTATGTAGCCTTACGCTTGTTTGTCCTTGATGAAGTTACCGATGACAGCAGCAGCGATGGTTGGGATCAGCCAACCGAAGCCCAGACTGCCAAGAGGGAGTTTCACGAGGAAGTTGCTCATCAGACCGTAGCTGATGATTACTTCGCAAACACCGCAGATGGTAGCAACCAAAGTACCCAGACGTACAGACCACAGGCTGATCTTGTGGCCGAAGAAGCTCAGAGCCAGCAGGGTCAGAACTGGTGGGTAAACGATGCTCAGTACTGGAGATGCCAGAGCGATGATGGTTTCGGTACCAACGCAGGATACTGCAGCGGAGAATACACATACAAAGATAACCAGAGCTTTGTAGTTCAGCTTACCGCGGGTGATGGTGCTGAAGTAGCTTGCTGCGGAGCTGGTCAGTGCGATCGCAGTGGTCAGACAAGCCATGCAAACAACGATAGCGAAGAAGATAACGCCAACGTTACCTGGCATCAGGTCCTGGATCAGGTGGATCAGCAGCTGAGTGCGGTCCAGAGAAGTATCGTAGATGGTAGAAACGGTGCAGCCCAGGTAGGTCAGACCGCAGTAAACGATCAGCAGACCGATACCTGCAACAACGGATGCGCCAACAGCAACTTTGAACTGAGCTTTCTGTTCAGTGTGGCCTTTGGAAGCAACGGAGTTGAGGATCATTGCACCGAAGATGGTGGTTGCCAGAGCGTCCATGGTCTGGTAACCGGCGGAGATACCGGTTGCGAAGACTGCGTCAACAACTGGAGCAGTATCTGTAGGACCCAGTGGGTTCATAACGCCCAGTGCGATCAGAGTCAGAAGACCAACGAAGAGGACAGGGGTAAGAACTTTACCAACGATGTCAACTACGGCGGACTGGTTCAGACAGAGGATCAGTACCAGTGCGAAGAAAAGAACATAGAACAGAGGAGCGTTGAAGGATTCGAACAGCGGAACGAGGGACAGTTCGTAAGTGGTTGCCGCAGTTCTTGGAATTGCGATGAATGGGCCAAGGCAGAGAACGATGGCAGACATCAGCAGGATGCTCAGCTTAGGTCCGAGAGGAGCCATTACAGGCTCATGACCGCGAACACGGATCAGTGCAAACATACCGAAGAGTGCCAGACCAATGTCAGCGAGATAGTAGCCACTGAAACCGAGGAGCCACTGTGCACCGGACTGCAGACCGAGATACGGCGGGAAGATCATGTTACCTGCTCCGAAGAACATGGAGAACAGAGCCGCGCCGATTACAAAAGAGTCCACAAGGGATTTTTTTGTGTTTTTTTCCATTTCAGCTTACCAGCCTTTCTGTTTGTTACATATACAGTTTTTAATGTGCTCGCGGGAATTTGCCCCTTCCCGCAAATTATCACTTTCTATTATATAGGAAAGGATTTACAGTGTCAATAAAGTTTCCGTTGTCTTGTGTAAATTTTACAAAACCTTGACAGGGAAACGACAGATAGACGGAGCTTGCAAAAGAATTAACAAAGCGTTTAACAATTTACAGGGATAAAGTAATCTTGACAGGGCGGGAGTCGGGGAGTATAGTAACAAGTGGGGGAAACCACAACGAAAAAGGAGAAATGATTATGTACAGCTTCCTGAACGATTATAGTGAAACCGCTCATCCTGCGGTATTGCAGGCTCTCATCGACACCAACATGGAGCAGTGCGTAGGCTACGGCGCCGACGAACACTGCCAGCAGGCGATCGCCTATATGAAAGAAAAACTGGGCTGCCAGAACGTGGACATCCACTTCATTCCTGGCGGCACCCATACCAATATTCTGGCTGCTGCAGCATTCCTGCGTCCGATCGATGCTATCATCACCGCTGATACCGGCCACATCCACTGCCACGAAGCAGCTTCCATCGAAGCAGTCTGCCACAAACTGTTGGTAGAACCTACCCCGGACGGCAAACTGACTGTGGACATGCTGGACCACGCATGGAAACTGAATCAGGAAGAATTCTGCCCAACTGCGAAGATGGTTTACATCTCCAACACCACTGAAATGGGCACCGCTTACAACAAAGCAGAGCTGGAAGCTCTCTACGCTTACTGCAAAGCTCACGATATGATCCTCTTCATCGACGGCGC
>JAZQXX010000167.1:0-1550 GCA_045633085.1 Negativibacillus sp. | reverse complement strand
GCTTGGGAATTGAATGAAAATAAACGCAACCGCATTCTTGGCGGTATGCTTTGGATGCGCTTGGGCAGTTACAGCGTAAACACCGCCATCGACCTGTGCGATCTGGGGCTGGACAAGATCGAAGAAAACGACGAAGAATTTTCTATCGGTGCTACCGTCACTCTCCGCGACCTTGAAACCCATGAAGGTCTGAATGCCTTCTTTGGTCATGCCATCGCTGATGCTGTGAAAGATATTGTCGGCGTTCAGTTCCGCAACATGGCTACTGTTGGCGGCAGCCTTTGGGGACGTTTTGGCTTCTCTGATGTTCTGACTGTCTTTTTGGCATTGGATTCCTACGTGGAACTGCATAAAGGCGGCATCATCCCTCTGCAGCAGTTTGCTGAGATGAAGGCAGACAACGATATTCTGGTAAGACTGATCGTGAAAAAGACCCCTTGCAAAGTCGTTTACTCCTCTGTGCGCAATCAGCGTACCGACTTCCCTGTTTTGGCTTGCGCAGTTGCTTATATGAACGGCGAATACCGTGCATCCATCGGTGCCCGTCCTTCCCGTGCAATGCTGGTTCGCCATACAAATGCTGACGGTTTTGCGGCTTATGCTGCTGAAAACGTTCCAACCGGCGGAAATATGCGCGGCAGCGCAGTTTACCGCACTCACCTGATCAAGGTGCTTGTTGAGCGTGCTATGCAGCAGTTGGGAGGTATGTAAGATGGAAATTAAACTGAAATTGAACGGAAAAGCCGTAAGTGCATCCGTAGAAGCCGACACTGTTCTGCTTGATTTTCTCCGTGAAAAAGGTTGCCTTTCTGTAAAACGCGGCTGCGATACTTCTAACTGCGGCCTCTGTACCGTGCTGATGGACGGAAAACCGATCCTGTCCTGTTCTACCCTGGCTGTTCGTGCTGACGGCCATGAAATCTATACACTTGAAGGCTTACAGGCCGAAGCTTCTGATTTTGTTGGTTTCATCGCCGATCAGGGCGCTGACCAGTGCGGCTTCTGTAATCCTGGTTTCGTGATGAATACGATCGCTCTGCTTCGTGAGAATCCAGATCCTACCGATGACGAGATCCGTGCTTTCCTCTCCGGCAATCTGTGCCGCTGCTCCGGTTATGACGGACAGCTCCGCGGCATCCGAAACTACCTGAATTCCAGAAAGGGATAAGGAGGCAGCTATGGAACACAAAGAGTATAAATCAATCAATAAATCTGTCCGCAAAAAAGACTCCATGCAGCTTTTGTTGGGTAAACCTGTCTATACCGACGACGTTACTCCAAATGACGCTCTTGTTGTTAAAATTTTGCGTTCCCCTCATGCAAATGCCATCGTTGAAACGATCAACACAAGCATTGCGAAAAAAGTACCGGGTGTTGTTGACATTTTCACTTGGGAAGATGTTCCTCAGACCCGTTTTGCTATTGCCGGTCAGACTTACCCGGAGCCTTCTCCTTATGACCGTCTGATCATTGACCGCCATGTCCGCTTCGCCGGCGATGCGGTTGCTATCATTGCTGCAGAAACCGAAAAGGCTGCACTGAAAGCAATG
>JAZQXX010000166.1:0-1986 GCA_045633085.1 Negativibacillus sp. | reverse complement strand
GAAGAATATGTTCTGGCTGCAAAAGCAAAAGGTACATCTTCCACCCGAATTCTCTTCCGTCATGTTATGAAGAACACTCTGCTGCCGATCATCACCATCGTTGGTATGAACATGGCTTCTCTGGTCTGTGGTTCCTTCATTATCGAAAGCGTATTCGGTTGGCCGGGTATCGGCAGCTTTGCAATGGAAGCTATCGGTAAACGCGACTATCCGATCATCATGGCTTATATCATGCTCTCCGGTTTTATCCTGGTACTGGGTAACTTCGTAGCAGATATTCTTTACTCCTTCGCAGATCCAAGAATTAAAAGGGGGATTGACGCAGTAAATGGAAAATAAAGTTGTTTTTGACGAAAAATCCTTCCAGCGTGTGGAGAAAAAAGCGAAAAATCTGGGTGCGGTTTACCACCGTAATCCGCTGAAAGAAGCCATTAAGGAGATCAAATCCAATCCGCTGGCTGTTTTCGCTGTGATTTATCTGACGATCATCATCATTGCCTGCCTGTTGGCGCCGCTCAGCCCATATGATCCAAATGCGCTGAATCTGACCGACAAATTTGCAGAACCATCTCTGCAGCACTTCTTTGGCTGCGATGAATTCGGCCGCGACTACTTCACCCGTGCGCTCTACGGCGGCAGAATTTCTCTGCTGGTTGGTTTTGCAGCAATGCTGGTTACTGTTTTCATCGGTACCACCATCGGTATCTTCTCCGGTTACATTGGCGGCAAACTGGATATGCTGCTGATGCGCTTCACCGACATTTTCCTGGCTCTGCCATCCATGCTGCTGATGGTCGTGCTGAACTCCTTCCTGAAACCAAGCATCACCACTCTGATCGCGGTGCTGAGCCTCTTCTCCTGGGCATCCGTTGCACGAATCACCCGTGCGGAAACTATGTCCCTGAAAGAGCGTGACTATGTTCAGGCTTCCAGAAATCTGGGTGCCGGCAGCGTGCAGATTGCAGTGAAACACATCCTGCCAAATATCATGGGTCCTGTTATCGTAGCAGCCAGCCTTGGTGTTGCAAGTGCCATCCTGACCGAATCCTCTTTGAGCTATCTGGGTCTGGGTATCTCCATTCCAAATGCTTCCTGGGGCTCCATGCTGCAGGGTGCACAGAAATTCATTTTGGACCGTCCAATGCTGGCAGTTTATCCTGGTGCACTGATCCTGCTGACCGTACTCAGCTTTAACATTCTGGGCGACGTTCTGCGCAGTGCGATGGAACCTAAAATCGTAAAATAAGGAGGAAATTATGAGTAAACTTGTTGAAGTCAAAGACCTTTCCGTTTCTTATTTTACCTATGCCGGTGAGGTACAGTCCGTCCGCGGCGTTTCTTTTGATATTGAAAAGGGGAAAACCACCGCACTGGTTGGTGAATCCGGCTGCGGCAAATCCGTAACTTCCAAATCTCTGCTGGGTCTGATCGAACGTCCCGGTAAAGTAAAAGAAGGCCAGATCTGCTACGAAGGAAAAAACATTCTCGAGTTCTCCGAAAAAGAATGGCTGGACTTCCGTGGCAAAGAATGCGCGATGATCTTCCAGGATGCGCTGGTTTCTCTGAATCCAACCATGAAGATCGGTAAACAGATCATGGAGAACCTGGAAAACCACAACAGTGAAAATCTCAGCTTCGGCGAAATGAAAGCCAAAGCAGTGGAAATGCTGAAAATGGTAGGTATTCCGGACGCAGAAACTTGCCTGGAAAAATATCCTCACGAATTGTCCGGTGGTATGCGTCAGCGTGTGATGATCGCAACCGCACTGATTACCCGTCCAAACCTGCTTATCGCTGACGAACCAACCACTGCGCTGGACGTTACTATTCAGGCGCAGATTCTGGAGCTGATGAAAGATCTGCAGAAACAGCTGGGTATGGCGATCATCATGATCACCCACGACCTTGGCGTTGTTGCTGACATGGCTGACGAGATCGTCGTTATGTACGCAGGCAAAATCGTGGAGAGAGGCTGCAACGAAGATA
>JAZQXX010000165.1:0-6945 GCA_045633085.1 Negativibacillus sp. | reverse complement strand
AGTATTGTCTTCCTAAGACCGCTTGGCCTCCGACTTCCTCTCTCGCCATGAAGGCTTCCACCATGCGGCTGATGTTTTCTTCGGTAAGGCGGTTGTTGTTGGTCACCTTCACGCATTCTTTGCTTGCGTCAATGAAGAGGGTTTTGTTATCGTTTTTGGATTTCTTCAAAACCATAATGCAGGTTGCGATGGAGGTACCAAAGAAGAGGTTTGGCGGCAGCTGAATCACGCAGTCAATGAAGTTATTGTCGATGAGGTACTGGCGGATTTTCTTCTCTGCACCGCCGCGATACATGATACCCGGGAAGCAAACGATGGCTGCGGTGCCGTTGGTTGCCAGCCATGCCAGAGAGTGCATGATGAAGGCAAGGTCTGCTTTGGATTTTGGTGCAAGTACGCCTGCAGGAGCAAAGCGTGGGTCATTGATGAGGACAGGGTTGTCATCGCCTTCCCATTTGATGGAGTACGGTGGGTTGGAAACGATAACTTCAAATGGTTCCTCATCCCAATGCTGTGGGGACAGCAGAGTGTCCTCGTGAGCAATGTCGAATTTATCGAAGTCGATGTCGTGGAGGAACATATTGATTCGGCAAAGGTTGTAGGTGGTCAGATTGATTTCCTGACCATAGAAACCCTGTCGAACATGATCTTTGCCAAGAATTTTTGCTGCTTTCAGCAACAGAGAACCGGAGCCACAAGCTGGGTCGTAGACTTTGTTGACTTCTTTCTTACCTGCTACAGCAATGCGGGTCAGCAGCTCGGAAACTTCCTGTGGTGTGAAGAACTCGCCGCCGCTCTTACCTGCGTTAGATGCGTACATACTCATGAGATATTCATAAGCGTCGCCGAACGCATCGATGGAGTTGTTTTTGTAATTACCGAGACCCATGTTAGCAACGCCTTCGATGAGTTTTACAAGGTTGGCATTACGTTTTGCGACAGTAGCACCCAGTTTGTTGCTGTTAACGTCAATATCATCGAACAGACCGCTGAAGTTTGCTTCGCTGTCGCTGCCTTTGGCAGATTCTTCGATGTGATTGAAGACGGATTCCAGAGTCATATTCAGGTTTTCATCTGCAGCAGCTTTCTTTCTGACATTGCAGAAAAGTTCAGAAGGCAGAATGAAGAAACCTTTGGTTGCTACTAAGTCTTCACGAGCTTGTTCTGCCTCTTCATCAGATAACTTAGCATAATCAAAACCATCATTACCTGCTTCGATTTCACCTTCGTTGATGTAGTTAGTCAAATTTTCAGAGATGTAGCGGTAGAACATCATACCCAGCACATAGGATTTGAAATCCCATCCATCTACGCTTCCTCTCAATTCATCTGCAATCGCCCAAATAGCACGATGTAATTCATCACGTTCCTGTTCTTTTCTGATGTCTGCCATTGTATATTCCCCTTCACTCTTTGCTGATTATTATATGTAATTATATCACGAATGAAGAAATTTTTGAACATTTCAGCAATCTCAGTTTAGAAGAAAAAACCAATTTCCAACACGTACTTTAACTCTTTTGCAATTCACATCTCGAGCAGTCTTTTCCTGTCTTGCATCGTTTGGTGTAAGTTTGGTGTAAATCACTGAAAAAAGCAAAATCTGCGGGTAATGAAACCCGCAGAAATCCTTTAGTTAAGCCATTTTTAAAGACACTTTTGTTTTAACAACCGTTATTACCGTACATACAGGATACCTCCTATCAAAGATTTCACACTATCCTATGAGGAGATTTTCTAAAGCGTTCCTTTTGTGTGGAAAAAGGTCAAACCCTGCCTGTACGAAAATCATTCCATTGCCTGCTGACCGGTTTTTGACAGCTTACAATCCACAGAAATCCGAATTTCACAGTCTGACATCAAATCTTGCCAACGATCTTTGACACTGTTCCAATAAGTCGGTTCTTGGTTTCTCAAATAATCACAGAAACGAAAAACATCACAGCGATTTTGTAGGAAGCAGCGCTGCACTGCATAGGCAGTCGTGTCCTGGATTTCCTGCTCCAGCAGCTGTTCTGCCAAAAGCTGTTCCTCCTTATTGATTGTTCCGCTTTTGTTTGCACCGATGACTTCCATCAGCTGAGCATTACAGTTGATGGAAATATGAAAACTCGGTTTTCCTTCCTGTAACGTTACGTTGATGTCGGTCTTGCTTTTCTGAACCTCTGCAGACAAGATGCCCAGTTCTTCTTGTTCAACCACCAATAAAGCCCGTTCGATCTCGTCGTTTGCCCAAAGAATCCCTTTGGCTTTGTCGATGGGAACAATATCCACCAGTCTTTCCCTGTCAAAAACAGCCATACCGGTGATTTTGAAAACACTTTCGTCCTCGTTCTCTTCCACAGAAATCACCGGAAGGTAAGGCGATGGATATTCCTCCACCAAGCGTTTCATGACATTCATCATGGTGCTTGTTCCAATGACACCATTTTTCTGTCCCTGTTTTAAAATATCCCGCAGAACGGAACTGTTGCCTTCGCTTTGTGTTTGAGCTGTGATCAGCTCCTTTGCTGAACCGTCGGCAATGACCAAGGTAGTCGAAGGAGAGATTTCATTCTCACCATTGAAGTAATGCAGCTCCTGCAAGATCCCATCCCGAGCCATGTCCTCACCGAACACGATGTAGGTGCTGTTGCCGAGAAAGACCTCATTGCCGTTGTAGTGGGTGACTCGATCAATGGCTTCACTGATACTGCGGCCCTGAGATTCCACCGGCTTACTTTTCCCGCTGGAATCCCCTGCCTTTCCCTGTCCCTTTTCCGGCTGATACTGCTGAAAAATCAGTTGATACTGCAGGTTTTCTTTATCGATGCCTACGGCTTCTATAATCGTGCGTTCCTTGAGTTCACGGCTTTCCATACAGCCGCACAAACTCAGTAAAAGAAGCAGTAACGGAAGCACTTTCTTCATTCTCTCACTCTCTTTCGGCTGCGCAAAAGCAAAATCAAGGGGATTAAAACCACCGTAATTCCCACAGGAATGCCGCTGGCAAACAGTTGGTAGAACCAGCGATTTGCTCCTTCTGTTCCTGTTAGGAGCAGAGCTGCAAGCCCCATAGATACCATAACCCCTGTCCGCAGCTTTTCTCTTTTTTGCTTCGGAAACAGATCCTGCAGAAGCATCACTGCTGCTGTAGCGAACATGGCACAGCGTAAAAGGCAAGCGAAGTTCCAGTTGATGATATGCAGATAATCCAAGCGGGAAAAGAAACCGTGACCCGATAAGGCTGCAAGCGTATAAACCGGAAACATTCGGGTTCCGCCATAGCTTCCAAGCACTGCCGTTGTGAAAAAGGTGATGATTTCCGTCAGCAGGAATCCACCCAGCAAAAATACAAATATATCCCTGCGGAATGTTGGTTTTTCAGTATACGGCTGCAGAATCCACAGCAAGATCAGTTCCATGTTCTGCCCCCAATATGCCAGCGTTGTAATTCCGATTTTTGCCGCAGAATCCTGAAAAAGAGGTCCCAGGTTCAAACCGTCGATCTCGCGAAAAACTCCTGCGAAAATCAAAGCAAATGAAAGGACGATCAAGCCGCAGACCAACAGTGCAGTCCTCGATAGAGCTTCCACTTCCATCGCCGACATATACCACACCACCAAGAGAAAGAAAAACAGCACCCAATGGCGTTCTGCATTGGGATACAGTGCCGTGGATACGAAATATTCCGACTGGCTTGCTGCTGCAACGGCAGTCAGCAAGCAAAGGAGCAGCTGCCATAAGAGAAGCAGTTTCCTGCCCTTCGGCAGAGTCTGACCTGCAATTTCCCACAGGGATTGCTGTGGAAAGCTCCGTGTAAGGAAAAGCTGCGGAAGAATAAGGATCGCTGTCGCCAAAGCACTGAATAAAGGCGGCAGCAAAGCATCGCTTCCGGTCAAGGCAAAGCGACGGTTAGGAACAGCCACCAACATCGTAAAAAAGCGGCTGACAAACAACAGTGAAAGCAGCTGCAGAGAATTGATCTGTCGGCTGTGTGTCATTTCTTTCCCTCCTTTCTCCAGTCAGAACCCGGCATGCGGCTTAATTTCATGACGCGCTGCCCTAATTTCCTCCAGCTCTGCCGAAACGCGGTATCTCTCATGCTGAAGGCTGAAAAAGGTGCAAGCGGTGCCATGACCGGCACTCCCTCTGACATGAGTGCGCAGAGATTGACTGCCAATGCCATCAGCGTCAGTGCGATTCCGTAGAGACCCCACGTTCCTCCGACGAGGATGAACACGAATTTCAAAACAGCGATCGCTTCATACAGCGATGGAACCACAAAGGAGCTAAGCGCAGTGAGGGCAACGATCATAACCATCGGAGAACCGACCAAACCCGCACTAACTGCCGCATCACCGATGACCAAAGCGCCCACGATACCGACTGCATGTCCCACCGGACGCGGCAAACGCAATCCGGCCTCCCTCATGATCTCATAGATAAAATGGATGATCAAAGCCTCTAACATCATGGGGAAAGGCGTCGATTCTTCCGCTGAAACAATGGTAAAAAGCAGTTGGTCCGGCAGAAATTCCGGGTCAAAAACCGATAGGGCTACATACATCCCCGGCAGCAGAATGGATAGAAAAAATGCGGTGTATTTCAGAAAACGAATCAGCAGCGCATAATATGGACGGTAGGCGTAATCATCCAAACTTTGAAAATGTTCATTGAATAGATAGGGCACGATCAGTGCAAAAGGAACGCCGTCCACTAAAATCCCAATGCGTCCTTCTGCAATTTTCCCACAGAGCACATCCGGTCGTTCTGTTGTTCCCACTCGTGAAAAGAGGGATAACGGTTTTCCTTCCAAAAACGGCTGCAAATAGCCAACCGATAAAATCACGTCGGTTTTCACCTGCGAGAGCTGCTGTTTCACCTGCTCTACCATGCGTTCATCTGCCTTGTCACGGAGATAGACCAGGGAGATTTCCGTCTTTGATTTATTCTGCAGCGGATAAAGTTCGAACTTCAGCTCTGTGGATTTCATGCGGCGACGGATCAAGGTTTGATTGATGCGGATGGCTTCTACAAAGCCTTCTCTTGCTCCCCGCAGATTCATTTCCGTGTCCGGTTCACTTACCGAACGAGTCGCATAACCCTGCAAACCACAGGCAATGGCATGATTGGCACCGTCTGCTAAAATCACCACAAAGCCAGACATGGCAAAGGTCAGCACCTCGTCCATGGTATTGCAAGGTTTCTGGTCTGCTGCCAATACAGCCCGTTCCATGAGCCACTGAAGCAAAGCCTCTGCTCCCGGACGGGCCAAGCGAAGATTCATCAAAGGTTCCGCCAAAAACTCAGCCAACAGCTCCTGCTTCACCATACCGTCACACAAAATCAAGGCACAGTCCACACCGTTGGCTTGGAATCGGTGTTCGATAAAGTCACTGGAATGGGCTGTCACTGTACGAAAATCCATCAGATTGATGTTCAAATCCTTGCTTAAAAGCTGAGAATCCATTGCAATCCTCCTCCTTGTTTCCTGTCCATAGTTTGGACGGAATGCGGAAGAATATTCCGCTTTCGTGCGGACACACTATGAGAAACAGTCAACACCAATGGAGGGATTCGATGCTTGTTGTGTTTCTGCGTACTTTGATCCTGTATGCTGTCGTTGTTCTCGGAATGCGCATTATGGGAAAACGACAGTTGGGAGAGCTGCAGCCTTCTGAGCTTGTCACCACCATTTTGATCTCCAACATCGCCACCCTGCCAATCGAAAACACCAACGTCCCTCTGCTGTCAGGTGCTGTACCTATTCTGACTCTGATGTGCTTCGAAGTCATCCTGTCCTACCTCGGGATGAAAAACCGCAGACTGAGAACTTTCATCAGCGGTACTCCACGCATTATCATCCGCAATGGCATCATCGACCAGAAAGAGCTTGCTTCCCTTCGCTATTCTGTTGATGATTTGATGGAGCAGCTGCGAGTCAATTCCATTTTTGATATTCAGCAGGTGGAGATGGCTGTGGTGGAAACCACCGGACAGCTTTCTGTCTGCAAAAAAGCAGAAACTCAGCCACCAACCATTGTTGAGATGGGTAAAACACCGAAAGCACTCAACTTGCCGGCTGTCGTCGTCAGTGACGGAGATTTTGTGCCGCAGGGTCTGCAGTACTGTGCAGTCACAGAAGAAATTCTGAAAAAGCTGGCAAAAAAACAAGGCCAGGACATACAGGACATCTTTTTGATGACCTGTACTCCTGACCGGAAAGTTTATATTGTTCCAAAAGAACAGCTTCAGAAAGGCGGTGATGCCAAATGAAGCGCCTGCTGATCGCTGTGTCTATCGTGCTCTGCATCCTTGCGTCCAGCTTTTGGTCCCTGTGGCAGTTTTCTCTTCTGCGACAGGAAGCGGAACCCTTGTTTCAAACAATGGAACAAGCCCTTGCGCAACAGGATGCAGAGGCTTCTTTATCTGCTTCCCAACAGTTTCTGCAGCTTTGGAAGGATTACGAACAAAAGCTGATCCCTTTTGTTCGCCAGGATCCCCTCGAAGTGATCGGCGGCTGTGCCGCACGGCTGCCTGCATTGGCTGAACATCAGGCTGCAGCCGATTTTGCCGCTACACTACGGGAACTGCGTTATCGGATGGATGAACTGTGGGACAGTGAACTCCCTATTTTCAGAAACCTGATTTAGCGCGCTAAAAAATCTTCCAAAACATCGCGAAAATGCAGCGGTGACAGTTCCTGCTCATTGCAAAGGTCCACCAGTTTCTCGACCTCTCTGCGATCCAGCGAAAGATCTTCCACGCTGACCTCTGTTCCCGCGTAGCTGAGCTGCACACCGTAACAACGATACCTTGTTCCTTCGCACTCCTTGGTTGACTCGATCAACGAATATTTTGCTCTCTGTATTTGTATCATGAAACACACCTCTGTTCGATTACTAAGACGTCCTGTGCTTATTATAGCACAGGAATTTTGAGAAAACTGCCGTCAAAACGCCT
>JAZQXX010000164.1:0-11190 GCA_045633085.1 Negativibacillus sp. | reverse complement strand
CTGGATGTCAGCTGTTTCGATGACGGCAGTCTGCACCATGTATTCGCCGATTTCAGCGGTGAGGTAACTCTGGAGGGTACCATCGTCCACAACGGCATGATGGAAAATGGCTATGACTTTATTGTGAAAGAAAGCGACCGTTTCTATTTTACGAGAATCCCGGAAGGTGTGGAAATAAGCCGTCTCTCCATGGACATCAGCGAAGAAACGAAAGCTATGCTGAATCTGGATTGGGATGAGGAACTGCCTGCGAAAATCACCATCAGCGAGTATACCTATCGCTTTGCGTACACGGAGGCGATGAGCAGTGTCAATGTCACGAGAATCGAGCACAGAGAGGGGAATAGCTGATGATTAAGAAGTTTATATCATTATTCCTTGCTTTTTGCCTGCTCTGCGGCTGTACAAAAACAGAAGAAACTCCTGCGGAAACCCCACAGGAGCAAATGGAAACCGAGCAGATTGTTGAGGAAGCAAAAGCAAAAGGTCTTGCAATTCCAACTGTCACCCGCGACAGTCAAATTACCGACGAAGATGTACGGCAGTTGCTGATTTTCCTCGGTGTGCAGGAATTGGACGATGGTAGCCTGTGTACGTTTCCAGGTAATAACCCGCTGTTTGGAGACTGGTCTAATGATAAGATGACAGCTGTCTGCTATGACTGGTATCAGATGAAAATGACACGGCAGTACACAACAGAGGAACTGAACGAGAAGTATACCGGTCCGTATGGAAGACAGTATAACTATGACTGGTATTATCCTGCCGAGGAGTTTATCCCGGAGGCGGAAAAGTATTTTGATCTGGACGCCGTTAATCTGAAAAGTAACGACTTTTATTACCACGAAGAAACAGATTGTTTCGTTTGTCTCGGTGATATGGCAGGTTTTGGGGACCAGTACACCATCGAGCGTTGGGAGCGCTTTGAGGATAAGTTGAGCATTTATCTCAGTAGTTTTACAACAACAGGACTGCCAGATGAAAAGATTTGTCAGTCAGTGCTGACCGTTCGTTTGGAAAACAAAGGTTTCCGTTATATGTCCCATCGAATCCTCGCGCCAGAGGCAGATAAGTCAACGATTTACCGCATTCTTGCCGTGCTGACACAGAATAAGGACAGCAGTCTTTTAGAAATCAAGGACTGGAAACAGCATGACAGACTGCTTACCATCGACCTTTATGATAAGGTCTTGGAGCAAGACATGCGTCTGACAGCGTTGTATCACGAAAAGTACTGGGAGTGGGATTGGCGCTGTATTTCCTATGACGAAGCGGAATCGGCAAGACGATATACCACACAGCTTACAGTCCATGAATCCTATGAGGGAGATGCTCTCAGTGCAGAAAAAATGAATTTTCAGTTTACATTGCCGGATGAGTTCAGCCTGAAGGAAACCTTCTCTGCAGACGGACAGGTGGCTGGCTTGTTCCTGTACTACGGAGGCGAGCATCTGGGCAGAATCTCCATTTATCATGATGCTGGTGCTGAATTCTTTAACAGCAAAGCAGAGCCGTGGGCATATACTTCGGATTTCGCTGATTTGAGCGAGGAAATGAATCGTGGCTGCTATCGTCATATCACGGAATATCCTGCGAAAGAGTTCCAACCTTTTGAACGGGGAATTGCCTACTATCTGAATCTTGATGGCTACTGCATGGATGTCTGGGTGATGCTTGATCGCAGCAAACCCGAACAGCAGCAAGCAGTGGAAGAACTTCTGAGCAGCCTTAGAGTATCCGAAGTGAAACCGCAGAAAGCTCTGACGAAGACAGTGCAACTTACTGCCGATAACTACACCGATTTTGATTTCGAGCCTGTCATAGAAATGCTGGTGCCGGAAAAATCCACTGTCACAGATGAAAGAGTTTATTTCGATGATGTGGAAGGTCCATATGCTTTCAGATACAGTGCTCTGGATAATGGACAGTACCTCAGCATAACAGACAGCGATTTTTCTGCTGATTGGACAAGAGGGTTCTGCTGGATTGAAATCAACGGACAGAATGCTTTCGTGGAGAAGAGAGAGGCTATGCTGGATAGAAATGGCCCTGAACTTCCGCTCTATTTGTACTGTTACAATTTGTGTTTGGATGACAACGGCGATTATTTGCACTTTGCCATTGTCAGCAGAACTGCCGATATGGGTCTTGCCATCGCCGAGCAGAGAGAGTTCGTAGAGAATTTGCGCTTGATCAAGCAGGCAGGTGAAGCTCCGATTCCGGAAGAAGCACTGACGGAACAGGAGCAAAAACTACTGCATATCACACAGTCTTTGGATATTATGGGTCTTACTGTCGATAAATCCATGTCCGAGGAGCAAAAGGGTCTCTTTATCTTGTGGCTTCTGGGTACAGAAGAACATATTGATAAATGGGAAGTAGGCTTGGAGACCTACAAAATTCCTTTGACGGAAATCGAATGGATGTTGCAGGATAGAACCATGCTTGAGAGCATTGACCCTGTAGCTGCCTTCGGAAGCAAGTATAGTGAGAAAGATAACTGCCTGTACCTGGACATGCTTGGCGGCTACGGCGGCGCAAGAGCACATGGTTTGGTTTCGATTGAAGAGAATGAAAACCGTACAAAAATCGTGCTGGGTTCCTACGATATGGATACATTCTGGGCAGAGCCACCAATCTATACTCTGCAGGAAATAATTACCGCAGAATTTGAATTTCAGTGGGGTGAATGGCGGATTGTTGACATGAGCAGGGAAAAGATTGGATAGAAAGGAGCAAATCATGAGTAAGAGAATTCTATCGCTATTCTTAGCCTTATGTCTGCTTTGCAGCTGCACCAAAACAGAAGAAGTTCCTGCGGAAATCCCGCACGAGCCGACAACACAGGAAGAAATTGAAGAAGTTCCAGCAGATGAAGAAAGCCGTGTCATTGGCGACTACATATTGCTGGAAAACAACTGTAATTCAGCTCTGTATCCGATGCTGGAGTTAAAAGATAAACTGCTGTGCTTCGATAATTTTTCCAAACAGCTTGAGTGTTACAGCACACAGGATGGAAAATGCTTCTGGAGAAAACCAATAGTTGAAACTGTTTTGACAGTGGAAGCCTGTGATTACTGGGTGGGATATGACTATCGCCTGCGCTGCGAAGATTGTGTGATTTATCAGAGCCAATCTGATTCATCAATGGAACAGAGAATAGAGCTTCCGATGAGCGAGCTCTTCGCAGAAGCCTTGGACCAGTCGCCTTCCTACGATGTGTACGGCTCGCGGCTGGTTTACTGTGACAAAAACGGTGATGTTTACTTAGGTTGGACTAACGGCAGTGCAGAGTTGCTGCTTTCGGCAGACGAGTTGGACCCTCATGCTTACGAGAATGTTTCTCCAAGTTGGCAGGGGTCTGAATACAGCGGACCACATGAATACTATGCGCCGCAGTTTCTTAACAACGGTGAACGTATTATGTTGAAGTTCCGCACCGGCGACGATGTTCTGTATGGCTTTGTTATTTGCGATTTGTATGGTAAAATTGTCGGCGGCCGTAGCTGCCCAATGCAGTATGGAATCTATGCAGTAAAAGACAGCCAGGTGGCGATTGATACCGGAGCTTTTGGCTATTGCCTGACCGATGCAGAAACGGGAGAAACGACAGATCATTTCAACTGGATCGAAGGTCAGCGTTTTTTGACTTGGGATTATGAAACATTGTTGGAAATTACATCAGAGCCAAGTGCTCCTTTTGGTCCACTGTCCAATGCAGAGCTGACACTGAGTGGAGAGACTCTCTTGAAAACAGAGGGGAGTATTCAAGTGAATCCAATTCAAATGACAGAGCACTTTGTACTTGTCATTTTGTACCCGGAAGAGGGTGAGCAGCAGCTTGCTTTGCTACGATATCGAGAACAGCAAAAGAAAGAACCGATATCCAATGTCCTATGGACAGAGCTGGATGCTTCAGCAGAGAATGAGGGCTACAAGGTTATTCGGAGACGCTTTAAGCCATACAACGGCAAGACGCTGACCCTGACAATGGAAGTTCCGAAGGATTGGCAGCTGACTGAAGGCCGTTCGGATATTGATGACGCGCAAGGCAAGAAAGCTTGCGTTTCTTTAGGCATTCTCCGTGAATTACAGGAGGGCGAAGGAATTACGAATCTGAACAATCCAGAGGAAATGCCCTTTGCATTGGATTCTTCTGTGGTGAGCTTCCAAAATAAGCTTTGTCTGCAAACCATCGGATTGGCAGAGGACAGTGCGCAGTATAACAGTGAAATCAGAAGCTATAACTTTGTGGAGGAAGGCTGTCTGGTCAATGTTCATTTCTATGTAACAAAAGACGATCCTAAGAGCGATGAAACGGTGTACCGTATCATGGAATCTGTGAAGGCAGATATCACACCGAAGATGCCGAAAGCTGAACCAACTTGGAACGAAGTCAGTTTTTCAGTTAGCTTCCAGAATGATGTAGAGGGATTGATTGCAGGAAAAGCGGTAGAGCTGTCCATGACTGTCCCAAGTAACTGGATTCTCGATACCGGCAACGGTGTCATTGCTGATGGCGATTTCTTCTATGCAGATGGAACAAAGGCGGCGGAAGGTTTTGTTGTTAACCTGTTTGCTGATGGTGAAACAATTAAAAATCAATATGAACGCAGTTTACTGTCCTTCTACAATCCTGCCGAAGGTGCACCTAATAGTGTCGAAATCAGCGGACAAACTGTATGGGTGAAAGTTAGCAAGCAGTCGTCGGATAAAGGAGAACCAATCCCTGCACCGGGAGAAGAGTCCTATAGTTACACATACTTCCTGCCATATAAAGAAATCGGCAGCTTTGTTTTGACGATTTATGAGCAGGGCAACGATTTCACCATGGTAATCGAGAAACATCGAAAGATTCTGGAGAGCATCGTGTTTGGTGAAGAAAATAATTATGGGTAAAAATAATATCCAGATAATCATTTGAAATATTGCAGGAAAAAACCTCTCACCTTGAGAATAGGGTGAGAGGTTTTTGTTTTAATTTATTCGATATTCTTACTCATATTATCTTTTTAATTGACAATAGGCTGCATGGGCTGCGAATAAGGCTGTTCCTGCGCGTAGGTAACAGTCCAGTTGCCGTCCAGTTTTTTGGCTTCGATTCGGATATCCCTTTTCAGAGTACCCTCTCCATCTACGGCAAATAGCTGACGGATGAAGACCACTTTCTCCACTGTGGCAGGTTCTGCCAGCCAGAAGCATTCTCTTGGTATTTCTATGGAATAGTTAGACTCCCATTGACTACCGTCGTCCAAAGTTACTTGATTACCTACAACCTCCAGGTCAATGCCGTACAGGTCGTAAAGTTTTTCTCTGGCCATCAAGCTCACAGGTCCCGGCTGAGTCACGTCGGTTTTCAGCGGAACATCGCTGTTGTGAAGCTGGAAAACTTCTGCACCCAGGCTCATATTATACAGCGGACCAGACTGCCAATCGCTGTAGAAATACATCACATCGGGCTCGTCCTTTGCGATGCGGAACAGCTGACCCGTACCGCCGCCGATGAACCACAGATAGGCATTTTCCTCGTCTTCAGCCGTGCCGCCGAAGCCCATCCATTCCACAAGTTCGGCGTCCTCATAGTTCAGACCTACTGTACCTCTGCGTTCATTATCCCAGTAACCGAGGAAATACTTCTCGAAAATCTCATAGTTTCGAGTAAATTCCTGCTCAGAGATGGCAGGGATGACAGCTTTGGTAAATTCTGTGTTCTTCGCCGTGGAAGTCATTGTCAGACTTTCCGCAAGCTGTTTCAGTTGCTCCTCACTGATATCGTAATCTGCAGCAAAGCCGATGGCAACATAGACTTTCAGCTCATTGTCGTAGGCAAGGATACCTTTGCTTTCGAAGCCCGGCACCGCCGCCATGGAAACATTTGGATTCTGTTTGATGAAGTCTTTGTTGGTGAACCAGATGTCGCAGATGCCAACTTCGCCGCTGTCGGTGACTTTCACAGAAGTGAACGGGTCCCACACATTGAAAGAACCCAATCTCAAATCAGGAAAGACCGTCTGATAATACTGCTCATTAGGGAACTGCGGTTCTTCGTACTGGTTTGGTAGGAAAGTGTTGGCGAATACATAAGCGATTGCATCGTCCCGGCCCTCTTCATAAAGGAACGCATGGGTATATTTCTCTGCTTCGGTTGGCAGAAGATTGGTGGAAAATGCGCCTTTCCTAACTTCCCACTCAGACGGAGCCGTAATCGTCAGCTCAAACGGATGGGAATACTGATAATAACCCGTCGGTGCATAGAGGGTTGCTTGTGGGAACTCCAACTTTAAGTTAGAAACAGAAGGAGTATCTTTCTGAATTTCCTGACGATACTGTTCCAAAAGTTTATCCAGATGGCTCAAATCAAAATCTACATTGGTGATTTCACAGTCGATTGCCTTGCCATCGTAGTAAACCTTCAGCTTGCCTTTGTGATGGCTGGAGTCGTCGGTATGTGTCACGAGGAGCAGTATGGAACCGTCCTCATCAGTTGATTTATGGAAGTCTACTTTTACTGTGTTGTTGAACATTCCATAGTCAACATCAGTGTCATAGTCAGAACCGGACTGCCCTGAGAAAGAAAGCAACCATCGGGTTCGTTTCAGACCCTTGTATTCGGTGTCGTATTTCAAAGCATAGGCTTTGCTGTCATCGGTACAGGAGTTCAGCCATGCTTCGATTTCGGGAGAATTCATCGCGGAGAGATATTCTTCGCGAGAAACAGGGGACCAGTTTGTGCCGCCACTGTATTCTGCATTGGCAGTAACGCTGTCAATTGCCGCCTTGATTTTCTCAACGAGCTCATCGGTGCTGCCGACGTTCCAGTTTTCCATTTCAAAATCGGTGGTGATATGCCCGTACTTTATGTATTCGCTTTCATAATTATGGACAACAAAGCTGAGATTCAGCACATCCGCCAGCGCTTGGTTATTCAGCTGAACTTCATTCTGTCGAAGGTAGTCGCTGAATCGATCGCTGTTCAAATTACCGCCACCGAAGTTGAGGATCAGCGTATGTCCCTTAAATTCCACAGATTGCAAGATGATTCCCGTATCGCCGAGATAGTTGCTTTCCGGGAAGGTCAGGGCATTGACGGCAGCTTCCGCTTCTTTGTCACTGAACATGCCGCTCAGTTTATTGAGATATGCTTGAGCTTCACGCTCTGCCTTTTGTTTTTCAAGAGTGCTTAAGTTTTCTGCAAGCACCCACTCATAATGGAAGGTGCTGTTGTAAACATAACGGAAGCCTACCTTAGGCGCATCAAACAGACTCAGCAGAATCGCACCTTGTTCTTTCAGCTGTTTTTCCAGCTTTTCATTGAAAAGCTGGCTTTGTTTACCAATGAAATCCACGGGGCTTTGTATCTGAATCTCAATGCTGGAAGGGATTTCTTCAGAATTGGTCATTTTCAGTTTAACGGACTGATAGGTGAAATCTTTTCCGTAGTCCAGAAGAGAAGCGACTTCTTCCACGTGGCTGATGTTCCAGTTTTCTATATCTCGCTGTGCAGTTGTGGAAGCGGCAGGATTGCCCGGCTGGAAAGTTTCGCTGTTCTTTCCAGTATAGGTGCAGCCTACCGCCAAAGCCATGGCAAGAATCATCGCGGTAACACCGATTACGGTCTTTTTTGGCTGTTTGGCAATGAAAAGAACGCGCTCTTTCAGGCTGTTTTTGCTGCCGGTCATGGTGGTAGCAGTGAGAGTCCAGTCTTTCAAAGACTGTTGTGTACAGGTGAGCCCCACCAGAGTGCGTCCGTAAGAAATGCGCTCTGCCTCACCGATACGTTGGATGGTTCCTTCATCGCAAGCAAGCTCCGCATCGTACTTGCTTAATTTCACAGCTAACCACACCATTGGGTTGTACCAATGAATTACCAGGCAGATGCCTCTCAGCAAAGACCACAGATGGTCGCCGTGGCGGTAATGAGTGTACTCGTGTTCCATAACGTGATGCAGAGCCTGTTCATCTTCTAGAACTTCTTTTGTCACATAAATTGCCGGATGGAAGAATCCAAACAGGCACGGAGTTTCTGTTACAGCGCTGAGGTAAACAGAAAGAGGAAAATCGAGGTCGATTTGTTCTCGTTCTGCTTTCAGACGGTGGGAGAATTGCCGGTTGGACCAAAGCAGAATCAGCGTTCCGCCGGTAACGCCACTGAGCCAAATTGCTGTCAAAACCTCGGAAGCAGACAGTGCTGCTTTTGCAGGAACTGTTGGAGTCTGAGGCTCTATCGGTGTCTGAGCTTCCGGCTGCTTGTCAACTTGCGGAGTTACCGAAACAGGCGCAGATTCTTCCTGCTTGTCCACAGCAATCGTTGTTTCCTGCCGGATGGGAGATTCATGGGGAAGGTGATTCTGCAGGCTCAGTACACTGCTACCAATATCCCATGGAATCAGCAGACGAATCAATACCAGTACCCACAGAGCATACTGCATCCGCAAGCTGATTCTGCCCTTGAGAACAGAACGCAGAATAATGACGGCAAGAATCAACACGGTAGACGATAAAATCCAGATAGCCATGCTATTCCTCCTTTTCGGCTCGACGAAGAATCTCGTACAGTTCTCCGATTTCCTCTTTGCTCAGTTCTTGTTTTTGGGTCATGGCGCTGAGCATCATGCCGATGCTGCCTTTATAGACGCGATTGAGAAAATCGCTGGTTTCTTTTCGTACTGCATCCTCGCGCTCGACTAAAGGGGAGTAGGTGTTCAGACCGTCTTGCTCTTCGCAGGTAATCAGACCTTTCTCCGTCATGCGGCGTAGGAGAGTCAGCACAGTGCTTCGTGTCCAGCCAACGTGATCTTTCAGCCAGATGATAGCTTCTCTGCCGGTTCGGGGAGATTTCTCCCACAGACACTCCATGAGATGCCACTCCGCTTCTGTCAGATCAAAGTTCTTCTTACTCATTGATAAACACTCCTTCCAAAATCCTAATTTATGGTGTTTACATTGTAAACACATCGTAGCACATTGCTTCTGACTTGTCAAGGGAACTGTTCTGACTGAAAAGATGGTGTAGTATGAGGAAAACATCCTTAATACCACTTCGGATTTTTAAAATCAGTTGCGTTCGGCAAGTTATGCTTCAGCAGTTACTGTACAACGCTGTAGGAAGAAAGATTCTTTCTGCCTGGCATTTTAGAAAATCATAGTTGCCGCTAAACAATTTACTGACAGTCCTCATAACCTGCTTCGAAAGTAGAGGGAGTTTGAGCAGCCCCGAATCCGGTTCATAAGCGAAAAATCCACTGGTTCAAATTATAGCAGGATAAAGAGCTGGGATCACTTGATGTCCCAGCTCCAAAAGCATCGCCCCGCAATGCGGGTCGGCAGAGTTTTCTTCTGGGATCAGATTGAGACGGTGAGAGTCACTGTTGAGGTCAGAAACAGAGATAATCCCATTGTTAAGCGATATCTTCAAGGATCACATTGATGTCACATGAGTATGGAAGCTGTGAATTCTTCAAATTGTCATTTCAAGCTTCAAAAACGACATTTGAGAGGCTGAAAACGACATTTCAGAGTTTTCGTGTTGTAAAAATAAGGCACTGTGCTATGATGAAATCACAGAAAGGGGAGTCGTTATGAAACGAACCGTATGTTTGATTTTAGCGTTTGCGATGCTGTCGGCTTGCCAGAAACCAGCAGAAGTTCCACAGGAAATCATCGAAACCCCACCACAGGAAACGATCACAGAAGTACCTGCGGAGGAAATTGTTGTAGAAGAAGTCGAACCACTACAGGGAATATGGAGCGATGAACTGACCGCACTGATGGAAACCATCAATGCGGAACATTTGGCAGTAGAGAAACCACCGGTCAGCGTAGAAGTTTACGATAACTACTTCCCTGAGCGGGAAGCACTTCCTCTGCCAACACAGCCGGATACAGAGCTGATGGTGGACATTCTTACACAGGAGCAGGCAATTTATGATGTATCTTACCTGTGTTACTTCCTGTCCGAAAACTACGCACTCTACGATTTCTTCGGTGGCAACGAGCGATTCTCTCAAGCATTGGAGGACATGGTTGCAGAAATCAGAACGCAAGAGCAGTGGACGCCAACAGAATTGATGGAAGTTATTATAAGACATTTGCATTTTGTACAGGACAATCATTTCGTAATCAAAGCAGGTTCGCAAAATGCCAGCCCGGTGATCCAACAGAATCCTTTGTTCTACCGAAACACTGCGTTTGTCAAAACAGATGATGGTTTTGTCACGACAGAAGGCAAAAAAGTTCAGTTTGTGGATGGACAGGAGGATTTGAATAAGCTATTCAAACGCTCTCTGTCGGTAGAAGGTGATATTGTTTACTATCCGGTGCAGTTCATGAAATGCTGTTTCAATGAAGAATACTGCGAGTATCCAACAGCTCTGACTGTCCATTATGAAGACGGAACAAAAGAAATTCTGATTACAGAAACTTACGATAACAGCTATGTCAATCGGGAGAATGTCAACGAACTTCGAATCGATCGATTGGAAAATATCAAGCGTTTTACTTTCAAAAACTTCATGAACAGCAGACTATGCAATATCGGAAGTGAATTACAGGATGAACCTATAGTTCTAATTGATATGCGCTACAACGGCGGTGGCAACGCGGACTATGGGTGGCGATTTTGGGAGAGTTATACTGGAACAAAAACCTCAGGCAATCATTTGATTTGCTTTGCAAGAGACTATGGCCAGTATCTGAATGATCACTACGGTGTTGGTTTTGAATCGTTAGATGGTCGTCCGATTATGAATACGAAAGAAGATACCATAACGGAAATGGATAACTTGACGATTATTTTGTCCAGTAAGAATGATGGCTCTGCAGCAGAAGATTTCATTGACAGCGCACATAATGTAGAAAACACGCTTATCATCGGTGAGAACACAGCGGGCTGCTTGACTTCCGGTGCAGTTTCTCAAAAATCTCTGCGGTATAGTAATATCTTGTTTTTCTATGCAGAATCAGCTACCATTTGGCCTGAAGGTCAATTCTCCGAGGGCTACGGCTTAGAGCCTGACCTTTGGTGTCCTGCAGCAGATGCCGAAGAAGCAGTTATGAACTTCATCAAGAAGAATATGCAGTAGAAAAAAGCTAAGGGTGAACAGCCCTTAGCTTTTTCATTGAATACAAAAACTGTAAATTCCTTTGCTTAGACGATTGACAAATCAATTAGATGAATGTATAATGAAGACA
>JAZQXX010000163.1:0-1648 GCA_045633085.1 Negativibacillus sp. | reverse complement strand
AGCAAAGACGATAACGCGTTTTTTCACACCGATCATGTTGGCAGCAAGTCCCACACATTCGTCTTCGTGAGCCTTTAACGTGTCGAGTAAGTCAATGATGACTTGTTCATCCGCCGGAGTGGCAGGAGTGGATTTTTGTTTGAGAAATAAAATATCTTTTACGATAGCTTTGACCATGATATTCCCTCCGTTGCTTTGGTAGGATACATCTATCATACCACGGATTTCTTTGGCTTGCAATGAAGAGTGTTTTTGGATTTTGTTGTGAACAGACTGTAAAAACAGACGAATTTTGTGGATTTTTCATGTTAAATCGCAGAATAACGCTTTTCATTTTCTCCTTTTGCTGATATAATGAATGATGTATATCTGTACCCACAGATAGAATCAACGCTATAAATCTATTTTTTATGGAGTGTTATAAATGATGGAAGAAAAAAACGTATTGCAGCCAAGTGAGGTGCTGCCTGCCGTTGCACTGCGCGGTATGGTCATGTTCCCGACAACAACGCTGCACTTTGACTGTGCCCGCGAGATCTCCATCGCGGCCATCAATGAGGCGATGAATCGAGATCGCCGCATTTACCTTGCTTCCCAGAAGGATCCGGCTGTGGATGAACCAAAAGCTGACGATCTTTGGAACGTTGGTGTTGTTGCGAAAATCAAGCAGGTACTGAAACTGAAAGGCGGTATTCTCCGTGTTTCCGTGGAAGGTGCTTACCGTGCAAAAACAGTAGAGATCCTGCAGGAAAGCCCATACTACCAGATGGTAGTCAGCAAATTCCCAGAGCAGAGCACCGAGAGAGATGATCCAAAATATCTGGAAGCAGTGCTGCGCACAGTGAAAGAGCAGCTAGAAGATTACTGCTTCTACGCACCGCAGGTATCCCGCGATCTGGTGCTCAACGCTATGACCAGCGATGAGCCTCAGAAACTCAGCGAATATATCGCAAACAACATTGCTTTTGAACCTCAGGACAAACAGAACATTCTGATGGAATCCAACATGATCCTCCGTCTGGAAGCTCTGGCAAAGCTGCTGGTTCATGAAGTAGAGATCCTGAAGCTGGAAAAAAACATCGCAGAGCGTGTCAAAGAGCAGATGGACAAAAATCAGAAAGAATACTATCTCCGCGAACAGATCAAAGCCATCAACATTGAGCTGGGCGAATCGGAAGACGGCGAAGACGATGCTGACCGTTATCAGAAAAAGCTGGACTCTCTGAATGTTTCTGATGAAGTGAAGAAAAAACTGCAGGATGAGATCAATAAACTGCGCCGTGCACCTTACGGCAGTCAGGAAGGTCTGGTTTGCAGCAATTATCTGGAAATGGCTCTGAATCTGCCATGGAATGAGCAGACCGAAGAAAAGCTGGATGTGATCGAGGCAGAAAAAGTTCTCGAAGCAGACCACTATGGCATGAAAAAAGTCAAAGAACGTATTCTGGAATCTTTGGCTGTACGCAAATTGGCACCGGACATCAAAGGACAGATCCTCTGTCTGGTAGGTCCTCCGGGTGTTGGTAAAACCTCTATCGCAAAATCCATCGCAAAAGCTTGCGGCAGAAAATATGTCCGCATGTCTTTGGGCGGTGTAAAAGACGAAGCTGAGATCCGTGGTCACCGCAAAACCTACATCGGTGCAATG
>JAZQXX010000162.1:0-4651 GCA_045633085.1 Negativibacillus sp. | reverse complement strand
ATTTTTGGTGTATTCGAGGTATTCGGTACAACCAGCGATCATGTCTTTTGGCTGAGAAGTATGAGCGGTCAGGTTTTTGTGGTAGTTCATTACCCATTCCAGAGCAACTGCCCAGTCGTGGGAAGTAACGTCGCCTTTGATGTTACCGTTCATGTCTACCCATTTAACGCCTTCACGCAGGTGGAAGGTCCAGGTCAGACCGTTGTCGTTGGTTTCCCAAGATTCAGCGATCGCTGGAACTACGTTACCTTTGGTGTCAACTTCTACGAGGGAGTCGATCATGTTGGTCAGGTTCTCGAAGTCAGAGAAGCTGGTGGAGTACAGAATGTTGAAGGTTTCCATCTCACGGGTAGCAAGACGGCCGATTACGAGATCGGTGATTGGTTCTGCAGTAGTTTCTGCAGGAGCAGCTGGAGTTTCAGCTGGCGCAGCTGGAGTGGTAGTGCTTGCTTCTGGAGCAGCTGGAGTTTCAGCTGGAGCCTGAGAGGTAGTAGAACCACAAGCAGACAGAGTCATAGCAGCAGCCAGAGCCAGAGCCATAACTTTAGTCATTTTTTTGGACATAACAATTCCTCCTTAAATAATAACAAACATTGTTCCTAAGCAAATCTCCCTGCTTGGAACAACTTTAGGCTACAGTTTTGGTGGACACTGCACAATTCCTAAAGTTCTTTGACATTTTAGCACTATGACTTTTTCTTGTCAATAATATGAAGTATTTTTCAACAAAATTCATAAATAGGTTGAATAAATTAAAGCAGCTTATCTAATACTTTTTTCTATTTTATGGCTTATTTATGCGATTTTCGACCTTTTTTGTCATTTTTTAGGTCATCAGCTTCTTCCCTTTTATCAGAAGACGATATGTTTAAAGCTGCAAAATTAACAATCACAACAAAAAGAATATTGATTTTTGCATTGTCGTGATAGACACATCCATCCGCTGTTTTATTCAGTCTTTTGTGCGGTTCTGTCAGTTGAAATAAAGCCTATAATTTTGTATAATAAGATGATAGATTATTATTTTTATTTAATATAGAAGAAAGGATATCGCTATGAAGAAATCCGATTTCTGGTTCAACCTTCCGGAGGAGCAGATCGCACAAACTCCGGTAGAACCTCGTGACCACTCCCGCCTGCTGCATTTGGACAAAAACAGCGGCGAGGTGAGCCACTTCCATTTCTATGACATCGTCGACATGCTCCGTCCTGGCGATCTGCTGGTTGTCAATGATTCCCGTGTTATCCCTGCCCGACTCTATGGCTGCAAAAAAGACACCGGTGCTAATGTGGAACTTCTGCTCTTGGAACAGAAAGAAAGCGACCTGTGGGAAACCCTTGTAAAACCGGGTAAAAAATGTCGTCCGGGTGCAGTTCTGAGCTTCGGCAACGGTCTGCTGGAAGGCACCATCGAAGAAACCCTTGAAGGCGGCAACCGCCTCATCCGCTTCACTCACGACCCAGAGAAAAGCATTTATGAAATTTTGGAGGAAATCGGTCAGATGCCACTGCCTCCTTACATCACTGAAAAATTGGAAGATAAAGAGCGTTATCAGACCGTTTACAGCAATGAACGCGGCTCTGCTGCAGCTCCAACTGCAGGCCTGCACTTCACCAAAGAACTGATGCAGCGCATCGAAGAAAAAGGTGTAAAAATCGCAAAGGTTACTCTGCATGTTGGTCTGGGTACCTTCCGTCCTGTTAAGGAAGAAGAAATCACCGACCACAAAATGCACTCCGAGCACTACCACCTGCCTGCTGAAACTGCCGCTCTCATCAATGAAACCAAAGCCAATGGCGGCCGTGTTATCGGTGTAGGTACTACTAGCTGCCGTACTTTGGAAACCTGCGGTCAGCTGCAGGAATTCCCACTGAAAGAAGCAGACGGATGGACGCAGATCTTCATCTACCCAGGTTACAAATTCCATGTACTGGACGCTCTCATCACCAATTTCCATCTGCCGGAATCCACCCTCATCATGCTGGTCAGCGCACTGGCTGGCTATGAAAACACCATGGCTGCTTACAAAGTAGCAGTGGACGAGAAGTACCGCTTCTTCTCCTTTGGTGACGCAATGTTTATCGAATAAATCAGTTCTAAGATACGGAGGAACACTATGTATCAGCTTCTCAAGCAGGAAGGCAATGCTCGCCGCGGTGAATTCAAAACAGTTCACGGCACTGTTCAGACTCCTGCCTTCATGAATGTCGGCACTTCCGCTGCCATCAAAGGCGGTATTTCGTCCTATGACCTGAAGGACCTCAAATGTCAGGTTGAACTCTGCAACACCTACCACCTGCATCTGCGTCCGGGCGATGAAAAAATCAAAGCTCTGGGTGGTCTGCATAAATTTATGGGTTGGGAAGGTCCGATCCTTACCGACTCCGGCGGCTTCCAGGTATTCTCTCTGGCTTCCCTGCGTAAAATCGAAGAAGCCGGCGTAAAATTCCAGTCCCACATCGACGGAAAACGTATCTTCATGGGTCCGGAAGAATCCATGAGAATCCAGTCTAACCTGGGTTCCACCATTGCAATGGCTTTCGATGAATGCATCGAAAATCCTGCTACCCGCGAGTACACTCAGAAATCCATCAACCGTACCGTTCGCTGGCTGATCCGCTGCAAAAAAGAAATGGATCGTCTGAATTCTCTGCCTGACACCATCAACCCACATCAGATGCTCTTCGGCATCAACCAGGGTTCCACCTATAAAGACCTGCGTATCCAGCACATGAAACAGATCGCTGAACTGGATCTGGACGGTTATGCGATCGGCGGTCTGGCTGTTGGTGAAACCGCAGAAGAAATGTATGCAACCATCGACGCCGTTGAACCATACATGCCAAAAGATAAGATCCGTTACCTGATGGGTGTTGGTACTCCAGTTAACATTTTGGAAGCTGTTTACCGCGGCGTTGATCTCTTCGACTGTGTAATGCCTTCCCGTAATGCCCGCCACGGTCACCTCTTCACCTGGGACGGTATCATCAACATCTCCAACGCAAAATACGAACTGGATGATGCTCCGATCGATCCAAAATGCGACTGCCCTGTTTGTCAGCGTCATTCCAGAGCATACATCCGTCATCTCTTCAAAGCAAATGAGATGCTGGGTATGCGTTTGGCTGTTATGCATAACCTCTACTTCTATAATACTCTCATGGAAAAAATCCGTGACCATCTGGATGCAGGCACCTTCACTCAGTTCCACGACGAAATGGTTCCAATTCTGGGCAAACGTATCTAAGAGGAGGCTTTCTCTATGTGTGAAAACAATCTGATTTTTGATCCTAACCAGACTCCATGCATGGATGGCTGGAATGCTATCACTGATGCTTTCCTGAAACTCTACCCAAAACAGGTCGAGCCAAAACACTTCTCCCCTGAGCTTCCTTACACCATGGGTGGTGACGATCCCCTGGATGGTGTCAGCGCTTATGACGGCGGCGATTTCTGGCACATCGTCAGCTACGGTCTGTCCGAGCTGTACGCAAAAGAATCCGAGGATATGGAATTCAGCGGCATGGGCTTCGAAATGACTCTGAAGCTGTCCAAAAACGGCTTGACCGACGAAGAAGCTGAGCTGGAAAATATCGCAGCTCTCATGCAGTCTTTGGCTGAACTGTGCTTCGAACAGGAAGAAGTGATCTCCCCTTACGAGTACATCTACACTGGCCAGGAAGAAGGCATTGATACCGATTCCAAATCCAACATCTGCGGCTTCATCACTCTGCCGGATGAACTGGGCACCATCTCCACTCCAAACGGCAAACTGAGCTTCGTGAAGCTGATCGGCGTGACCAACGCTGAACTGAAACCTGTTTTGGACGGCCATTGGTCTGTAAAGGATCTGGCTGACAAGCTGGCTTCCGACTGCACCGACTACAGCAGAAAATCCTTACTGTAATAAAAAAGCACCATCGAACGATGGTGCTTTTTCTTTTCTATTGAAGATTTAATTCCAAATTATTATTCTTTCTCCAAAGAATATATTCGTCAATATCTGATTCAACCAATTTCCAACACGCTGCTACTACTGCTGCATCATCGAAATACCCGATAATTGGAATACTATCTGGTACAATATCGATTGGTGAAACAAAATAAATTAATGCGCTGACAATTGCAACAATAGAACCAATAGGAATATCTGTATATTCTTTTTTTACATAATTTCTAACCAAAGAAACCATAATCGGTACATACGATAATTTATTACCAGCAAGTGGTATACCTTTAAGTTTCTTTTCGAGTCGTTGGAGAAATCTCTCTACCTTATCTTCATCTTCCAATAAAGCTGTCGCTTCATCGTATCCTTTAGCTAACTCAAGTTCTGCTCTTTTTTCGTCAAAATCAACACTCATGTTTTGTTCCTCCTTTGTTTGAGTTCACAATAAGGTCTGTAAATTTCGCGAAAAAACGTGTCGAGGTACTCGACTTAGAAAATGCTCAGGAACAATTTTTCACTGAGCATCTCCAGTGCTTTGATACCGGCAACGGAGTTACCCTTTGCATCCAGCGCAGGAGAGAAAATACCGATACCCATACGGGTTGGAACCACAGCCATAATGCCGCCGCCAACACCGGATTTTGCAGGCACGCCAACTTTTACAGCAAATTCACCGGAACCGTCGTACATACCGCAGGTCA
>JAZQXX010000161.1:0-4536 GCA_045633085.1 Negativibacillus sp. | reverse complement strand
TGCCACATTGCCTACGGTGAAGCCACTGCTTTGCTGGCTGGCGACGGACTGCTGACCCATGCCTTTGATGTAATGCTCCACAGTGCTGCAGAACCTCTGTCTGTGCTGAAAGCAGCTGGCTGTCTGTCCAAAGCCATCGGTTCTCACGGCATGATCGGCGGTCAGGTCATGGACATGGCCAATGAGAAAAGGACAGATGTCAGCGAAGAACAGCTTCGCCAAACAGATGCTCTGAAAACAGGTGCACTGATCCGTGCAGCCTGTGAAATAGGCTGCATCCTTGCCGGAGCTTCTGCTGAGAAGATCAATGCGGCAGTTGCTTATGCAGAGAAAATCGGTTTGGCCTTCCAAATCACCGATGACATCCTCGATGTCACTTCCAGTACAGAAGAATTAGGCAAGCCGGTAGGCAGTGATGCAGAACAGTTGAAAAACACCTATGTTAGTCTGTACGGCATTGACCGCGCAAGAGAGATCTCTGCTCAGCTTCTGCGTGATGCAAAAGACGAACTGAAAGCCGCTGCATTGGATGTGGATTTCCTTTGCCAGCTTGCAGACTATATTCTCCAACGGAAACATTAATTGAGAAAAAAGGATAGAATAAATGAACGGATTTTTCCAAGGAATCGCTCAAAACCATTTTGTTGCAGTATCGGTGCTTTCCTGGTTTTTGGCACAGCTGATTAAAACCTTACTGAATCTGCTGTTGACTAAGAAACTGGTTCTGGAACGCATGGTCGGAGCTGGCGGCATGCCAAGTGCACATTCTGCGTTTGTGGTTTCCCTTATGGTTACCACAGGCCGAATCTGCGGTTGGCAGAGCTTTGAATTCGCCATCTGTTTTGCACTGGCGTCCATCGTTATGTACGATGCTACCGGTGTCCGTCAGGCTGCAGGACAGCACGCACAGTTATTGAATCAAATCATCAAAACCATGCAGGAAAACTTCCACGTGGTTTACGAAATCGAGAAAAAACACCGCTTCGATCTCTTCCGTAAACGGAAAAGGGATGAGAGAGAAGTGGAACAATATCAAAAGGTACAGGAAAGCAGCACAAAATTGCTGAAAGAATTGCTGGGACACACCATGCTGGAAGTATTCGGCGGTATTCTTCTTGGCTTGACGGTGGCTCTCTTGTATCCATTGCCTTAGTGCGATCAACAATCAAAGAGAAAGGAGGTTTCTTCTGTGTATGAACCTCTTTTGAAGAACATCAGCTCACCGGCTGATGTGAAAAAACTGAAGATGGAGCAGCTTCCTCAGCTTTGTGAAGAACTGAGAACGCAGATGATCGAAACGACCTCCAAAACCGGCGGACACTTGGCGTCTAACTTAGGTGTCGTGGAGCTGACGGTAGCTTTGCACCGCATCTTCAACAGTCCGCAGGATACCATTGTCTGGGATGTGGGTCATCAGTGTTACGCACACAAACTTTTGACTGGACGTCGAGAGCAGTTTTCCACACTGCGCCAGAAGGATGGCTTGTCCGGCTTCCCAAAACCACATGAAAGTGAACATGACGCTTTCGTTGCCGGACATTCCAGTACATCTATTTCCGCAGCCAGTGGTATTGCAAAAGCAAAAACACTGAAGAACGACCATCACAGTACCATTGCGGTGATCGGTGACGGTTCTTTCACCAGCGGCATGGCGTATGAAGCCATCAATAATGCAGCGCGCAGCGGCGACCGACTGATCGTCATTCTGAACGACAACAAAATGTCCATCTCAAAGAATGAAAGCAGTTTGGCGAAGTATTTGACCGCGATGCGTGCAAAGCCAAATTATTTTAAAATCAAAGACAGCATCCAGGAAGTTTGCCAGCATATCCCACTGATCGGCAAGCCGCTGGAACGTTCTTTGCAGAAACTGAAAGCTACTGCGAAAACTCTTCTGTATGGAAGCAACTTCTTTGAAGATTTGGGCTTCCGTTATCTTGGTCCGGTGGATGGACACGATTTAGAGCAGCTTTGTGCGATTTTGGAACGTGCAAGAACCCTGGATAAACCAGTTTTTCTCCATGTGGAAACACAGAAGGGCAAGGGCTACAAACCTGCAGAAGAAAATCCGGGTGAGTTCCACGGAACCTCTGGTTTTGATATTGAAACAGGCAAGAGCAAAGCTAAATTGGGCGGCAGCAACTTCTCCGACGAGTTCGGCAAATATCTGACCGAGCTGGCGAAAAAGGACGAACGAATCTGCGCCATTACAGCAGCTATGAAGTACGGCACCGGTCTGAACCACTTTTCCAAAGAGTTCAAACAAAGCGGACGCTTCTTCGATGTAGGCATCGCAGAACCTCATGCCGTGACTTTTGCGGCAGGTTTGGCATCCAAGGGTATGCTTCCTGTGTTCGCGGTTTACTCCAGTTTCCTGCAGCGCTGCTACGATCAGATACTGCATGACTGTTCCATCGAAAAACAGCACGTGCTCCTCGGAGTCGACAGGGCAGGTATCGTCGGAGCAGACGGTGAAACCCACAACGGTCTGTTCGATGTGGCCATGCTGCTGAATATTCCGGGCGTAGAGATTTGGTCCCCGGCGACCTATGCTGAGCTTCGTTGGAGTATGGAGCAGGCGCTGTTTAACAGTGACGGTGTCTGTGCAGTCCGCTACCCGCGTGGCGGAGAAAATGTGGAGCTGGCTGAATGCTGTAAGCCGCAGAATTGGCAGCTTCTCAATGAACAAACGGAGAAGAAAAATCTCATCGTGACTTACGGACGCATCAGCAGTGATGTTTTGATCGCTGCGAAAGCGATGAACGCTGCAGTTCTGAAATTAACAAAAATCTTCCCGGTGGAAGAGGAACTCTTCGCCGAGCTGAAGCAGTATGAGCAGATTCTTTTCGTAGAGGAAGGCATCAAAGCGGGAGGTCTGGCACAGTATGTCGGTGCAGGACTCCTTGAACAGAATTTTAGCGGACAGTACCGCATTCGTGCGGTGGAAAATCGCTTTGTTCCACATGCTTCTCCGGCTGAAGCAACACAGCTCTGCCGTTTGGACAGCAGCAGTATAATAGAAGACTATTCTGATTTTTTGAAATAAAAAGGGGAGGGATTCCTTTGAAAGAACGACTGGACGCAGCGCTGGTACAGCGTGGACTGTGTCAGAGCCGTGAACGTGCGAAAATCGTCATCATGGAAGGTTTGGTGTACGTTAACGGTCAGAAATCCGACAAAGCAGGTACACAGGTAAAGGACGACGATGAGATCGAAGTTCGCGGTGAAACCCTGAAATATGTAAGCCGTGGCGGCAAAAAACTGGAAAAAGCAATGCAAAGCTTCCCAATCGATTTAAATGGCGCGATTTGCATGGACATCGGTGCATCCACCGGTGGCTTTACTGACTGTATGCTGCAGAACGGTGCAAGCAAGGTTTACTCTGTTGACGTCGGCTACGGTCAGCTGGCATGGAGCCTGCGCACCGATGAACGCGTAGTCAATCTGGAACGCACCAACATCCGCTACCTGACCGAAGAACAGGTTCCGGACATGCTGGACTTCATTTCTGTTGACGTTTCCTTCATCTCTTTGACTCTGGTACTGCCTGTGGCATACCGTTTCCTGAAAGAAGGAAAAACCATGGTTTGCTTGGTAAAACCTCAGTTTGAAGCAGGCAAAGAGAACGTTGGTAAAAAAGGCGTTGTTCGTGATGCTAAGATCCACGAAATGGTGATCGAAAAGGTTGCGAACTTCGCACAGGAACAGGGCTTCGCAGTGCTGGGTCTGGACTATTCTCCGATCAAAGGTCCGGAAGGCAACATCGAATACCTGCTCCATTTGGGTAAAGTAGAAGCAGGAGAAGCGCTGAGCCATGATACTGTGGAAGCAGTCGTGGCAACAGCACATGAATCCCTGTAGGAGGCACAGGCATGAACTTTCTTTTCATTTTAAATCCAAATAAGCTGCATGCCGTAGACTGTGCAACCCGTGCCATCCATATTCTGAAATCCCGCGGCTGCGAAGTGTATGCACTTCCACAGTATGTAGAGCTGTTCCGCAACCTTGCGGTAAAGGAGTTTACAATGGATGACGACCCTGATCTCATCGACATGGTCGTTACCATCGGCGGCGACGGAACTCTGATCCACAGCGCTGAGAAATCACTGGCTTTGGATAAACCGATCATCGGCATTAACTCCGGCCGACTGGGCTTCCTCACAGAGCTGGAACAGAACGAGCTGGATAACTTGCAGCAGCTGGTCGATGGCAAATTTGAGATTCAGGAACGTATGGTTTTGGCAGTGGAGCATTGTCACCGTAATGGCGGCAGTGATCACTATTTGGCGGTCAACGATGCGGTCATCAGCAAAGAGGATATGAATGCCCGTGTAGCGGACATCGATGTCGTTCTCCGCAGCGGCTATGTGAACGGCTACCGCGCTGATGGTTTGATTTTCTCCACACCGACCGGTTCTACCGCTTACTCTCTGTCTGCAGGCGGTCCGATCGTTTGCGCAGGAATGCAGGCGATCATCGTTACACCGATTTGTCCGCACTCTCTCTTTTTCCGTTCCATGGTATACGGACCACAGG
>JAZQXX010000160.1:0-2344 GCA_045633085.1 Negativibacillus sp. | reverse complement strand
TGTCGTGTGATCATCTCTGACAGCAGATGATGCAGAAGGTTACCTGCTTCCAGACTGGAGTAATCTGCTTTCGAGCGTGCGCGCAGATGCAGTCCGGTATAGCAGAAATAAGAAAACGGACAGGAGAAATATTTGTTTACATTGGTCGGAGATAAGCGCATGGAGCTGCCGAACAGCTCCCTTGCCAGCTGAGTATCATCAATAACGAAATCTTGACGGTTCAGGATCTCTTCCATATGGTTCAAACGCTGAGCATGTTCGCTGTTTTTCACATAATCGTATAAGGCAGAAACCACGCTGTTATCCACACGATACTGCTGGCATAAAAGCTCGAAAGCAGTTTCCTCGTTAGTAGCGAAGAACAGTTCACCCAATTTCTCCTTTGTCAGAAGCTCTGCACCGCTAAGGTTCAGCAAACTGCGGAACAAAGATGACGGTGAACATTCACTGCCGTCACTGAGGCTTATATGATAGCTAAGATAAAGGCGATGGGATGCTGCCGTCAATGCAGAATAGATGTAAAGATGCTCGTAATCGTTCTGACGGACAATGGTTGGACCGATTTGAATTCCGGATTCCAAAAGTTTCTCACGTTCACCGTCAGTGAAGAACGGCTGTTCTGTCAGCTGTGGCGGGAACTCTCCCTGATTCATACCGAGAACAAAGACAACCTTTGGTTCATTCGGTCGAATGCGATCAGCAGTACCGACCGCAACCTGATCCAATGTATTTGGGATCATTCCAAAGTCGCTGGCCTCGATTCCCATACGGAACAGTTCACAGAATTGTTCCAGCGTCAAAACACGGCCTTCCAGAATCGTGGCAATCGTGTCCAAAAGATCCATCAGAATATCCCATGCTTCGCTGTTTTGCTGAATGATCTGCTCAAAAAGAAGGGTTTCTCCTGCAAAGGCAGTCTTCAAGTTTTCACGAGCTTCGATTCCTTCCAGGAAATCATAAAGCGCAGTCGCAAGCTGCAAACCATCAGCGTTCTGTAAGCTTTCCTTCAATCGTAAAAGCGGTGTAATGATTTGCTGGGCAATGTTGTTGATTCGGTCCAAGAGAACACGGTCTTCTTCTGAAAAAGCACCGCTGATACCCTTCGGATTGTTTTCCCACGGACTCAGCCAACGCTCTTTGTTGATGCTCCATGTATAGCAGTAGTTTTCAAGTTCAAGGACTGAGGTATAATCCAAACCCAGCAGCGGACTTTTTGCAAAGGCAAGTACATGCTCCGTGTCAAAGTTAGAGTGCACCGCGTCAAGTGCTGCAAGAACTGCACGAATCAACGCTACATGTTTGATACCGCTGCGGTTGTCCCAGAAGATCGGGATCTCGTAGCGTTGGAAGATTTGTTCCAAGGAAGTCTGGTATTTATTTAAGTCGCGGGCAATGACAGTGAAGTCACGGTAATGGAATCCTTCATATTTTACAAGATGTACGATTTGTGCAGCAACAAAACGCAGTTCTTCATATGGATCTGCTGCTTCGTAAAAACGCAGTGCATCGCAAGCACCTATGAAGGGGTTAGGTGACAGTTCTGTCAAGGATTTTTCAAGCCACTTCAACTCATTTGACTGGAAACGATGACATTCATCAAAACACACCGGTGCTGCTACCGGCACATTGCAGTTTTTCGCATCACTTATGATATGTAAAGCGTTCACCTTTACAATCTTGAACACATCACTTTCGCCATTGTTCGAGTGATTAGCTTTAATACTGAGATTCTTCGACAATACAGAAAGGTAAATGCCTTTACAGTTTTCCATGATAACAGAAATGAACTCTCGTTCCACAGGAGTGAAATCTCGGAAAGAATCAAGGAAAACATGGAGATTTTTGAAGTGATTTTTGCCTCTCAGAATCTCCACCGCTCTTGCTAAATCTTCGCGTTCATCGCTGAACCCATTTTCCAACTGTGCCTGATAGACAGAGTAGATCTCATACAGCTCCCCTGTCTTCTGGCGCAGGTGTTCGTCTTCACACAGGGCAGAAAACTTTTGCAAGTCACCGCATGTGATTCCTGCATTTTTGAACTGATCGATAACTTTCAGGGCTGACGGAACAAATCCGCTTCGAGTCGATGCTCTGCCGTACTGTTCCAATTTATCTCGGATTTCTTCCAGCGTTACGTGCATCAACATGAACTTCGCCGCTTCACTGATTCTCTGTCCGGCACCACCGCCATATTCCATAAAAATTTTTCGGCAATAGTGGCTGAAGCTTTTTACTTCAACTTGAGTGACCGCCTGTGCGCCGACTTCCAGCAAGATGCGGCGTTCCATTTCAAAAGAAAATTGCTCTGGAACAAGCAGCAAGACCCGTTCTCCCTGTCGACATA
>JAZQXX010000159.1:0-2530 GCA_045633085.1 Negativibacillus sp. | reverse complement strand
CCGCGATTCTGGAAAAAGAACTGGGCATCAAAGTAGGTGAAACCACTCCTGATGGCCTGTTCACTGTACAGTACATGCCATGCAACGGTTACTGCGAAATCGGTCCTGTTATGAGAGTACAGGGCAAAACTCACGGCAACCTGACCGAAGAGAAGATCAAAGAAATTCTCGACGGCCTCCGCAACGCATAATTCCCCGATCCACTGCAAGGAAAGGAATGATATAATGTCAAAAGCAGTTTCTCTGTTGACTAAACGTGTTGGCAAGATCAACCCACAGTCCGTGGAAGATTATGTATCCATGGGCGGCTTTGAGGCTCTGAAAAAAGCAGTTACTATGGAGCCTATGGCAATCATTGATGAAATGATGGAAGCTACTCTGCTGGGCCGCGGCGGTGCTGCATATCCTGCGGGCAAAAAGTGGAAACAGCTCTATAATATCGAAGGTTCTCCAAAATACATTGTATGTAACGGTGACGAAGGCGAACCAGGTACCTTTAAAGATAAAATCCTGCTGAGAGATGACCCAATGTCCGTCATCGAAGGTATGGCAATCGCAGGTTATGTATTTGGCGCTAACGACGGCTACATTTACATCCGCGGCGAATACCGCATCATTCAGGAAAAATTCAAAGAATCCATCGAAGCTTGCAAAAAAGCAGGTTACCTCGGTGAAAACATTCTCGGCTCTGGTTGGAACTACGACATCCATGTTGTATCTGGTGCAGGCGCATATGTTTGCGGCGAAAACTCCGCTCTGCTGAACTCCATCGAGTCCCAGACCGGTCGTCCACGTATCAAACCACCTCATTTGGCTGAAGTTGGTCTGTTCAGCAAACCAACTTTGGTTAACAACGTAGAATCCTTCGCGGACGTTCCACTGATCGTGAACATGGGCGGTAAAGCCTTCTACGAACTGGGCAGTGATGGTGACGGCGGTTCCAAACTGGTTTCCATCTGTGGCAACATCAACAACCGCGTTGTTGCAGAAGTTGGTCTGGGCCATGTTACTCTCCGTGACTTGATTTACGACGAAGAATTCGGCGGCGGTATCCCAGACGGAAAACAGCTGAAATTCTACCATATGGGCGGTCAGTCCGGTCCTATCGGTTTCCCAGAACAGCTGGACACCCCATATACTGCAAAAGCACTGAAAAAAGAAGGCTTGAGCATTGGTTCCGGTGCACTGGTTGTTCTTGACGAAGATATGTGCATCATCGACTACCTGCTGAAAGTTTGCGAATTCTTCATCCATGAGTCCTGCGGTAAATGCGTTCCATGTCGTGAAGGCAACAAACAGGTACATAACATTCTGACTAAATTCAAAAACGGCGTAGCTACCGAAGCTGATTTGGAACTGCTGATGAGACTGAGCAGAACCATGACCACCGCATCCTTCTGCGGTCTTGGTCAGGCAGCTTGCACCGCTCTTGACTGCTGCATCAAACATCGCAGAGCAGAATTTGAAGCTCACATGCGCGGCGAATGCCCACATTGCTTCCCAAAGGAATAGGAGGGTAATTCATGCATTTCGATCCAAATAAAATGATCACCATTAAAATTGATGGTATTCCAGTTACCGTACCTTCCGGCACTACCATTATCGATGCTGCTGCAAAGATCGGTATCAAAATCCCATCTCTGTGCCATCATCCTGACCTCAACGTGCGCGCATTCTGCCGTGTCTGCCTCGTAGAAGACACTTGGAGCCGCCGTCTGAAAACCGCTTGCAACAACGTTGTTGACGAATGCGGCGATGTTTTCACCAATACTCCAAAAGTTCGTGAAGCTCGTAAAACCGTACTGGAACTGATCCTCGCAAACCACCCACAGGACTGCCTCAGCTGTCCAAAGAGCGGTAAATGTGAACTGCAGACTCTGGCTCAGGAATACAACCTCCGCGAAAATCCATTTGATTCCGTATTTACCCGCGTTCCAAAACAGCTGGATAACCCTGCGATCGAACGTGATATGAGCAAATGTGTAAAATGTGGCCGCTGCGTAGAAGCTTGCCAGAACGTACAGGGCACCAATGCCATCGGTTACAACCACAGATCTCAGCATTTCTCCATCGGTACTGCATTTGACCACCCACTCAACTCTACAGCTTGCGTACTTTGCGGCCAGTGTGTAGCAGCTTGTCCAGTAGGTGCTCTCAATGAAAAAGACGATACCGAAAAAGTTTGGGACGCTATCCACGATCCAAACAAACACGTTGTTGTACAGGTTGCTCCTGCAGTTCGTGTTGCGATCGGTGATGACTTCGGCCTGCCAAAAGGCTCCGTAGCTACCGGTTCCATGGTTGCTGCAATGCGCAAACTGGGCTTCGACAAAGTATTCGATACCAACTTCGCTGCTGACCTTACCATCATGGAAGAAGGCACTGAGCTGTTGAGCAGAATTCAGAATGGCGGCACTCTGCCAATGATCACTTCCTGCAGCCCGGGTTGGGTCAACTACGTAGAAAAAACTTACCCAGATATGATGCCAAACCTGTCTACCTGCAAATCTCCACAGCAGATGTTTGGTGC
>JAZQXX010000158.1:0-4191 GCA_045633085.1 Negativibacillus sp. | reverse complement strand
TTTATGGCTTTACTAAGCTTTCTGAAACCGAAAAATGAACTGGAAGTTGGCGGTCGTGCGGCCGGTTCTCTGCAGGAGAGCAGTGAGCCGGAAAAGACTTGTCCCAACTGCCGACGCAGCACGACCGTAAGCCAGCTGCGTGCAAAACACATGGTTTGCGACTGCGGACACCACTTCCGCATGAAAGCAAGACAGCGTTTAGCTTATCTTTGCGACAGTGGGAGCTTCCGTGAGCTGTTTGCAGGTCTGGTAGGCGGTGACCCGCTGTTTTTCCCGAACTATCAGGAGAAAATCGACGGGCTTCGCAACCTTAGTCGTGAGGAAGAAGCAGTGCTCTGCGGAAGAGCAAAAATCGGTGGTGAGGACTGTGCGATTTTCGTCATGGAACCGGCATTCCTTATGGGCAGCATGGGCTGTGCTGTGGGAGAAAAAATAAGCCGACTCTTTGAATACGCGCTGAAGGAACGTCTGCCGGTTTTGGGTGTAACAGTATCCGGTGGTGCGAGAATGCAGGAGGGTCTGCTCTCTCTGATGCAGATGGCGAAAACTTCCGCAGCGGTGAAACGTCACAGCGATGCGGGACTGCTGTACATCACTTTGTTGACCGACCCGACTACCCGAGGTGTTACCGCAAGCTTCGCAATGGAAGGCGATGTGATCCTTGCGGAACCGGGAGCAACCGTCGGTTTTGCAGGTGCGAGAGTCATCGAACAAACCACCGGCAAGAAACTGCCGAAAGATTTCCAAACCGCAGAGTTTGTACTGGAGCATGGCTTCATTGATGCCATTGTTCCGAGAAGTCAGCAGAAAAGCCTGCTGGCGAGAATGCTGAGATTACACAAGGGAGGTGCTGTCCATGGCGTTGACAGCTTACGATAGAGTAAAACTGGCACGCAGTGGCAAACGTCCCGGCGGTGCTGACTATATTGAAGGGCTCATCAGCGGTTTCATCGAACTGCACGGCGACCGACGCTTCAGCGATGACGGAGCTATTGTAGGCGGTATCGGCTTTCTGCAGGATCAGCCGGTGACAGTTATTGCCATCGAAAAAGGCAAAACAGCCAAAGAACGTGCTCAGCGCAACAGCGGTGCACCGAATCCGGAAGGTTACCGCAAAGCTCTGCGACTGATGAAACAGGCTGAGAAATTCGGCCGTCCGGTGCTGTGTCTGGTGGATACCGCCGGCGCTTACTGCGGCATCGGTGCGGAAGAACGGGGTCAAGGTCAGGCCATCGCGGAGAATCTCATGGAGCTGTCCACATTGGCAGTACCGGTGCTGTCCATTCTCATTGGTGAAGGCGGCAGCGGCGGTGCTTTGGCTTTGGCAGCAGGAGATCGGGTGTGGATGCTGGAAAATGCGGTGTATTCCGTGATTTCTCCGGAAGGTTGTGCGTCCATTCTCTGGAAAGACCCAAGCAAAGCGGAAACTGCCGCACAAAGTTTGAAGCTGACGGCAGAAGATGCCAAACAGCTGGGCATCATCGAACATATCATTCCTGAAAATGACTTAGGCAGTCCTGCATTTTATCAGAATCTGCAGGAGCAGATCTATGCCGAATTGATGACACTGTCTGCCGATTCGGAGCTGTTGGAGAAGCGCTATGAACGCTTCCGCAGCATGGGTCAGAAATGGATCAACGAAGGAGGAAACCATGAGCATTCATAAGCGATTTTGCAGGGAGGAATTTGACGAAAACGGCCGTTTGATCTCTTTTCGTCTGAATATTCCCGAGCAGTTCAACTTTGCCTATGATGTAGCCGATGTGCTGGCAGCAGAAGAACCGCAGAAGCAGGCACTGATCTGGTGCAATGTGGACGGCGAAGAACGCCGATTCTCCTTCGGTGAGCTGAAAACGCTCAGTGATAAGGCAGCGAATCTGTTCACCAATGCCGGTGTGCAGAAAGGCGATAAGGTCATGCTGATCCTAAAACGTCACTGGGAGTACTGGGTTTGTGTACTGGCTATGCATAAACTGGGTGCAGTGGCGATCCCTGCAACACACATGCTGACGGCGGATGACTTGCGTTATCGCCTGGAGCAGGCAGAGGTGAAAGCAGTAGTTTGCACCGCACAAGATCAGGTGCCGCAGCACCTCCAAACTGCGATGGAACAGTGCAGAAGAAAGTGTCTTTGCTGGACCGTTCAGCAAAAAGTGGAAGGCTTCCGTTTGTTCAATGAAGAGCTGGATAAGGCTTCTTCTCAGTGGGAACGTGTTGCGAACAAGGCAAGCGACCCGCTGCTGCTGTACTTTACCTCCGGCACCACCGGTGAACCGAAAGGCGTCATTCACGATCACAGCTATCCGCTGGCGCACATCGTCACAGCGAAATACTGGCAGCAAGCCGAAGACGGCGGCCTGCACTTTACCGTAGCAGAAACCGGTTGGGCAAAGGCTTCCTGGGGCAAACTGTACGGACAGTGGTTGGTGGGTTCTGCAGTGATGGTCTACGACTTCGATAACTTCGAACCGAAGCAACTTTGTTCTGTGATCAATCGCTATGGTGTGACCTCTTTCTGTGCGCCACCGACCGTGTATCGCTATTTGGTACGCAAAGGAGTACCGGCGATGCCAAGCCTGCGCCATGCTTCCACAGCGGGAGAAATGCTGGCAAAGGATGTGTTTCTAAAATTCCGTGAAAAGACCGGTCTGCAGTTGGCAGAAGGTTACGGTCAGACAGAAACCGCCCTGCTTTGTGCGAATTTCAAGGGAGATAACGCGGTGGAAGGTTCCATGGGTACGGCTTCTCCGTTCTATGATATCGTTCTTTTGGGTCGTGACGGAAAACCAGTTCCTCAGGGAGAAATTGGTGAAGTGTGTATCATTCCGCCAAAGGACGGCAAACAGCCGGGGATTTTCAGCGCTTATCTCAACGATGAAGCAAAGTATGAACATGTGTGGCGCGGCGGTGTGTATCACAGCGGTGACTCTGCATGGCAGGATGCCAATGGACAGTTCTGGTTCCACGGTCGCTTCGATGACATCATCAAAAGCGGCGGCTACCGTGTAGGCCCTTATGAGGTGGAGCATGTTCTGGCAGGACATCCGGCAGTACAGGAGTGTTCCGTCATCGGTGTACCGGACCCATTGAGAGGTCAGTCCATCAAGGCAGTAGTACAGCTGCATGGCGGTTTCTCTGCCGGAAAAGAGCTGGAAAAAGAAATCAAAGACTTCTGTAACAGCCGTTTGGCGGAGTATAAATGGGTGCGTAGCGTGGATTTCATCGACACGATGCCAAAAACCATAAGCGGTAAGATTCGCAAAGAGGAACTGAGAAGGCAGGCACAGGCATGAAGCAGTTTTTCTACGAATCCATCGATTCCACCAATCTGCAGGCAAAACGAATGATCCAGCAGGGACAGCGGGATTTCTGTGTTTGGGCAAAACAGCAGACCGCCGGTCGTGGCAGCCGTGGAAGGAGCTTTCTCTCTGAGGAGGGAGGGCTCTACTTGTCTGTGGTGCTGCCGATGAAAAAGCTGGAAACAGCCCCGACCCTTATCGGTGCTGCAGCTGCTGCAGAAGCAGTCAGCCGATTTTGTGGGCAGGAAGTGGGCTGCAAGTGGGTCAACGATCTGATCCTCTGCGGTAAAAAAATCGGAGGTGTGTTGGCGGAGGTCTGCGGTCAATTTATCATCATGGGTATCGGTGTGAATCTGAATCAGCAGCAGTTTCCTGTGGAATTGGAGCATGCTTCTTCGCTGAAGCTGCTCTCCGGAAAAAGCTTTGATGAGGAAGATATGTTACAGCTGATTCTTGAACAGCTGCTGGAATTTTGGCAGGACGAAGCTGCGGCTTTTGCTTCCTATTCGAAGCGTTTGCTCAGTTTGCAGCGACCCATTTTTGTCCACAGAGAAGGCGAAAGCCGAGCAGCGGTGGCGTTACAATTGGAAAGAAGCGGAGCTTTGTACGTACGCTATGAGGATAGCGACGAGGTGGCTTTGCTTCACAGCGGACAGGTCAGCTTGCGGGCTGAAGATGGATATTTGTAACAGTTGTTTGACTTTTCATGAAGCTTATGCTAAAATGAATGTATCTGATGTTACATTTATGGAGGCGAGAACATGCGGAAGCTCATTGAGCAGTATCAGAAACAAATCGAAGAACTGAAAAAAGAAAATGAAGCATTGCGCCGCATGAACCGCAAAATGCGGGAGCTTGCTCTGCGTTTTACCGATGGTATGATGGCTTTTGA
>JAZQXX010000157.1:0-2998 GCA_045633085.1 Negativibacillus sp. | reverse complement strand
AAAGTTGCCTGCAGAATATTCAGCTCATCGATCTCGTTATGGTCCGCCATACCGATACCGTAAGCGACCGCCTTCTCTTTGATCACCTCAAACAAAGCTTCGCGTTTCTTTTCGCTGAGCTTTTTGGAGTCATTGATGCCTTCCAGGTGAAGATCCGAAGGAAGGATCACGGCTGCCGCAACGACAGGTCCTACCAAAGGTCCGCGGCCGGCTTCATCCACACCACAGAGGATCGGATAGCCTTCTGCTCTTACCTGTTCATCGTAGAGAAACAGCTCCATTACAGTTCAGCCTCCGCACTGTCTTTTGCGGTTGCGCTGCGTGGACGTTCCAAAGTGATGCGACCGATTTTACCGCTGCGGAATTCGTCCATTACAGTGATCGCTGCACGCTCAGTGTTGACAGAACCGCCGGAAACCAGCATACCGCGTTTGCGGCCAACAAGCTCCAGCAGATCATATGGTTCCAGATCAGCACATTCGTCAGCTTTTACTTTATAGCGCTGTTCCAGATACTGCGGATATTTGTCGCGCAGGAATGCCAGGAAACGCATTGCTACCCATTCCAAATCGTAAACAGTATCTTTTACCGCACCGGTGTATGCCAAACGTTCACCTACGGATTTGTCTTCAAATTTTGGCCAGAGAACACCCGGCATGTCCAGCAGTTCAATGCCGTTCTCCAGTTTTACCCACTGTTTGCCGCGAGTAACGCCCGGTCTGTCCTCTACCTTTGCACGTTTGGAACCGGACAAGCGGTTGATGAGGGAGGATTTACCAACGTTTGGTACACCGCAGATCATCATACGGATGGCTTTACCGCTCATACCTTTTGCTTGACGACGAGCGATCTCATCTTTCAGGATCTCACGAACTGCAGGCACAAACTGTTTCAAGCCGGAACCGCTTTTACAGTCAATACAGAGAGTGTTGACGCCGTAAGAATGGTAGTAATCCATCCATTCTTTGGTTACAACAGGGTCAGCCAAATCCACTTTATTGAACACAACGATACGAGGTTTGGAACCAACGATGGTTTCGATTTCTGGGTTACGGCTGCTCTTTGGAATACGTGCGTCACGAAGTTCAACAACGATGTCCACCATATCCAGATTGTCTTTCATCAGGCGGCGAGTTTTCGCCATATGTCCAGGGAACCACTGAATGGATGGCGTCGCGGTCAGATATTCTTCTTCCATTACCATTATTCTACACTTCCAATCTTATCAAATGGCGCGATGCGAACGATGCAGCGGCCAAGAATATAGTCTTTATCAAATGTACCGAAGATGTCACTTCTGCTGTCAGTAGAGGCATTGCGGTTATCACCGAGAACAAACACCTCTCCTTTTGGAACAGTCAAAGGACCTTCGAAATCTTGCTCGTCGTAGGTTGGTTCGTTGATGTAAGGTTCATCCAGCAGTTCACCGTCGACCCACACTTCACCGGTTTCAAAATCGATATCAACTGTCTGGCCTTCCAATGCGATGACACGCTTGATGATCGCAGGTTCGCCTTCCGGCATGTTTGGATGCGGTACAACAACGATATCGCCCTGCTTTGGTTCATAGAACAGTTTGCTGATCAGAATTCGTTCACCCTCTTCCAACGTTGGATACATGGAAGAACCGAATACTTCCGCCGAACGGATCACAAAAGTGAATAAAACCATTACAACAGCAATCGTTGTGATAATCATTTCGGCATATTCTAAGACTTCGTTAGCCCAAGAATCTCTTTTACTCATTTCCTGCTGACTCATGTACAGTCTCCTTTGAATCGATTGATTTGCTGCAACACTTTACAGCTCATTTAATTATAACGCATTTATAGCAAAATTGCACCCCTTTACATAAATTTTTTCCAAAGAAAAGGCCTCTCCATACGGAGAGGCTTGAAAAGTTAGAATGCAAAGGTCAGGAAACGCAGAGCTTCCATGAAGTCTTTGTGGTAAAATCGAACACTCTTCGCGTCGATCAGCTCAGCGCCCGGATAGAAGCTGCGGTTGTAAGCCATAGACTGTTCTCTATATCGAACGATGACTTCGAAATCTTCAGGCATTGGAACTTTGCAGGCTTTCCAGTCACCGGACAGTGCTTTTTCCACTTCCTCACGGATTGCTTTTACCACAGTATCAGGGTGAGCTGTGATGGTTGCGCCACCGACGCCTTTGAATGCTGCAACAGTATGGATGCCTGGAATCAGCTCTTTGGCTTCTTCGCAGATGCCTTCGTCGCCGCTGATAAAGCAAACTGGAATATCCAGCATACCAGCAATGTAAGAGTTCAGGCGGAATTCACTCAGAGGTTTGCCGTTGAGGTAAATGATCTCGTTGCGGGTGTTTTTGGTGTGAGAAAGATTGTTTCCGCCGCTTGCAGCCGCAGAATGGTAGCCGGTGTACATAACAGCATCAAATTTCTCCATTTCCAAACCGGACATCATCTGGAAAATATGACCGGTCCAGCCGCGGTGCAGTCGAGCTTTTTCACAAAGCTCTGCCGGAAGGATGTTTCGAGCAGTGCCGTGAGCATCTTTGACCAAAACATCTTCTGCTCCGGCTGCAAATGCACCTTCACAGGCTGCGGATACTTCTCTTGTCATCTGTTTTGCAAAATATGCCACATCAGCGTGGTTATGATGAGTTTCGTCCCAATGGTTGATGCCGCAGGTACCTTCGATATCGCTGCTGATAAATACTTTCATACTTCTTCCTCCTACTGGTGGTGATAGTTTGATTATAACATCAGCCACCTGCCTAAACAAGCAGATGGCTGAAAATTCGAGGATTTATACACAGACAGCATCAGAGTTTCGTTCATGCTGACGTTTTTGTTCGATACGAGCATTGGCAAGCATCAGCTTGATACGGTTTTGCTGGTTAACCGCAGATGCACCGGAGTCATAGTCCACTGCCACAATATTGGCTTGCGGATTCTTTTCCTTGATGGTTCGCATGACTCCTTTGCCGCAGATATGGTTTGGCAGGCAGCCAAACGGCT
>JAZQXX010000156.1:0-5219 GCA_045633085.1 Negativibacillus sp. | reverse complement strand
CAACCATTGCCACGTTTTTGTCACCCAAAAGAACTTTCAGCTGTTTTAACAGCGGTTCATTTGGGTCACAGAATAATCTTTGTGGCGCAAGCATCATCTTTTTACTGTCTTTAAAGTAAACATACAGCGGACATGGACCTTCAAAAATAGACAGATACTCCTGTGCTTTGCGGAGTTTGGGATCTTCTTTTGAATCCACTCGCAAGTACAAGCCCGGAGGATGGGCTTTCTTTGCTTTTGCAGGCTGAGAATTCTCCTGCTGCTCCACAGCAGGGATCGGTTCTGCAGCTGCTCTCTGTACTGTTTCCGGATCATGCAGAGAAAGAGCTACCAGCTTCACGTCCTCTTCCTCACGAATGCTGACGCGGGCTTTCAATAGGACTATGGTACCTTCCTCACAAAGAGAACGATACTCCGTCAACACTTTCGGGAAGAACAGCGTTTCGATGGAACCGCTGCTGTCTTCGACTGTCACGAAAGCCATGGTTTCACCGCTGCGAGTCGCTTTGGTTTTCTTGCTTTCAATGATACACAAAACTTCCACCACGGATCCGTCAGGATATTCTTCGCCGTTGATGTCCACAAGAAGTTTCGTTCCCCACTTCTGGACACGGTCGCTGTATCGGGTCAGAGGATGTCCGGATACATACAAACCAACCACTTCTCGTTCCATGGCAAGCAAGACCTGCGCTGGGAACTCTTCTTTCTTCGGCAGCTCATAATGCTGCTGTTTTTTAGCTTCGGTCGGAGCCATCATTGCTTCAAACAGGCTGATCTGACCTTCCAGATTGTGCTTGTGCTGATCGTCAATGGACGACAGCACGGAGGAATAGCCGCTGAGCATGGTCTGACGGTTATCGCCTAAACCATCCAACGCACCGGATTTGATAAAGCTTTCCAGTGCACGTCGGTTCATATCTTTGCCGTACATACGGCTGCATAGGTCAGAAAGGTTCTCGAACGGACCGTTCGCTTCCCTCTCTGCAACCAAGTCATCCAGTAAAGCACGGCCGGTATTTTTGATTGCCTGCAAGCCGAAGCGGATGCAGTCCCCTTCTACCGTAAATCTGCCATAGCTTTTATTGATATCCGGCGGCAGTATGGTCAGACCCATGTTTTCGCATTCACTGATATAGCCGATGATCTTATCGGTATTATCCAAAACAGAAGTCAGCAGTGCTGCCATGTATTCTTTTGGATAGTGACGTTTCAAGTAAGCTGTCTGGTATGCTACGACCGCATAAGCCGCAGCATGAGATTTATTGAATGCGTAGGAAGCAAAGGAGCTCATCTCATCGAAAATCTCGTTGGCAACTTTTTCGCTGACACCGTTGGCAATACAGCCCACACATTCCACGGTGCCGTCTTCTTTTTTGGCACCGTAAATGAAGTTGGCACGTTCTTTTTCCATGACGTCGTGCTTTTTCTTAGACATTGCACGGCGAACCAAGTCAGCACGACCGTAAGAGTAGCCTGCCAGCTTCCGGCAAATCTGCATTACCTGTTCCTGATATACGATACAGCCATAGGTGACGTCCAGAATATCTTTCAGCAGCGGAGTTTTGTAGGTGATCTCCTTTGGATTGTGGCGGTTGCGGATGTATCTCGGAATGGAATCCATCGGTCCTGGACGGTAGAGAGAAATGACCGCAATCAAATCTTCCACGGATTCCGGTTTCAGTTGAACAAGCACCTGACGCATACCGGCAGACTCGAACTGGAACACACCCTTTGCCTGTCCCTTGGACATCATTTCGAAGGTTTCCTTGTCGTCCATCGGTACATTGGCCGCAGAGAAGTTCGGCTCATACTGTCGAATCATTTTCTCCGCATCGCTGATGACAGTCAGATTTCGCAGACCGAGGAAGTCCATTTTCAAAAGTCCCAGTTCTTCCAATGTGGTCATCGGGAACTGAGTTACGATGGTATCATCATTTTTTGCCAACGGAACATATTTCTCCACAGAATCACGAGCAATAACGACACCTGCCGCATGTGTGGAGGAATTTCGAGGCATTCCCTCGATTTTCACCGCAGTATCCAGCAGACGTTTTACTTCTGCATCGCTGTCATAAAGAGCTTTCAGCTCGTTGGATTTCTCCAGAGCCTGCTCCAATGTGATATGAAGCTCCATCGGTACCAGTTTCGCAACAGTATCCGCTTTTTGGTAGCTAAGGCCCATAACACGGGCTACATCACGAATACTGCCTCGTGCTGCCATGGTACCGAAGGTGATGATCTGTGCCACACGGTCAGCGCCGTATTTTTCGATTACGTAGTCGATGACTTCCTCTCGGCGCTCGTAGCAGAAGTCGATATCGAAGTCCGGCATGGATACACGTTCCGGATTCAAGAAACGCTCAAAGAGCAGGTTATATTTCATCGGATCAATGCCGGTAATGCCGATACAGTAAGCTGCGATACTGCCAGCACCGGAACCTCGTCCCGGACCTACCGGAATCCCGTGAGTTTTTGCGTAGTTGATAAAGTCGTAAACAATGAGATAGTAGTCTACATAACCCATTGTCGTGATGGTATTCAGCTCATACTCCAAGCGGTCAATGTATTCCTTTGGAGGATTCTCACCGTAATGACGGTACAAACCCTGATAACACATATCTCGGAAGAATTCCACGTTTTCTCTGCCATCCGGTGCAATATACAGCGGCAGAATATGGTGGCCAAACTCAAAATCTACGTTGCAGCGTTCTGCAATTTTGACTGTGTTGTCCATGGCTTCTGGGCAATCCGGAATAGCAAATTCCATCTCCTGTCGGGACTTGATGTAGAATTCTTCTGTTTCGAATTCCATGTCATTGTCCTCATCAAGGGTATGGTTTGTCTGGATGCAGATGAGGACTTTCTGCATTTCGGCATCCTCCCTGCTGATATAGTGGGCATCGTTGGTCGCAACCAAACCCACATCCAGTTCATTGGCAAGTCGTTTCAGCTGTGGAATAATTCGCTGCTGCTCCTCCAGGCCGTGATTCTGCACTTCAATGAAGTAATTTTCCTTTCCGAACAGATCACGGTAGAAAGTAGCGGCTTCTTTTGCTCTGGAATATTCCCCTGCTGTCAGTGCACGAGGCACTTCGCCAGCCAAACAGGCAGACAAAGCAATCAGCCCTTCATGATGGTCTTTCAGCAGTTCACGGTCGATTCGAGGTTTAAAATAGAACCCTTCTGTAAAGCTGCGGGAAACCATCTTGATCAGATTGCGGTAACCTGTTTCGTTTTTACAGAGCAAAACCAAATGATAAGGACTGGTATCCACCTTATGGACCTTATCAAATCGGGTTCGGGGAGCAACATAGACTTCGCAGCCGATGATCGGCTTGATTCCTTTGGCTTTTGCTTCCCGATAGAAATCGATGGCACCATAAAGTACACCGTGGTCCGTGATCGCAACTGCTTCCTGTCCCAAATCTTTGGCACGCTGGATCAGCTTTTTGATACGGCAGGCACCGTCCAGCAAGCTGTATTCTGTGTGGACATGCAAATGAACAAATTGATCCGTCATGTTCTCCCTCCCTTCTATTGCAGTTCTTCAGCGCGGAAATGATCCGCAGTTTCGGAGATTTTTTTCAGTCTGTGATTGATACCGCTGCGGGAAACACCGGAGATCTCCGCCAATTCACGAAGTGTTGCTTCCGGATTGTCCAAACGCAGCTGCGCTGTTTCTTTCAAAACAACAGGCAAGGTTTCCAATCGACCGGTTTCCTGCAGGTAGTGAATATCTTTCAGCTGAATCGCAGCAGCTCCGGCACTTTTCATGATATTGGATGTTTCGCAGTTGGTGATGCGGTTTGCCTGATTGCGCATCTCCTTGGTGATCTTCACATTCATCATATCCATCACTGATTTGTGTGCACCAAAAATGGTAAGCAGATCTTCGATGGACTGACTATCTTTGACGTAAACCACCGGCAAGTCACGGCGAATCATGCAGTGAGCTTTTACATCCATCTGCTCCATCAAAGAAATCATCTGATCGGCCATTTCCTGCTTCGGACAAATGATTTCAAAATGATAATCCTTGGTAGGGTCAGAAAGATTGCCGGCGGACAGCATTGCTCCAGCGATAAAGGCATGGAAAGACTGTGCCTTTGTGAAGATTTTTGCTGTACGGAAGTAATCCAACACCGTCTTACGGTCGTTTTCATCGTCTACAGTGACGATGTATGTACTCTTATCAAATGTGCCCTTGTATTCCTTGGTAGTGACACTGGCCGCCATAGGAATCTGCTGGAAAATCAGACGAGCGCAAAGACGCGCCACAGATTTATGTTCTGTGCTGATCATAATAGACTCTTCATCAAAACGGCGGCCAAACAGCAGCATTCCGTAAAGCAAAGAAACACTGTTGTGATTGATGAGGGCTTTGTTATGTGTAACTTCATTCTTTACCTGGTGGGCAAAGGTCATTGTTGTTTCCACTCCTGTTTTAATGGTTGAACTTCTTGCGATCAATATCCCTGTGGCTCACCACAGTCAAATAACCGGCTTCACTAATGTGCTGATGGATTGCCTGTGTAATGGCAACCGAACGATGTTTTCCGCCGGTGCAACCGATGGCAATGCTCAGCTGGCTTTTGTGTTCCTCGTTGCTGTATAGCGGCAGCATATAGTCCAGGAAATCAAAAATGCGTTTCAGGAATCCCTCTGTCATCGGAGAATCCATCACGTAATCTCGAACTTCTGCATCTAAGCCGGTCTGTTCTCTCAGTTCCGGTACATAGAACGGATTTGGCAGACAGCGAACATCAAATACCAAATCTGCATCGCTTGGAACGCCATACTTAAAACCAAAGGAACTGCAGTTGATAACTAACTTTTCACCGCTGTTTTGAGCGAACAGCTCCTGAATACGGCTGCGCAGCTGAATCGCAGACAGCAACGAAGTATCCACTACGAAATCTGCCTTGCTCTTCAGCGGAGCCAATAATTCGCGCTCTTTTTCAATGGCTTCAGCCAAAGAACCTGCCTCCTCACCCAACAAAGGATGACGGCGGCGGGTCATTTTATATCGATTGATGATCTCTTCATCGGAAGAATCAAGGAAGATCATATGCACATGGTTGTTTTCCATACTGCGAAGCAGATCCTGAGAATTTGCAGAGAACCAGCTCAAACTGCGTACATCCGCAACGATAGCGATGCGTTCGCCATCCTTTCCGCTGCGATTGGAACAAATCTCAAAGAGCTGATCCATCATCTCC
>JAZQXX010000155.1:0-5801 GCA_045633085.1 Negativibacillus sp. | reverse complement strand
AGCGTCGATATAGCGTGGAATGGCTCCGCTGAACCAGAACGGCAGCGCACCCAGCAGGGACATGCAGATCCAGCACAGTGCCACGATGGTGAAGCCTTCGTGAGCCATGAGGTTGCTCTGTTCCTTGCGGGAGATCCATGTCATAGCGCCGCCGACTACGGCGATGATGCCCATGGTAGCCAAAATGGACAGCATCTCCACGCGGTCGCCGTCGTAGAGGCAGATTCCCGCCGCCGGCAGCAGCATCAGTGCTTCCAGCAGCAAGATGGGACCGATGGTACGGCTGATGATTCTTAATTTATTCATAGCAATTACCTCGAGGGTCCTTAGGACTCAAAAATATCGTTCATGCTCTGCACCATGGCGGAGTTGTTGGTAACGATGGATACGTTGTCCCCTTCCATGAAGCAGGAATTACCGTCAGGGATAACGGTAACGCCGCCGTGGGTGATGCTGAAGAACAGCACGCCCTTCTTCACAGGCACATCCTTCAGAGGAACGCCCAGATATTTCACGTCGGAATCCACACGGAATTCCAAAGCCTCTACCTGATCGTTTGCTACACGGTGCAGGGTCACGATCTCGCCTTTCTGGTTCTGCAGTGCGCGGACATAACGCACGATGTCCTGACAGCAGAGAGCTTTCGGGCTGACTACGGAACCGATACCGATGTCACCCAGCACGCTGACGTACTCCAGTCGATTCATTTTGGTGATGACCTTGGATACGCCGCTGACGTTGGCGAACATGGAGATGACCATATTTTCCTCGTCGACGCCGGTGAGGGTCACCAGAGCGTCTGCCTGCAGCATGCCTTCGTCCAGCAGCAGCTCCTGCTTGGAACCGTCGCCGATGACAACTTCCGCTTTCGGGAAGTCCTCCGCCAGTGCACGTGCACATTCCGGATCCTTCTCGATGACTTTGACGTCGGCATGGGATTTCAGCAGACGTTTGATCAGATGACGGCCGATGCGTCCGCCGCCGACGATCATAATGCTCCAGATCTCTTTCGGAGTGATACCCAGATTGCGCAGCAGCAGATACAGGTCGCTGGATGCTGCGGTAACGTAGATGTGGTCGCCTTCACGCAGTACGAAGTCACCGGTCGGGATGAATACTTCCCTGCCGCGGGTCACGGCACAAACCAGTACCTTGATGCGAACGATCTTATACAGATCCAGCAACTTGATGTCCTTCAGTTTGCTGTCCGAACGGACTTTCAGCTCAACCAGCTCGATACGGCCTTTGGCAAAGGTTTCTCGGCGGAGGAAGTCCGGGAACTGCAGCAGACGGAAGATCTCTCGAGCCGCAGCCTGTTCCGGGTTGATCATCATGGACAGACCCAGCTCTTCCTGCAGCATTGCCAGCTGCTGGTGGTACTCGCCGTTGCGGATTCGGGCGATGGTGTAGATGTTTTTATTCAGTTTCTTGCCGGTCAGACAGCAAAGAATGTTGGTTTCATCGGAATTGGTGGCAGCGATAAGCAGATTTGCGTCGCGAATGTCTGCGCGCAGCAGGGTGTCCATGGCGGCAGCATTGCCGTGGACTGCCATGGTAGCATCTTCGATGTCGGTGTTGTTCAGAACGCTCTGGTTGGAGTCGATGACCACTACGTCATGGCCTTCTCTCAGCAGCTGTTTGGTCAGAGCAAGACCAACCTTACCGTCGCCGGCGATGATAATTTTCATACTTCTCCTTCTTTCTCAGGAAACTCACTTCAAATCACAAAAATGCAGCTTCTGCATTCTATCAAAAGTATAGCTCATTTGTCCAATTTTTACAATGAGAAAGTGAGGATTTTCTGCGGACGAAGGAAAGTAAAATCTGTCGTACAATATAAGAAAAGGCTCCCCCGAAGGAGAGCCTTTTGAAAAACTATTTTTTCGCAGCGATGTTCAGACGCAGGTTGCTGCGGCGCATCTTCGCCTCCAGCACTTTTGCTTCATCTTCGCTTGGATTTGCAGCCAGTGCTTTTTCACAGGCTGCTTTGTTTTTCTCTGCACGGGCTGCGTCGATCTCATCTGCCCATTCAAAGGCAGATGCTACAACGTGAACCATGCCTTCGGTAACTAACAGCATGCCGCCGATGCAGGCTGCGGTGCGAACCTCGCCCTTGTCGTTGGTCACGCGGCATTCACCAAGACCCAGTGCAGTAATATAGTCGGTATGACGTGCCAGAATGCACACGTCACCGTTGATGGTTCTCAGCAGGATCTTTTCTGCCATGCCGGCATATTTCTTGCCGTCAGGAGTTACGATCTGAAGGTAGAAGCTTGTCATAGCTTATGCCCCCTTCTGTGCTTTCTCCACTACTTCATCAATGGTACCAGCGAAGAGGAATGCAGACTCTGGAATGGAGTCGTGTTTGCCTTCGATGATCTCTTTGAAGCCACGAATGGTTTCTTTCAGAGGAACGTATTTGCCCTGGTAACCGGTGAACTGTTCTGCAACTTCGAATGGCTGGGACAGGAAGCGCTGCATTTTTCTTGCACGAGCTACGGTCAGCTTATCTTCTTCAGACAGTTCGTCCATACCCATGATGGCGATGATATCCTGCAGCTCTTTGTAACGCTGAAGGATTCTCTGTACTTCACGGGCAACCTGATAGTGTTCCTGACCAACAACGTCAGGAGACAGGATACGGCTGGTAGATTCCAGTGGGTCTACTGCAGGGTAAATACCCAGAGAAGCGATGGAACGGCTCAGTACGGTGGTCGCATCCAGATGTGCGAAGGTGGTAGCTGGAGCCGGGTCGGTCAAGTCGTCCGCAGGAACGTAAACTGCCTGTACGGAAGTGATGGAACCCTTCTTGGTAGAAGTGATTCGTTCCTGAAGAGCACCCATTTCAGTTGCCAGAGTTGGCTGGTAACCTACTGCGGAAGGCATACGGCCCAGCAGCGCGGATACCTCGGAACCAGCCTGGGTGAAACGGAAGATGTTGTCGATAAAGAGCAGTACGTCCTGGCCTTCTTTATCACGGAAGTACTCTGCCATGGTCAGACCGGACAGAGCAACTCTCATACGTGCTCCAGGTGGTTCATTCATCTGGCCGTATACGAGAGCAGTTTTGTTGATAACGCCGGATTCACACATTTCGTTGTAGAGGTCGTTACCTTCACGGGTACGTTCACCTACACCAGCGAATACGGAAATACCGCCGTGCTGTTTTGCTACGTTGTTGATCAATTCCATGATCAGTACGGTTTTACCTACGCCCGCACCGCCGAACAGACCGATCTTACCGCCTTTTGCGTATGGAGCGATCAGGTCAACTACTTTGATACCAGTTTCCAGGATTTCGGTAGTGGATTCCTGTTCTTCGTAAGTTGGAGCTGGTCTGTGGATTGGCCAATGCTCTTCGGTATTAGGGGTAGGTTTGTTGTCAACTGCTTCACCGAGCAGGTTGAAGATACGTCCCAGGGTTTCTTTACCTACTGGAACTTTGATTGGGCCATCGGTATCCACCGCTTTGGTGCCACGAACCAGACCGTCAGTGGAACTCATTGCGATGCAGCGTACTACGTTGTCACCGATATGCTGGGCAACTTCTGCGGTCATAGTTTTGCCATTGTGCTCAATGTGGATCGCATTGTTCAGGTTTGGCAGATGACCGTCAGCAAACTTAATGTCGAGTACAGGTCCAACAACCTGGACAACAGTACCAACGTTATGCTCGTTCATGTGCATATCTCCTTTTTATAGAATGCCGTACAGAAGAAGAAAACAAGTTCTTGTTTTACTGTTCTGCACCGGCCACGATTTCGGTAATCTCCTGTGTGATCGCGCCCTGACGTGCACGGTTGTAGCTGAGGGACAGGCTTTCGATCATTTCGGCTGCGTTCTTGCTCGCTGCGTCCATTGCGGTGCGGCGTGCTGCAAGCTCGGATACCCAGGAACGGGACAGAGAACCGTAAATGATACCTGCCAGGTAGTCTGGGATGATCGAGTTGAATACAGTTTCTGCATCCGGCTCGTAAACGATCAGGTTTTTCGCCTTCATATCCACCTTTGTTTCGTCCTTCTTGGAACTTGCCATAGGAAGTACGGACATAACTACAGGTGTCTGGCTCAGCATGGAGATAAAGTTGGTATAACCAACACAGATCTCATCAAAGTCGCCGTTGAGATAGCCTTTGCACAGGATCTGAGAAATGGAGTCACAATCGTCGAAGGAAACTTCTTCTGCGATCATGAACTGTTTGCTCAGGATCTCATAACCTCTGCGTTCGCAGTATTCCACTGCCTTTTTACCGATCGGCAGAACGCAGACGTCACGGTTATCCATGTGGGCAGTAACGGCTTTGAACACGTTGGTGTTGTAACCACCGGCAAGACCACGGTCGCCGGCGATCAGAACGTAACAGACCTTTTTGATGGGACGCTGGATTACGTATGGAGAGCTGAGGTCGGTATTGCTACGGGAAATATCGACCAGTGCCGCATAGAGGGTATTGAAGTAGCTGCGGGAGTTCTCAACGCGTTCACGGGCTTTGCGCAGCTTGGAAGATGCAACCAGCTCCATGGCCTTGGTGATCTGCATGGTACTTTCAACGCTCTTGATGCGGTTTTTAATGTCCTTCATATTGGCTCCTGCCATAAAAAAGCTCCTTTCCGCCTGAACTGGCTAATGTTTGAATTTCCTTAGCCTATTTGCTGTTCAGGAAAGATGCTTTGTACTGGTTGATCGCGTCAGCCAGTTTGGCAGTGCTTTCGCCGGACATCACGCCGGTGTTGTGGATCTCATCGATGATATCAATGCAGTTTGCGTTCATGTAGGTGAACAGACCGTCTTCAAATGCTGCGATGTCGGAAACTTCCACATCCATCAGCATGTTGTTGGTAACTGCATAGATGATCGCGATCTGATGAGCAACGTCGATTGGGTGGTTGCGGTCCTGTTTGAGAACTTCTACGATACGTTCACCCTGTGCAAGACGGGTCTTGGTATCGGTATCCAGGTCGGAACCGAACTGTGCGAAGCTCTTCAGCTCGATGTACTGGGAGTACAGCAGTTTCAGAGAACCGGAAACCTTCTTCATTGCTTTGATCTGAGCGGAACCACCAACTCGGGATACGGAAATACCAGGGTTAACTGCTGGCATAACGCCGGAGTGGAAGAGCTCGGATTCCAGGAAGATCTGGCCGTCGGTAATGGAAATTACGTTAGTAGGAATGTAAGCGGAAACGTCGCCTGCCTGAGTTTCGATGATAGGCAGTGCGGTGATGGAACCGCCGCCGAATTCAGGAGCTACTCGTGCTGCACGTTCCAGCAGACGGGAGTGCAGGTAGAATACGTCACCTGGGTAAGCCTCACGGCCTGGTGGACGACGGATCAGCAGGGACAGTGCACGGTAAGCAACTGCGTGTTTGGACAGGTCATCGTAAACGATGAGAACGTCTTTACCCTGTGCCATGAAGTACTCTGCCATAGCGCAGCCGGAGTATGGTGCGATGTACTGCAGAGGTGCCAGCTCGGAAGCAGTGGAAGATACAACGATGGTGTAGTCCATTGCGCCGCCCTGGTTCAGGGTTTCTACCAGGTTTGCTACGGTAGAGTTTTTCTGACCGATCGCAACGTAGATACAGATACAGTCTTTGCCCTTCTGGTTCAGGATGGTATCCACAGCCAGAGTGGTTTTACCGGTCTGACGGTCACCGATGATCAGCTCACGCTGACCGCGACCGATCGGGATCATAGAGTCGATCGCTTTGATACCGGTCTGCAGAGGAACGGATACGCTCTTTCTTTCGATGATACCAGGAGCATTGGACTCGATTGGTCTGAATTCTTTGGTGTCGAT
>JAZQXX010000154.1:0-15592 GCA_045633085.1 Negativibacillus sp. | reverse complement strand
AGCATCGACCTATGAATGGATCTACACCGACAATGGCGATGGCACCATCACCATCACTGGAGTAGAGGGTGAATTGGTTGGCGATATTGTCATTCCAAGCGAGATTGATGGCAAAACAGTAACAGCAATCGGTGATTTTGCATTTTATGATATTGGTGGTCAATTGACTGGTATAGTTATACCGGAGGGCGTTACCTCAATCGGAGAGCAAGCATTCAACGGTTGTAGCTGGTTATCCACTGTAATTCTTCCCGAAACTCTCACCACCATTGATTATTATGCTTTCGATGGCTGCACCAGTCTCACCGATGTTTACTACAACGGTACTGAGAAACAATGGGATCAAATCACAATTGGAACGGACAACGATCCACTCCTCAACGCCACAATCCACTTCCTCGGCGTTGATCAAGGTATCGAGATCACTCCAAGCGTTGTAGGTGGTGCAACCGTGACCCCACCGGAAGGCGGTTGGAAAGAAGGCAGCAATACCTTCACTGTAAGCAGTGATTTGGCTTGCTACGTTGCTGTTAGCTATGACGGTGGTGCAACCTACACCCGTCTGCCTGCAACAGAAGCTGAAGGTGCATACAGCTTTACCGCTGATAACATGGACGAAAATACTATAATCACTGTTGGTATCTTAGGTGATGTAAACGGAAATGGTCGTATTGATGCTCTGGATGCAAGACAAATTGTAGTTGCCGTTACTAATACTCCTGATACTTTAAAATTAATTGCATTAGATGTCAATGGTAATGGTCGCCCAGATGCATTGGACGCCAGAAAAGTTGTCCTTGCCATCACAGAATCACCTTTGACATGGTAAATTTAATTGAGAAGGAGAAAAATAAATGAAGTATTTTGCAAAAATGAAAAGATTGCTCGCTATACTTCTCTGCATTTCGATGTGCATGAGTATGTGTGTGCCGGCACTCGCGGTAGATGGAACGTCGATCGAATTAGTTTTGAGCTCCGACTCCCTCGAAGCAACTGGTAACAAACAAACTGTTACATTAGACATCACAACTACAGAACCAGTAAGTGTTGACTCTCTGATGTACACAGTTGAGGTGCCAACAGGTTTTACTATAACACAGCCAACAATGCCAGCAGGAATCACTGGTGTAACTTGGAGCAGTAATCAGCTTATCTGGTACTCTCTGAGCACAGATGTTACTGGATTGACCAACCTTGGTTCCATTGCAGTAACCGTACCTGCTGATGTTACCCCAGGTTCTTATGAGATGAAAGTAACCGGATTTGATGCCAGCGCCAATGCCACATACTGGGTAGAGCAGGCTGATTATTCCATCACTCTCACCATCAAGGAAGCTGAAGTTCCTGCAACCGGCATCAGCCTCAGCAGCAGCTCTCTTACACTGGAAGAAGGCAAAACCGCTGCGCTGACTGCAACTGTTGATCCAAGCAACAGCACTGATGCAGTTGTTTGGTCTTCCAGCGATGATACTGTTGCAGCTGTTGATGAAACCGGTAATGTAACTGCTTATGCTGTCGGCAGCGCTATCATTACAGCAAAAGCAGGTGACGTATCCGCTACCTGTACTGTAACTGTAGTTTGTGCTCACACTAACAAAACAAGTATCGACGCAAAAGACTCCACCTGTAAAGCACAGGGCTGGGATGCTTACAGCGAATGTACCTGTGGACAGCTCTTCGACGTGCATGGCAACAAAATTTCTGACATTCCATACCGTCCACTGAGCAGCACCCATACCGGCGGTACCGCAACCTGTAAAGCACAGGCAGTCTGCACTGTTTGTGAACAGCCTTACGGCGAATTGGGCGAACATACTTATGGTGAGCTGATTCCTCAGAAAGATCCAGGACATAGCTCCACCAGCCTGGCAGAAGGTATGAAAGCGCACTATATCTGCTCTGTATGTGAAGAATACTTCGACGCAGATAAAAATCAAACTACCGCAGGAGCTCTGATTCTGCCTGCACCTGTTCATACCTACAATAAAGAAGTTCCAACTGAAACTTACTTGAAAACCCCTGCAAACTGCACCGATTCCGCTGTTTACTACAAATCCTGCGAATGTGGTGCGAAAGGCACAGCTACTTTCTCTTACGGAGAAGCTGACGGTCATACCATGGTAGCTACTCCTGCTAAAAACCCTACCTGTACAGAAAAAGGTAACAGCGCATACTGGACTTGCTCCGTTTGCTCCAATGTATATGCTGACGAAAATGGTGATGTAGAAACTTCTGCCGAAGAATATACCATCAAGGAAAAAGGCCATGCTCCAGCAAGCGAATGGGCTATTGATGAAATCAACGGTACACATTATCATAAATGTTTGAACGGCTGTTCAGAACGTTTCGATGAAAAAGAACATGAAGCAGCTGAAGGTGCTGCACCTGCAGCAAATGGCACTCAGCATTGGTATGTATGTGAAGCTTGTTCCACAGAATTCGATCATGCAAACCATGATGCAGCTGGCAATTTCTACCCAGACGGCGATCAGCATTACCAGAAATGCTCCATCTGCTCTCATAAAGTAGACAGCACTCTGAGCAATCACGTAACCGATCTGAAACACAACGAAAACCAGCATTGGGATGAATGTACTGCCTGCGGTCAGCAGTCCAACCGCGTTAACCATAGCGCTGAAAATGCAGATGCGTGGGAATCTGACGCAAACGGTCACTGGCAGCTTTGCAAATGTACTGAAAAAGTAAATGCAGACGTGCATGACAGCACCATCCTGACTGACAACGGCAATGGCACTCATAACGAATCCTGCAGCGTATGCGAATATGTAGTCAATGAAAATGTGATCTGTACCCCTATCGATGGCGATTACAATGAAAGCCAGCACTGGGGCGTATGTGCTTGCGGCGCTACCGTAGATGCTACCAGTCATACCTTGGAATACAGCGACAATGGCGATAACAGCCATAAAGTATTCTGTGACTGCGGCTATGTAGCAACAGCGTCTGAAGCTCATAACACCACAGGCGTTACAGATTACGGCGCAGACAGCGCTTCTCACTGGAAAGTATGTACAGACTGTGGTGCTTCTGCTAATGTGACTCCACACTCCGCAAAAGACAGCAACTGGAACCATGATGAAAACGGTCACTGGCAGCTCTGTGTATGCGGTGAGAAAGTTAACAGCACATCCCATAGCGCTTGGTCCTACACTCCGGCTGAATACGACCAGCATACCGTAAAATGCGGCACCTGTGAATACAGCTACATTGAAGATTGCGACACTACCGGTGCGGAATGGTCTTACGATGAAAACAAACACTGGAAAGCATGTGCTCTCTGTAACGATAAAACCGGCGAAAACGTTCATGTTCCTGCAAGTGAATGGAGCAAAAATACTTCTAACCACTGGCACGACTGTGAATGTGGTTACGAGGCAGATAAAACTGGTCATACCTTCGACCAGACCACCAAAGAGTTCCCTGTCAATAATGATACTGACTGTCAGACCCCTGCACAGTACTACAAATCCTGCGTATGCGGCGAAAAAGGCACTGATACATGGGAATCCGACAAAGGTAATCACAAACTGGAACTGGTTGCTGCAGTAGATCCTTCCTGTACCGAAGACGGTAACATCGCATACTACAGATGTACTGTTGACGGCTGCGGTAAATACTTCTCTGATGAAGAAGGCAGCACTGAAATCGAACTGTCTGTAACTGTAGATCCAAAAACCGGTCATAAAATGACTGAAACTCCTGCTGCAGAACCTTCTTGTATGGACAAAGGTACCTTAGGTTACTTCACCTGTAGCAACAGCTGCGGTAAAGTATATGAAGATATCGATGGCACCAAGGAAACAAATGTAACAGCACGAGAGATTCCAGAATGGGGTCATAAATTCGATGATGAAAGTTTACATGGCCCTACTACCCTTAAAACATCTGCTACTTGTAAAACACCTGCTGAATTCTGGTACACCTGCTCCAATGAGAACTGTGATGTAGTTAGCACAGAGCACTTCTATCCATTTGGTGGACCTGCTCCACATTCTACTAGTAACACCAGAAAAACTGAAGCAAAAGCAGAAACCTGTACCGAAGACGGTATCGTTGCTCATTGGGATTGTATCCACTGTGGAACAATCTTTGCCGATGACAACGGTGCTCTTGGCGAAGAAATCACTGAAGCTGATACCGTAATCAAGGCTCATGGTCATACACAGGCTTCTGAATGGAGTTATGATGATGATAACCATTGGTACGCTTGCGCTTGCGAAAAAGGCTGTGAGAACGGCTGCGGCGCGATGATCGAAGATACTAAAGCTGCTCATGAATGGGTAAAACAGGATACTTCTACCGCTGAACGCGAAGATTATCTCTGTTCTGTCTGTGAACACACCATGAGTAAAGATGTGGTGAAGGCACCTGTCGAAGACGAAAAAGATGACGACTACAGCATCGTTGTAAAAGTTAAATTCGACGGCGTTGATGAAGACGAAATCGACGAAGTGAATGCGATCCTCGTTCGAAACGGTAAAGCTTACAAGAACAAAGACATCACCGAGAAGAAAGACTGGAAACATGAGTGGACTGGTCTGGACGACAGCAAGAAATGGTCTGTAGACGCAAAAGAAATCGCAGGCTACAACGTTGACGTTGACAATGTTCGCGGCAACTACTGGGTAATTACCATCTCTAAAGAAGCTGAGAAAGTAAACCCAGAAACCGGCGCATCTGAATTTGTTGGTGCAGTGGTAGCTCTGGCAGCTTGCTCTGCAGTTTGCGGCGCAGCTCTGATGCTGAAACGTAAATAAGCTTTAAACCTTTAAAAAACAGCGTGGCTTTATGCCGCGCTGTTTTTCTTTGGTGTTGTGAGGAGTTTGTGCGCATAGCCAATCCTCGCCATCCGACTCACGCAAGTCCAACTGCCGACTCCATCATATACCTCAGGGCTCACGATAGCCGATAGAGGAGCCGCCTCCACCAATGACTTTCTAGTCATCCATAAAATCAAAGAAAGACCGATAAGGGACGAAGTTTCGCGTCCTTTGTTGGTCTTTTTGTTTTGAATCCGACTTTGCATTGGTTCTTCTTATGGATATAGAACAAAAACTGATTATATTTACTGTGGAAAATAGATAATTACTATAAATATATAATAATTGATTTAATTTATCGATTGGACATCTTGCATATAAGGTGATACTCTTTTTTGTAGATAGTTATATTTTCATAACTTATCTTGTCAGAAAAACAGAGTGATTGGTGTGAACAAAAGGAGGTAACTGAACATTCATGGAAAAAACACCTTTAAAAAGTGGTAAGTACACAGAGGATGCAAAATCCAGTGGAAAACTCACTCGCGCTCAGTTGATGGAGCTTGAAGAACGTGAAAAAACTCCACAACAGAAGATGTTCGATAAGATCATCACAGCGCTGCCTTCCCTTATGGCAGCAGTGGCACTGGTAGAGTATTTAACTCTGCCGGACATTAACCCTAACCCAATGCCTCATATCTACACAGGTGTGATGGCCGCAGTCCTCGTAGTTTATACTTTGTCTATGATCGTGGGTTTGATCAAAGAAAAGAAAGGCGATAAAAAGCTCATCCGTAGTCTGCGCTATAAAGCACCGCTCTTTGCTGCGATTCTTTTGCTGCTGACCCTTTACGACTACTCCACCATCAAAACAAATATTTTTGCGTACCCACTGGTTCCATGCGTAAATAACATCTTCTATGCAGCAGTTACCGACCGTGCAAATCTGCTGAATTCCGCTCTTCATACCCTGAAACTGATGCTTGAAGGTTACACCCTCGGCGTTGTTCTTGGTCTTATTACCGGTATTACCTGTGGATACAGCACAAAAGTGAACTATTGGATCGACCCTATCATCAAATTCCTTGGCCCAATTCCTATCTCCACATGGATTCCAATCATTATGGTATTCATGTCCGGTGCATTGGATATGAGTGCGCTGTTTATCATCACCATTGGTGTATGGACCGCAGTTACCAATGCTTCCCGTGCAGGTGTTGCCAACATCGACAAAGCATACTTTGATGCGGCAAAAATCCTCGGCGCAAGCGAACGTCAGCTGATTTTCAATGTTGCGATCCCATGCGCAATGCCAAACATCATGGCTGGTATGACACAGGGTATGATGACCGCTTGTACCGCTATCATGGTAGCAGAAATGATGGGTGTTAAAGCAGGTCTGGGCTGGTACATCACCTGGATGAAATCCTGGGCACAGTACAACAACATGTTTGCATCCCTGATCGTGATCTGTCTGATCTTTACCCTCGTAACAAAAGTTCTTAATATCGTCAAGAAACGCGTACTGCGTTGGCAGATTGGAGTGACCAAATAAATGGCTGTAATTCTTAAATTAGATGGTGTATCCAAAAGCTTTGCAAGGGTAGAGACCAATGATGTAACCACTGCTCTGGCAGAAGTTAATCTGGAAATGAAGAGCGGCGAGTTTATCAGCCTTGTTGGTACTTCCGGTTGTGGTAAGTCCACCATGCTGCGTCTGATTGCCGGCTTGCTGCAGCCAACAACCGGTCAGCTTACAGTAAACGGTGAAGAAATTGATGGTACATCCCCATCCCGTGGCATGATGTTCCAGCAGCATACTCTGTTCCCATGGCTGACTGTTGAGAAAAACATTTCTTTTGCAGACCGTATGCAGCATAAACACAAAGAAAAGGTGTCTGTTGATGAAGTAAACCGTATGCTTAAAGTCATCGGACTCGACAGCTTCCGCAAGGATTATCCGGCTCAGCTGTCCGGTGGTATGCAGCAGCGTGTTGCTCTGGCAAGAACCCTGATCTGCAAACCGGAAATCCTGCTTCTGGACGAACCTCTGGGTGCGCTGGACTCCTTCACCCGAATGAATATGCAGGATGAGATTCTCAACCTGTGGAAAGAAAACAAACAGCTCGTTATCATGGTAACCCATGACGTTGACGAAGCAATCTACATGGGTACCAAAGTTCTTGTTATGGAAGCTCATCCGGGCCGCATCAAAGCAGCAATCGACGTTGATCTGGAATACCCACGTAACCGTGCAAGCGATAAATTCGTTGAGTATCGTAAGCAGATCCTCGATATGCTGAACTTTGGTCACAAAGAAGGCTAAAGATTCAACAACTATGGTTTTTACGCTGATGACAGCGTAGAGATAAAACAAACAAAAAAGGAGAGATTCGCATGATTAATCTCAAAAAGGCTCTGTCTCTGACCCTGGCTTTGGCTATGGCTATGAGCATGGTTGCTTGCGGCAGCAAAGAAACCACCAAACCAGCTGAAACTCCAGCTGCACCAAGCACCCCAGCAACCACTACTCCAGCTACCCCAAGCACTCCAGCTGAAACCACTCCTACCGTGATGACCGAAGCGGAAGAACTGGAAGCAATGAAACTCGAACCAGCTTACGAAAAAGGCTTCACCTACTTCGCAAGCGGCGGCTGCACCTCTGCTCCATGGGTAGCTGACTATCTGGGTTACTTTGAAGAATACGGCATCAAAGCTGAAGTTTACATGGCTGGCGAAAGCTGGAAAGAAGCACTGGGCACCAACTCCGCTCAGGTTGCTGTAAACCACATCGCTACCTGTCTGGTACCAGCAGCTAACGACGTTAACTACGCAATCGTTAACGGCGCGATGATCGGTTGTCAGTCCCTGTGGGTACTGGCTGATTCCGGCTACGACTCCCTGGAAGACCTGAAAGGCAAACAGATCTCCGCACCTAACGGTATCGGTAACTCCTCTTACAACATCGGCGCTCGTTTCTTCGACCACGCTGGTATCAACCCTCTGACCGACGTTGAATTCGTACAGGTTGAAACTTCCGCTTGCATTCCAGCAATGGAATCCGGCCAGATTGCAGCAGTTGTTGCAGGCGATATGTGGGCATGGGATATGTGGAAATCCGGCCAGCTGAAATGGCTCGACTCCATCACCTGGAACGAAGAATTCACTGATGAACCTTGCTGCGTAACCGTTATGAACAAAGACTTCATCAAAGAAAACCCTCTGATGGCTAAATACATCACCAAAGCGATCAACAAAGCACAGGCTTACACCGGTGAAAACGTTGAAGAAATCACTCAGGCTCAGATCGACGAAGGTCTGCTGACCGGCGACCTGGCTAAACTGACCGAATGCATGGAATCCTACCAGTGGGGTACCGTTGACAATGCATTCACCGAACGCGCTCTCCGTGAAATCGTAGAAGACTACATCCGTATCGGCCTGCTGACTACCATGAAAGATGCAGACGCTGTTATGGAAAAAGTTTGGTGGCCACAGGATCCTGACCACAACTTCTAATGTTGTTCATTAACAGGCTATCAAAAGATAAAATTTGAATGCTTACAGAAACCGGACAGTCCGAAAGGACTGTCGTGTTTTTGGTTTTGCATTCACCTGAATGTTGGAATGGTCTGCTTGAACAAGGATAGAGGGTAGGGATAAAAATAGAGTGGCACTGCTCACGCTGCGCCACTCTTTTGAATCAGTGATTTACTGATATCTGTAGGGAATTTATACTTTTGTCATCACGCCTTTTTCCATGCGATAACGGATCATGGACGGACGCAGGCAGGACAGGTCGTGGGTACTGATCAGGATCGCTTTTCCTTGACTGGCCTGCTGTTCAAAGAAATTGATGATCATTACAGTATTTTCCTCGTCGAGGTCACTGGTTGGTTCGTCAGCGATGATCAGTTTTGGGTCATGGACAAAAGCTCTTGCGATGGCAACGCGTCTGCGTTCACCACCGGAGAGATTGGACGGATAGTCATGAGCCATGTTTTCCAGACCGAAGTCTTTGAGCATTTCCATAGCTCTTGCTTCCAGCTCTTTTTTGCAGCCGCAGAGTTCATGAGGCAGACAGATGTTTTCCAGCACAGTGAAGTTTGGCAGCAGACTGTCTCCCTGCAGAACACAGCTGATGTTCTCCGCACGGAGAGAAGCCAGTTCTTTGTCATTCATTTGGCAGATATCTTTCTGATCGAAAATGATCTCGCCGCTGTCTGCTTTGGTGATGCCACAAATCAGGTGGAAGAAGGTGCTTTTGCCGCAGCCGGATGGACCGGTCAGAGTACATAAGTCACCGCTGTTGATGGTGAAATCAACCTCATGAACCGCATCGAAATGCTGGTTCTGTCGGTCGAAGGATTTCGTCAGTTTTTTTACGTTAAGCATTACATTTCCTCCCCTTTGATCAGTGCGTCAAGACGGTTGCGGCTGACTTTCCATGCGGAGTACAGAGATGCCAGAATGGAAACGCCCAGAGCCAGAGCCATACATTTCAGGCCAAGCGGCAGCAGATAAGCGATGTCGCTGTTAAGTTTCGGAATGTCCAGTGCCACAACAATGGTGTTGCCGAAGATGAGCAGAGCTGCGATGGAGAAGATCACACCGATCAGACCGCCTGCCAATCCGATGAGGACACCCTCGGAGAGAACGATGCCGGCAAGTTTACCGCTGTTTGCACCGAGAGCCGCCAGAATACCGAATTCTTTGGTTCGTTCGTTGATGGTGATGGTGAAGATGCAGAGCAGAGCGGCGATAACCAGAATGGAAATCATGATGAGGAGGATGCTGCTGTAGTTGTCCATGCTCTTTACTGTGTTTACCGCACTGGAGAGCAGACCGTTCATGGTGTATGCGTGAACAGGGCAGTCTTTGCTCAATCGGTAGTTGATTTTGGACGCAACCTGGCCCTTATCGCTACCTTCAGCAACACGAATCATCAGACAGGAAACGGATTCCGCTGCAGAAGCTTCGCCATAGGTCTTGATCCACTGTTTGCTGGACATGATGTCATTTGCGGTTTCATAAGTCATGAATACGCAGTCGTCGTAGTTGCTTTTGGTTTTTTCCATCTGTCCGACGATGGTGTAAGCCTGACCGTAGAAGTAAATTTTATCGCTCTCTTCCGGGATAATTTTGGAGCCAACGATCACTTCGCCTCGTTCAGGCAGATCGATGCCGTCATCTTTCAGCCAGGAAGTAATGATGAAGTCGCTTTCTGGTTCAAAAGCGATCAGCTGAACCGGTGCAGAGCAACATTCGGCGTCCAGAGTTTTCAGATACAGCTGGGGAGAAGCTTTTGCGATACCGTCGACGGTATTGATTTCATCCAGCCATTTTTTGTCGAAGGAGAAAGAGCTGATGGAGCCCTGGAACAATGCGTCCACCATGTCTTTTTCATATTCGTCCGGCACAACGATCACATCCGCGCCCAGACGGTTGGTGGTTTTCTCAAGGCTGTCAGCCAGGCTGTCAGTAAGTACGGTGGTGAGGAACAGGGAAGCAGCCAGCATGAATACGAAGAAAATCATGCACCAGCTTCTGACAGGGCGGCGCTGAATGTTTTTCAGAGCCATACTGCCGGTTACAAAGTTTTTCATGAAAAGCCTCCTGGAAAATCTTGATATTTTTTATTATGTACTAAATATTTGTTAAGGTAACAGTCTGAAACTCGGCCCCGTTCCGGAAACCATCGGAAGGGGGCCGAGAAGGAGAGATCCTCTTATTTTTCTTTTGCGATGAGAATAAGACCCTGCAGAACAATTGCTGCAGCAGAAAGAGTGTAGGTAACAGGGAAGGTCAGCATTTTGCAAGCCATCTCCGGTTTTACACAGCCGCCGATGATAACGGTTGGAATCAGGATTGCAGAAACTGCCAGCGCAAGACCGATCACAGAGAGAGATTTGCGGGTATTGGCTTCTTTTGCGATCATCTGCAGCAGACCAACCAGTGCAAGAACAGCACCGACAACGATCAGCGCTTTGCAGCTCCAGAAGCATTTCATGAATTTTTCAGTGGTTGGGCATGGCTGAAACAGGAACTGAGGTCCTGCAGAAAGCAGCAGACCGAGAACGATAGTGCCGATGGATGTGATTTTCTTTTTCATAATACAAACTCCTTTTGTGGTGTTTTGTTTGAATTCAGTATAGCAGACCTATCTTAATGCACCATAAACTGAATCTTAATAAATATTTAGATGGATAAATAATATCGATGGACTTTCGAAAAAAGTAAAAACCTCCCGAATAGCGGGAGGTTTTCTGATAAACGGATTCCATTATCTTATTGAAGTGTGCTTGGATGATATGCCGGCAATGTGACAGTAAAGCAGCTTCCTGCGCCCTCAACAGAGTGAACCTGAATGCTGCCCTTGTGGTCTTCCACGATTTGCTGCGCAATGGCAAGACCAAGACCGCTGCCTTTGCCTCCCTCTTTTGTGCTGTAAAACGGCTCAAAGATGTGAGGCAGCACATCCTGCGAAATACCGCAGCCGCTGTCTTTCACGGAAATCAGAATTTGTCCGTGGAGTTCTTCGGCGGAGAGGTTCAATGTGCCGCACGGTTCCATGGAATGAAAGGCGTTGATGAGCAGGTTGAGAAACAGCTGAGAAAGCTGTGTTTCATTGCCATAGAGGCTCAGTTCCGTGTCGGGCAGGTCACAGGTGACTACCACGTCTTTCGGACAGGATGGCAGTGCAACACGAAGCGTTTTCTCCAGAAGTTGTTTTGGTTTGAGATAGCTGCGGCTGCTGTCACCGTTTTTGCGGGAATACTGCAGCAGTTGAGAAATGATTTCCTTTGCCTTGCGGGAGCTATTATAAATCTCAAGAATATTGTCGTAGATTTCCTCCTGCTCGGAAAGGAGCTGTTCCAGACTGAGAATGCTGTAGCTCATGATCGGCGTCAACAGATTGTTGAACTCGTGGGCAATACCGGAGGTGAGAGTACCCATCATTTCCAGTCGCTGGTGGTGGGCGGCTTCCTGCGTTTTACGGTTCAGTTCTTCCATGGCGATGTTTTTCTGCTGAAGCAGTGCAAGTTCCGCTTCGATGAGCATATCCTTGCGGCGGATGTGTAGCAGCAGAATCAGCAGCAGACAGATACCGGCAAGAATGAGCAGACCGCCAAGAATCCAGCGGAAAGAAGCCTTGTACAGTGGCGCAAGTGCTGTGTCAATGTTACTGCTCAAACCGACAGCAAAGGTCTGATTTTCATTATGACCTGTCGGCAGGATCATCATGTTGGCATTATAACCCTCGTCCATTTTCTTGGTCTGGTAGAGGAAGGAGAAAGAATCCTGGATATTTTGCTGTTCTGCTTCAATCATCAGACGGAAATCGCTGCGGCTCGGGCATTTTTCCAAGGAGATGATTTTGATGGTTTCAGAATCACTGCAGTAATGGAGCATAATGTCGCCGCAATGGTCGAGAAGGAGCAGCTGGTCTGCTTCCGCCAGTTCAGTGCTGCTGATTTTCTGATAAAGCAGCTGCAGATCAATCATGCTGGCATAGGAGGCGCTGCCCTGTCCCTGGCAGATCAGAGCGAGGTAAAATTTTCCGGCTAAGCTGACACAGATGCGGCTGTTGTCCTTGTCATTCTCGTTGAGGAATTGATAGGACGGGCGGCCAAGGTCATCGGGGAGGAATTCTCCATTGGGAAGAACAGCGATGGCAGCAATCAGTTCATTGCGATTCAGATGATTTTCTGTCAGGTAGAGGAGCATTTTTCGGATATCACCACTTTCGAACCACTGTTGTTCTGCTGCACGGAACTGCTCCATGCCGACGATATACTCCAGACTGTTGCGACTCTGACGCAGCAGAGATTCAATGTTGCGGTCAACAGATTGGGCAAGTTCCAGTTGGTGAGTTTGCTGCTGTCGGATGAAATCGTCCTGATAGTTCTGATAGGTTCTGATAATCAACCCCATGCCAAGAAGCATGATGAGGAGCATAACGGCAAAGGCAACGGAAAAGCTTTTGCTGTGTTTTCCGGACAATCAAGCCACCTCCTTGCAATTTGTTAGAAAATGTGTATACTTGTGATTATACTGAAATTCAATTTGTTTGTAAAGGAGCGGAACACATGGCAGACAGAATTCTGATCGTGGACGATGATCTGATGGTTTCCATGGCTTTGGCGAAATCGGTGCAAAGCAGCGGCATGACTGCAGAAATTACCAACAGCGGGGAAGATGCATTGGAAATGCTGCAGAATCAGAACTTTGATCTGATACTTATGGATATCAATATGCCGGGAATGGACGGATTCCAGACTGTGGAAAGCATCCGGAAACAGGGAATTCAGACACCGATTATCATTGTCAGCGGCAGAAAAGAGGATATCGATACCCTGTATGGATTAAATATCGGGGCAGATGACTATATTACCAAACCATTCAATCCAATCACTCTGGGTGCAAAAATCAAGGCGCTGATTCGCCGCAGCCGCAATGACCTTTCCAATTTTCCGCAGCAGATCACAGCGGGGCCCTTTGTGTATCATACCAGCACTCTGCGCTTTTACAAAAACGGCGAGGAAATTCCCTTGTCTGCCAAAGAAAATGCTATGATGAAGCTGTTTATGGACAATGTCAAACGTATTTTTTCCAAGGATATGATTTATGAAATGGTCTGGGGCGAAAGTATCATCGACGAAAATGCCGTGATGGTTTACGTGAATCGCCTCCGACAGAAAATAGAAGATGACCGACCAAGCCCACAGTATATCCGTACTGTCCGCGGTCTGGGGTATCGCTTTATGGTATAGAGAAAAGAAAGAACAAGCCTCTCGCAAGGGAGGCTTTTTGCTGCTTTGGTCTATTTGCCATAAATGTTATGGGCTTCCAGAAATAAATATGCTACAATGAAATCGATAGAAAAAATTTACGGAGGTGTATTTTATGCATTTGAAGATGATAAAAAATTCCTCACTCTTGATTTGGATGAGAGCACTATGCAAAGTTGGAGTGAATTGGGAATTGAATGTCATGAAGAATCATATTTAGTGTACTGTAGTGAGTTCATAAAAGTGTTGAAGTTGGGTGTATACAAGGAGCTGCCACTTAAAGATTTCAATGGAGATCCACTGGTTTATCTGGAAAATGTGGCGCAGGTACATTTGTCTGCGGTGAAGGTTCTTCTGACCCCACAGAATAGCACGGAAAGTTTCGGATTGAAAGCGATGGAAGATGAAATCGTCTCCACACTGACCATCGAAAATATTGATTCTTCCAGAGATAGCGTTCGCAGAATTCTCAAAGGTTACGCACCGACAAATGATAGCGAAAATCACATCTATGGCATGAAGAAGGGCCTGGACTTCATCGGCAATCCGGAGAATAAAATCACAGAAGAAAATATCCATAAGATTTATCAGCTGATGATTGGTGAGTTTTTGGATGCAGAAGACAAGCTTCTGCCGGGGAATTACTACCGCCACGATGAAGTTTTTGTGGTAGGCCAGGAGTTGGAACACACCGGTCTGCCGTGGCAGAAGTTGCCGCAGTATATGGCAGAGCTGGTAGACTTCATCAATGAAGATTCAAAGATGAATAACCTACTGAAAGCAGCACTAATTCACTTCTATGTTGCGTATTTGCATCCATATTTCGATGGTAATGGTCGAATGGCTCGTATGATTCACCTGTGGTATCTGGTACAGCAAGGATACTCATCCGCTTTATTTGTGCCTCTTTCTGAGTACATCGAAAAGAGCAGAAAGAAGTACTACGATGCCTACACTTTGGCTGAAAGAAACCAGTCCATCAGCGGTGTGATGGATGCAACTCCATTCCTCGTTTACTTCATTGAAAACGTTTACAACAAGCTGAACATTACCACTCCGGAACAATCGATGAATGTTTTCCTGCAAGCTTTGAGTGAAGGAAGAATTACAGAGAAAGAGCAGAAGCTTTGGTACTTTGTCCTGTCTGCGTATGGTAACAATGAGTTCAGTACAAAGCAGTTGGAGAAGGACTTCGGCGATGCAGCCTATGCAACCATTCGTAGTTTCGTTCTGAAGTTTGAGGAAATGGGGTTACTGGCTAGCCAAAAGTACAGTAATCGGGTAAAATATAGGGTGAGTGATAGCAGCGTTCAAAACGCACGAGCTTGACATTTGTTAACTCGACCAGAATATGTAAATAAAAGACCGTCAGAGAATCAACTTTCGGTTCGTCTGATGGTCTTTTTTTTGTGATGTTTTGGAGCAATATTTGGCTTATTCATGCGCTTTTTGATCTATGTATCAGAAAAGTATCGGAGAATCAAGTTTCTACTTGAAGGTATATAGAGTATCGCTTCTGATACCGGACCACTCCACCAGGGCACGTATAAATAGTGACGGGGTCTATATATATTCCGGCTAAAATAGCGTCATTGTCACAAAGTTGTGAAAGCCGCAAGTGCCGCTGCAGCAGAAGGTTACGGGTGACGCAAAATCAAAAAGTAGAGGGTCGAAATTTGGCATGATTAAGCCATTTCAGTCAATCGATCCACGTCTTTATCACATAGAAAATATAAAAACACTTGCAATTTCGAATGAGTCGTATTATAATGATGTCGAAAATAAATATTTTACTTTCTGAGTGCCCTCTTTAATCGGAGGGGTAAAAGGGAATGGGGTGTAAATCCCCAGCGATCCGGTCACTGTGAACGGGGAGCCTGCTGCAAAAGCCATTGTTCGTATGAATGAGAAGGCGCAGTCGGTTCTGATCCGCGAGCCAGGAAACCTGCTCAGATTGAATGACGAGATATCTTCCGAAGAAAGTAACTCATCTGAGCCAATGGTGTTGCCATGCTTTTA
>JAZQXX010000153.1:0-9532 GCA_045633085.1 Negativibacillus sp. | reverse complement strand
CTCCGACAGCTTTAGGGTTTGCTTCAAAGAGAATCTGCAGGCAGCCGCTTGCGATCTTCTGCATTTCTTCGCCTTCGATGAAGACGATGTTGCATTCTGGAATTGCTTTTTCAGCTACAGCTGCTTTGATAATATCGAATTTCTCGGAAATCTGAGCAGCTGTCGCAGGGTCAGCGTTGACAGCTTCTACAGAAGCTTTGTATTCATCAAGAAATGCGTCGAGAGCTTCTTTGTTGTTTTTTGCGAATTCTTTGCGTACGATCACGCAGCCCATGGTCAAGTCGCTTTCGCCGTTGACTGCTTTGTTCCATTCTTCGGTCACGTCCAGAGCAACGCGGATGTTTTCATTCTGCGCCAGAACAGAAGTTACAAAAGGCTGAGGAAGCATTGCGATGGATGCTTCTCCGGAAACCAGCATTGGTGGAACTTCAGAATGTTCGGATTTGTATTCGACAGTAACAGAATCTTTCAGACCGTTTTTCTCGAGGATCAGATTCAGTGCATATTCTGGGGTAGAGCCCTGACCGGTAGCAACCATGGACTTGCCTGCCAAATCTTCGATGGACTGAATGGTTTCGCCGTTTTCCAGGATGTAAAGAACGCCAAGAGTATTCAGCGCAGCAACCTGTACACCGCCTTCGGTTTTCTTGTAGAGGGTTGCACCAACATTGGTAGGAACCGCTGCGATATCCAATTCACCGGAAGCAATTTTACCGACGATCTCATCAGCAGCACCTGCCAGCAGGAATTCGTAATCGTTAGCAGTGGTGCCGGCTTCATCAGCTTCCATTACGTTCAGCATGCCGAGAGCAGTTGGGCCTTTCAGTGCAGCAACATTGATGGTGATTTTTTCAGCAGGGGTTTCAGTAGGTGCCGCAGGAGTTTTAGCAGGAGTAGCTGGAGTTTCTACTACAACGTCAGTAGGTTTTTCGGATTCAGCAGGTTTGCTGCTTTCAGTGGAGCAGGAAGCCATAGACAGGCACATTACAGTAGAGAGCAGCAGAGCAACAAGACGTTTTGCTTTCATAAAATATTCCTCTTTTCTTAAAGTAATTTGAGATTTACTGTTCGGACCAGTGTTCTAAGCGATTCATGTCCAAAATCTCCAGTTGCTTTCCATCTTTCTTCAAGACGCCTTCTTCTTCAAAGGTATCGAAAGCGCGATAGAGAGAGCTGCGTCCCAACGCCAGCATATCAGCCAGTTTTGCATAGCTGACAGGCATGCGGAAGGGATTGCCGTGTTCCGCTTGTTCCAACAGCCAAAGAGCCAATTTTTCCTCAGCGGAAACGGCTGTGAACTGGTCGATTTTTCGGTTGAGAAAGTGGATGCGGGAAGCTAAAAAGGAGATATAATTCAGACTGATTTGAGGTTCTTCTCGGAACAGACGGGTCATGGAATCACCGGAGAGAAAGGCTACCACACAGTCACTTTTGGCGCGAATGGTAGTAACATAACGCTTCGAGTGGCTGAACAGGGTTGCCACGCCGAAGCAGCTGCCTGGCTCAAAGGTATTGAGAATAACGGAGCCATTTTTCTCTGCAACAGCACAGCCTTTCAGAAAAAGACCAATGCTTTCCTCAAACTGATCGGGTGAGTAGATGATCTCCTCTTTGCAAAAAGAGCAGAGTTTCACTTCCTGTTCCAACAATTCTCTCAGCCGAGGCAAAGCGATGGACTGGAAAATAGGATTTTTCGCTGCCAAGCGCAGCTGTTCTGTTGTTAGGGTATGATCCAAATTTTCCATGTGCAAGCCTCCAATAAGTGTCCTAAATGGTACACTTATTATAACTCTTCTGTGTGGTTCTGTCAACAGTTGAAAGGAAATGTGATAAAAACAACAAAACCTCCGATAAAACATCGGAGGTTTGTTTCTGTTTGGTATTAGTCCAGTTCCAGCATACCGGTATAAAGCTGGTAGTATTTGCCGCCTTTTGCGATCAGCTGGTCGTGGTCGCCGCGTTCAATGATGCGGCCCTGTTCCAGTACCATGATCGCGTTGGCGTTGCGAACAGTGGACAGACGGTGTGCGATAACAAATACAGTACGACCTGCCATCAGCTGATCCATACCCTTGTTGATAAGAGATTCGGTTCGGGTATCGATGGAGGAGGTTGCTTCGTCGAGGATCAAAACAGGAGGATCTGCAACAGCAGCTCTTGCAATGGCAAGCAGCTGACGCTGACCCTGGCTCAGGTTTGCACCGTCAGAGGTCAGAACAGTGTTGTAACCCTGTGGAAGGTGCATGATGAAGTTGTGAGCGTTTGCCAGCTTAGCAGCAGAGATTACTTCTTCGTCGGTGGCATCCAGACGACCGTAGCGGATGTTTTCCATTACAGTACCAGTGAAGAGGTGAGTATCCTGCAGTACCATCGCCATGGAACGGCGCAGGTCATCTTTGCGGATTTTCTGGATGTTGATGCCGTCATAACGGATCTTACCGGAATTCAGCTCGTAGAAGCGGTTGAGCAGGTTGGTGATGGTGGTTTTACCAGCACCGGTGGAACCAACAAATGCGATTTTCTGGCCTGGTTTTGCATAGAGGCTTAGATTGTGGAGAATGGTCTTGTTTGGAACATAGCCAAAGGTCATATCTTCAAAGACAACGTCACCTTTGACTTCAGTATAGGTGAGGGTACCATCGTGGTGAGGATGTTTCCATGCCCATACACCGGTACGTTTGTCGGTTTCGATAAGGTTGCCGTTCTCATCTTTTACAGCATTGACCAAAGTAACATAGCCTTCGTCTTCCTCTTTTGGAGCATCGATGAGAGCAAAGATACGTTCTGCACCGGCAAGAGCAGCGAAGATGTTGTTGAACTGCTGGGAAATCTGAGTGATTGGCTGAGAGAAGGAACGGGTGTACTGGAGGAAAGATGCGATGGAACCGATATCCAGCATACCGTTGATGGCCATGACAGCACCTGCAGCAGCGGTGATGGCATAGTTGAAGTAGGAAATGTTGTTCATGATTGGCATGAGGATATTTGCGGTGGTGTTTGCAGAAGTAGCAGCCTGACGCATTTCCTCATTGAGTTGATTGAAACGTTCTTTGGTTTCGTCTTCGTGGCAGAATACTTTTACAACTTTCTGACCTTCGATCATTTCCTCGATGTAACCGTTAACTGCACCAACTGCAGCCTGCTGGCGTTTGAAGGCTCTTGCAGAGCGACCGCCGATGGTTTTGATGATATAGAAGATCACGAAGAGCATAGCAATGATAAGCAGAGTCAGCAGTGGGCTGATAATGAGCATCATCGCGAAGGTACCTACAACGGTAACAGAAGAAGTGATGATGTTGGTCAGACCACTGGAGATCATTTCACGAACAACGTCAACGTCGTTGGTGTAACGGCTCATCAATTCGCCATGGGTATGGGTGTCGAAGTAGGAGATCGGGAGATCCTGCATCTTCTGGAACAGGTCACGACGGATCGCATTGAGGGAACTGTTGGAGATGGTGACCATCAAGCGGTTTACCACATAGTTTGCGATAACACCGGACAGATAAACGCAGCCCAGGAAGGTCAGTGCCTGCAGCAGACCGGAGAGATCAGCATCGGTGTGGCCGATGAATGGTACGATATGGTCGTTGATCAGCGGTTTCAGCATGTAGGTACCGATGATACCTGCAGTGGAGCTGATCATCAGACAGAGTGCAACGACCAAGAGCAGCCATTTGCTGCCTTTCATGTAAGAGAAGACGCGTACCAGCGCTTTGATTGGGTTAGTTGGCTTTTGGAAGCCGTGACGTGGTGGCGGCATTAGGATTTCGCTCCTTCCTGCTGAGATTCGTAAACTTCACGGTAGATCTCATTATTTTTGATCAGTTCCTCATGAGTACCAATGCCGTTGATCTTGCCATCGTCCATAACGATGATCTTGTCTGCATCGGAAACAGAGGAAATTCGCTGTGCGATGATGATAGTGGTGGTATCTGCCAATTTCTGGCGGAAAGCTTCGCGGATTTTCGCGTCGGTCGCAGTATCAACTGCGGAGGTGCTGTCGTCGAGGATAATGATTTTTGGCTTTTTCAGCAGTGCTCTTGCGATACACAGACGCTGTTTCTGACCACCGGATACGTTAACACCACCCTGACCCAAATCGGTTTCATAGCCTTCTGGGAAGGAGGTAACAAAGTCATCAGCCTGTGCAGCACGGCAAGCTTCACGAATTTCTTCCACAGAAGCATCGCCGTCACCCCAACGGAGGTTGCTGTTGATGGAACCGGAGAAGAGGACGTTCTTCTGAAGAACCATACCTACCGCTTCGCGGAGGGTCTCCAGTTTGTAATCGCGAACATCGTGACCGCCAACCAGTACACGACCACCGAGGGTATCGTAAAGGCGTGGAATCAGCTGAACCAAAGTGGTTTTGGAAGAACCGGTACCGCCGATGATACCGACAGTTTCACCGGATTTGATTTCCAGATTGATGTTATCCAAAACGGTATTGTTTGGATCTTTGTAGTAGGAGAAGGAAACGTTTTCAAAGACGATGGAGCCGTCGTTCAGCTGAACATCGGCAGAAGCCTGTTCGTCGCTGATGTCTACTTTTTCCTGCAGAACTTCTGCAATACGCTGCATGGAGGCACGGGACATGACCATACCGATGAAGATCATGGTGATCATCATCAGAGAAGACAGAATCTGGCTGACATAGCTGATGAATGCCATCAGGTCACCGGTCTGCATGGAACCCATAACGATCTGATTACCGCCGAACCACAGAATAGCGATGATACAGGAATACATGGTGATCTGCATGATCGGGCTATTGAGAGCGAGCATTTTTTCTGCACGGATGGAGTAGTCCTGCAGTTCATCCAGTGCGCCGTCAAATTTTTCGATTTCAAAGTCGCCGCGAACGAAGGCTTTTACTACTCGAACTGCAACCAGGTTTTCCTGTACCGTTGCGTTCATGAAGTCGAATTTTTTCATCATAGCCTGGAAGCGAGGGAAGGTTTTGATGGCGATGGTACCCAAACAGAATGCCAGGAACGGAATCGCAACGAGGAAGATGGTAACGAGGCTGCCATTGATGCGGAATGCCATGAAGGTAGCCACAATAAGCATCAATGGAGCACGAACCATCATTCTCAGCGTCATCATAAAGGCCATCTGTACACGGTTGACGTCGGTGGTCAAACGGGTCACCAAGGAAGAGGTGCTGAATTTGTCGATATTTGCGAAGGAGTAGTCCTGGATACAGTTGAACATGGCTTGGCGCAATTCAGCGGCAAAGCCCATGCCAGCTTTTGCACCGAAAACAGATGCCAGCGCGCCAAAGGCCAGAGAACACAGAGCCATCAGCATCATGGACAGACCTACCACAACAACATAACGGATGTTTTTGTCAGGGATACCGACGTCAACGATGTTGGACATCAGTACCGGGATGCGGGTCTCCAGCAATACTTCACCGACGATGCACAGCGGTGTAAGGATTGCAAAGAGCTTATACTTTTTTGCGTACGGGAGAAGCGTTTTAAGCAAGCTTATTCCTCCTTTTTCTTGTTATCGAGGTCATCCAGCTCTTTCATCATGCGAAGAAGAGCCAGGTTGCTGATGTTGCGGACCTCATCGCTTGCCAAGTTGTCGATGAGCCGGGTAAGGAATGAGGAAAGCAGGGTCAACTCTTCCTCAGAGAAGCCTGCATAAACCTGTTCGTCCATGCGCTTGAACATCTGATGACAATGCTGAGCCAATTCCATGCCTTTGTCTGTGATATACAGGCGATTCTGACGCAGGTCTTTTTCATCCGCTTTTTTCTGGACCACACCGTTCCGCACCATACGTTTCACCATAACAGCGATACTTGGCGGAGAAACCTGAATGAATTCGGCAACATCTTTTTGGGTGCAGCCGGGATTCATAGCGATGTAGAGCATAGCCGGCAGCTGACCGAGATAAATTCCGTCTTTGGTCGCAGCACGCTGAGTAAAAATGCGGCGCATCATGCTGATTTTATCCAAATCATGGGTCAGCTTGTGATGGAGAGGATTCATATCTCTGCAATGCCTCCTTTTAATTATTTAGCTATCTAACAATTAGGCAACTAACTATATAGTATAAGGAAGTTTGGAGAATAGTCAAGGGGAAACAGGAAAGTTTACAATTAAGTGTATAAAAACAAAAAAGACCCGACTCGAAAGAGTCGGTTCTTTTTCTTTGCCATGTGGTGTGTCATGGCGATATGGCGGGAACGTGTGGGAATCGAACCCACCTATGCAGCTACTAACTGCAATTACTGGTTTTGAAGACCAGAGGGCACACCAGCGACCCATCCGCTCCCATATAGCTTGATTAGTATAGCACGAAAGCATACGAAATACAAGCATTTTTACCATATTTAGATGATTTTTTTACAATTTACCTGTAAATGTACGGGCATCACCGATTTTTTTGGTGATATTCTTTCTATCCCAGTATTCCAGCAGAGCCAGAGTGTATTTTCTAGAGCTGCCCAGCAGGTCACGTACCTCACCGAGGGAGATCTGGCCATGTTCTGCAGCGAAGTCCATTGCCAGCTTCAGAGCAGTATTGTAGACGTCAGCATGGTAAACGATCTGGTCAGTGAGTTTTATGAGCTTGCCGTCGGTGATGAGGGATTCCAGAACCTGTTTAAAGGATTTTTCCTTCGCAAATTCTTTGGTAACATCATCCAACGCTGGAACAGCATAACCACCGTCAAGGAAAACTTTTTCCAGTTTGCCCATGAGTTTTTCCTGATCAGCGCTGAACTGTACAGCAAAGGATGCCAAAGCAACAGTACCCTGAGGCAGATTCAGTACTCCATCAGCGGCCATATACTCGGTCACTTTGTCAGCAACAGAAATATCCTGATTTGGGAAGAGTTTGCCACGGAACTCATCGCGTTTCATACCGGAACGCAGTGGGTTTTCTGCGTGGTATTTGCTCAGCATTTTCTCTGCACGCTGTTCCACTGCATTCAGGAAGGATTTGTGGATGTAGGTGTTGTTATTGATTGGATAAATAACACCTTCGTCCAGCAAAATATGCACGATAGAATCGAACATTTCGCTGTCGATGTTGGTGTGGATCTTCAGATAATCGGTGGTTTCGAAGCGGGAGGAGTACTCTTTCAGTGCTTCTTCCACTTTTTCTTTTTCAGAGCCTTTGTCTTTCAGCTCCAGTGCTTTCAAAACAGCTTCGTCGTTGCGTTTGTGTTTCATTGGATTGGAGTCCAAGATCACGCCGCCGCCGATGGTTTCCACCGGAGAGTAGAAACGGAGAATGAAGCGATCGCCGGTTTTTGCAGCGATTTCTTCTTCCAAACGCAGCTGAACATAAACTTCGTCGCCGGCAGAGGCAACTTCGCGGTCCAGCAGGATGCATTTGCAGAGGATGTCTCTTGCGCCATGATACAGATGCAGACGGCTGCCGTTGATGATATCACGGCCGCAGTTTTTCAGAACGGTCATTTTAGCATCCAGCATCATCGCAACGTGCATGGTGTCTTTCTGAGCTATCACATCGCCTTTGTCCAGGTCGGTTTTTTTCAGGCTGGCAAGGTTTACCGCAACACGCTGGCCGGCATAAGCGGTCTGTACATCGTGAGAGTGAACCTGCAGGTTGCGGATCTTGGTTTCGATGCCCTTTGGATAGATGGTGACAGGGTCCCCGACGTTCATCTGACCTTCGATGAGGGTACCGGTGATGACGGTACCGAAGCCTTCGATGGAGAACACACGGTCCACAGGGATACGGAACGGAGTATTTGGGTTTTTGATCTGGCTGCTGGAATCGATCAGAGCAAAAATAGCCTGTTTAAGATCTTCGATGCCTTCGCCGGTGTAAGAAGAAACTGCAAGAATCGGAGCTTCTTCCAGGAAAGTACCGGCAACTTCAGCGCGGATGTCTTCACAGACAACTTCCAGCCAGTCTTCGTCTACCATATCTTTTTTGGTTACGACGATAAGGCCTTCCGGGATGTTCAGCAAGGAAAGAATACCGAGATGCTCACGGGTCTGAGGCATGAAACCTTCATCTGCTGCAACTACAAGCAGAGCAAGGTCGATACCGCCGGCACCAGCAAGCATGTTTTTTACAAATTTTTCATGGCCCGGTACGTCGATGATACCGGCTTTTTCGCCATTTGGAAGATCGAGATAAGCGAAACCCAGCTCAATGGTGATACCACGTTTTTTCTCTTCCTTGATACGGTCGGTCTCGATACCGGTCAGTGCGCGGATCAGCGCAGTTTTACCGTGGTCAACGTGACCGGCAGTACCGATGATAATATTTTTCATAGGAATTTCCCCTTATTTACAGAGCTTGCGGAGTGTTTCGTTGATGTAATCGAAGTGACGCTCGTCGATGGTACGCACGTCAAAGAGCATACGTTCTTTGGAGATGCGTGCGATGATAGGCAGAGAAACTTTGCGAAGTGCTTCTTCCAGTTTAGCCAGAGAGATGTTGTGAGTTTTCAGAGCGACTACAACACTTGGGATCATCTGGGTTGGAACGGAACCGCCGCCGATTTGGCCGAAGTCCTCGGTCAGTTCTACGGAGTAACCTTCCGGATTGTTGTTCAGCAGGTCGAAGAGTTTCTGGCCTTTTGGTTTCAGGTCTTCTACAGTAGCAGTCATCATCTGCAGAGTTGGAATGGATTTCAGTGCTACATCCAGATCGAGGTAGTCACGGAGGGTTGCTTCCAGTGCAGCAAGAGTAAGCTTGTCGATACGGAATGCACGGGTGAGTGGATTTTTCTTCATTTTGTCGATCCACTCTTTTTTACCGATAATGATACCAGCCTGTGGGCCACCCAGAAGTTTGTCGCCGGAGAAGGACAGGATATCTACACCGGTTTTCATCAGGTCGATTACGTTTGGTTCGTCCTGAATGCCGTAGTTCTCCAGACGAACCAGAGAACCGGAACCCATATCATAAATAACAGGCAGATTATGTTTGTGACCGATCTCAACCATTTCTTCCAGAGTTACTTCTTCGAAGAAGCCCATGATTTTAAAGTTGGAAGTATGTACTTTCAGAAGAGCACCGGTTTCAGGAGTAATAGCGTTTTCATAGTCGGAGTAGTGAGTTTTGTTGGTGGTACCAACTTCAACCAGAGTACCACCGGACTGTGCCATGATATCAGGAACACGGAAAGCACCGCCGATTTCTACCAGCTCACCGCGGGAAGTAATAACTTCATGGCCTTTTGCCATAGTAGAGAGGATCAGCATAACAGCAGCAGCGTTGTTGTTAACAGCCATTGCTGCTTCAGCGCCGGTGATTTTGCAGATCAGCTGGTCAACGTGGTCGTAACGGCTGCCGCGGGAACCTTTATCCAGGTTGTATTCCAGGTTGTTGTAGTCCTGTGCAATGTTTTTGATCGCATCAACAGCGCGATCACTGAGTTTTGCACGACCCAAGTTGGTGTGCAGAATGATACCGGTGCCGTTGAGAACTCTGCGGAAGGAGGGCAGGGAATCCCGCTGAACATGCATCACAATCTGCTGACACAGAGCGGCATGTTCCGGAACAGATGTGGCCTGACCGGACAGAATCT
>JAZQXX010000152.1:0-7591 GCA_045633085.1 Negativibacillus sp. | reverse complement strand
TTCTACCAGAGCCAGTACCTCAGCGCAGATGTCGTTCATTTCCAAAGAAACGTTTTCATTGCCGCTCAGAATATTCTGACGCAGGCTATCGAGGGTCTCACGGATGCTTTCCATCAGAATGCTGTGGTTGCAGTCAGCAGCATCGATGGAAGGTTGTTTCAAGATTTCGTCTATTTTAGGAATTTTGCGAAGTAATGCAGTGTTTACGCTCATGTTCCTCTTCCTCCATTTAATAAAAGTAGCAGAATGCTATACATCATTCATTGTAGCATAAAAGCGAGTCAGTATCAAATAGATGTATTCAATAGATAAGAAAAAAGCATCAGTCTTTTCTATAAGAAAGCCTGATGCTTGGGTAGATTATTTTACGATGATCGCTTTATCTTTGCGTGCCAGAACCTGACCAACGATCTGAGAGCATGGGGTCACGCCGTTCAGACGGTCAACCAGCTGGAGAGCCTGTTTTTCCGGCATGGAAACCAGCAGACCGCCGGAGGTCTGTGGGTCAGCCAGAATGTCCATCATGTGCTGAGGTACAGATGGGTCTGCGATGACATCATTTCTCAGATAGTGCATATTTTCATAGGCACCAGATGGGATGATGCCCATTCGAGCAAATTCAACAGAATGAGGCAGCAGAGGAATATCCTTGGAGAAGATCTCAATGGTTTTCTTGGAGCCGTTTGCCATTTCGCTGGCATGACCTAAGAAACCGAAGCCGGTAACGTCGGTGCAGGCATTTGCACCGCCAACAGCACAAATTGCTTCTTTACCGTATTTGTTCAGGGTAGCCATGCTGTCAGTCAGCAGTTTGGTGGTGGAAGTATCCAGCAGACCGCCTTTGAATGCAGTGTTCAGAATACCAACACCCAGCGGTTTGGTCAGAACCAGCAGATCGCCTTCCTGACAGTTGCTGTTTGGAAGAACATCTTTTGGATTCATGAAACCGGTCACACACAGGCCGAATTTTGGTTCTGGATCTTCGATAGTATGACCACCGGCTACAATAGCACCGGCTTCTGCTACTTTGCTGTAACCACCCTGCAGGATCTCGCCCATCATTTCAATCGGCAAGCAGGTTGGGAAGCAGATCAGGTTCATTGCGATGGCAGGGTCGCCGCCCATTGCGTAAATGTCGCTGAGAGAGTTGGTCGCAGCGATCTGACCGAAGAGATATGGGTCATCCACCATCGGTGGGAAGAAGTCAACGGTCTGTACAACGCACAGATCATCACGCAGTTTGTAAACCAATGCATCATCAGCAGTATCGAAACCAACAATAAGATTTGGGTCATAGAATTTTGGGAGCTGACCCAGAATACTAGACAGGACCTCCGGTCCGATTTTGGATGCTCAACCAGCACCCTTGGTCATTTCAGTCAGGCGTTTACGTTCAGCCATTGTTAAACCATCCTCTCAATTTAGTCTGCATCAAAAATGCGATACAAGAAAAAAGAATCAACAAGAGATATTGATAAGAAAAAGTTATTATCCTATACAAATTTCAGACAAAATATGTAGTGCCTTTTATATATATTACAACGAAAACAATAAAAAAACAATGAGTTAGACCGCTTTTTTGACAAAAATCTTTGAAAAAAATATAAAATGTGCTATAATAATATCATCAATGACTGTTCACAAGAAAAGTGAGGACACACTATGGATTTCAAACAGCTGGAGGCCTTTGCCTACGTTGTAAAACTGAAGAGTTTCTCCCGTGCGGCAGAGCAGATCTATCTGACTCAGCCTACCATCAGTAACCATATCAGCACTTTGGAAAAAGAGCTGGATACTAAACTGCTGGAGCGTGGAAGCAAAACGGTCTATCCGACTCCGTCCGGCAAGATCCTGTACCAGTATGCGGAAAAAATGCTGAATCTGCGTGAAGATGCGATCTGTGCAGTACGCCGCTACAATAAGGAGTTGAAGGGCAATCTGACCATCTGCGCTTCCACTGTTCCAAGTCAGTATGTTTTGCCGAATCTTATGACTGCCTTCCGCGAGGAATACCCAAATGTAGTATTCCAAATCAACCGTCAGGACAGCGGACAGGTTGTCGATACTATTATGAATCGCAATGCTGTGCTCGGTTTTACCGGCACTACCGGTGAAGACCGCGATATCGCATTTGAAAGCTTCACCAGTGACCGCATGGTCATCATTACTCCAAACAATGAAAAATTCAGCAAAATGGATCCACATAACTTTGATGTGAATCTGCTGCGCACAGAACCGATCGTACTTCGTGAAGAAGGTTCCGGTACCCGTAAGGAAATGGAACACTTCCTCAGTCAGGTCAACGTGGATATGGGTGAACTGAATGTTGTTGCTCAGTTCGATGACCCGGACAGCATCAAACATGCGGTAAGCAAAGGCTTGGGCATCTCTGTTATTTCCCGTGCAGCGGTAGAAGATTATGTCAGCTTCGGTCAGCTGCTGACCTTTGAGCTGAAAAACGTTGTAATGGAACGTAATCTTTACATGGTTTACCGCAAAGGTGGAACCATGCCATTTATCGGCGAAGTATTTATGAACTTTGTTCGCAGCTACTTCGATAGCAAAGAGGAGGAATAGACAATGTTGATGCAGGCATGGAACAATGGACGCTTTATTGCTAATGGCAGTGGCTATGGTGTTACTGTCAGCGGACAGTTCCGCGATGAGTATCTGGATGTAAACTGGGCAAGCATCTATCTCCATTTGGATGGAGAAGATGAGCCGGTTGAATTGGCCATCAATAATTCCGTTTTCTGGAGCAAAGGTCGTGAGCTGCGCAGCGGTAAGATCGGCAAGTGGCTGATCAAAAACGGTCTGGCTACCTTTGATTTGGAAAATCCACCGGAACTGACTGTAATTCCAATGGAAAAGAACCACTTCAAGGTGACTCTGTAAGAAAATAGCGTACCAAACCGCCTGATTTTCGGGCGGTTTTTTTCTTGCCGAAGAAGGGCTTTTCTGCTACAATGTAGAGCAGTGTTTATTTTGTGTAAGAAAGGAAGATTCCTTTTGAAAATAGGAAATATTGAGATTCCACGTACTGCCGGTCTTGCACCGATGGCTGGTGTTGCAGACCGAGCATTCCGCGAAGTCTGCAAAGAGTTCGGCTGTGCCTATCTTGTGACTGAAATGGTAAGCTCCAAAGGCTTGAGTTACCACGATAAGAAAAGCGGTCAGCTGCTGCTTTGTTCTGAAATGGAACGTCCATGTGCTGCGCAGATTTTCGGCGATGAGCCGGAAACAATGGCAGAAGCTGCAAAATTGGCGATGCAGTTTAAACCGGATATCATCGACATCAATATGGGCTGCCCAGCTCCAAAAGTAGCAGGCAACGGCGGCGGTTCTGCACTGATGAAAAATCCTGCTTTAGCTGGTCGTATCGTAAAAGCGGTGACTCAGGCAGTGGATGTGCCGGTTACTGTAAAATTCCGCAAAGGTTGGGACGAGAATTCCGTCAATGCGGTGGAGTTTGCTCAGATCATGGAAGAAAACGGCGCTTCTGCACTGTGTCTCCACGGCAGAACCCGCGCACAGATGTATGCTCCATCTGCTGACTGGGACATCATCGCCAAAGTAAAAGAATCCGTTTCCATTCCGCTGATGGGCAACGGCGACGTTGTGGACGCTTTGACCTGCAAAAAAATGTACGAGCACACCGGCTGTGATTTCGTTATGATCGGCCGCGGTGCACAGGGCAGACCTTGGGTATTCAAACAGATCGACCACTATATGAAAACCGGCGAACTGCTCCCTGATCCAACAGTGGAAGAAAAAATGGACATCATGCTCCATCATGTGGATCTGATTTGCCAGTACAAAGGTGAAAGTGTTGCCATGCGTGAAGCAAGAAAACACGCTGCTTGGTACTTCAAAGGCGTACGTGGTTCCGCAGAATTCCGCCGTCGTTCCGGCGAGCTGGAAACCTACGATGACCTGCTTCGCCTGTCGGAAGAAATGTTGGAAGCAGCCGCAAAAGAACATATCCGTTAACATGAGAAAAGGACCGGTACCCCGGTCCTTTTTTGTACATCATCTTACTCATGTACGGCAGCATTCTGCCTTTCCACCATATAGACGAAAAACAGTGGAAAAGGTTACAGTCTTCACAAAAAGTTTTCTTGTGAAAGAAGGAAAAGATTGTTATACTGAAATTACGAGGTAAAGGAGCAACTTGTGGGTAAAATAAAAGGAGGAGCTTTTATGAATCTCGAACGACTGAGAGCAGAACGATTGGAAGAAATCGCAGATTTCGACAAACTTTGTTTTCCAACAGATTTCTGGAACACAGAGGACTGGAAGGAAATGTTGAATGACGAAAAAGCGATTTATTATGCTTTGCTGGACAAGGAGAAAATCGTAGGTAATATTTTTATCTACAACTGGCAGGGCAAAAAAGATTACATTAAAATTATGAATCTTGCGGTACATCCAAACTATCGCAGACAGGGTCTGGCTCATCGTATGCTGCGTTATGCAGAAGATGAGATGCTGAAGTTAGGGATGAAGCGTTTTACCGGAGAAACCAGAGAATCCAACAAGGCGATGCAAAGTGTCTTTGAAGACTGCGGCTATCAGCTGGACCATGTTGAAGAAAATTACTATGATAAGCCGGATGAAAGTGCCTACAAATATGTAGCACAGCGCTAAAGACTGCCCTTGCACTTTTCGTAAAAAGAGAGTATGATAGTAGACGTAATCCTTCATGAAACATTTGATGGAGAAAATTTCATTAGGAGTTGATTCTTGTGAGTGAACACAAAAACGGCTGCACTCATGACTGCTCTACTTGCGGTCATGCAAAAAACGGCCAGTGTCCTTCTCAGCAGCAGAGCAGCGGTTGTTCTCATAACTGCTCTACCTGCAGCCACGCACAGAATGGTCAGTGCCCTTCTCAGAAAAAAGAACCAGAAGGCTGCACCCATGACTGCTCTACCTGCGGTCATGCTGTAAACGGTCAGTGCCCATCTCAGCAGCAGCCACAGAGCCTGCTGGCACCAGAAAACGCATACAGCAGCGTGAAAAAAGTAATTGCGATCGTCAGCGGTAAAGGCGGCGTTGGTAAATCCATGGTAACTGCTTCTCTGGCAGTTCAGATGGCACGCAAAGGCTTTAAAGTCGGCATTATGGACGCAGATATCACCGGTCCTTCCATGCCACAGATGTTTGGCGTAAAAGGCCGCGCACTGGGTAATGCTCAGGGCATTCTGCCAACCGAAACCAAAGGCGGCATCAAAATGATGTCCATCAACCTGCTGCTGGAAAATGCAGAAGATCCAGTAGTATGGAGAGGTCCTGTTATCGCAGGCGTTGTTAAACAGTTCTGGAGCGACGTTGTTTGGGGTGAACTGGACTACCTGTTCATCGATATGCCACCAGGAACCGGCGATGTTCCTTTGACTGTATTCCAGTCCCTGCCAGTGGACGGTATCGTAATCGTTACCAGCCCTCAGGATCTGGTATCCATGATCGTGAAAAAAGCTTCCAACATGGCAAAACTGATGAATATTCCAGTAGTTGGCCTTGTTGAAAACATGAGCTACGTTGTTTGCCCAGACTGCGGTAAAGAACTGCACATCTTCGGCGACAGCAAAATCGGCAAAGTTGCCGAAGAAATCGGTGTTCCTGTTCTGGCTCAGATGCCAATCAACCCAGAGCTGGCTCACTGCAGCGACGAAGGTACCATCGAAGAAGCAAACCTGTCCCATCTGGACACTGCTGTTTCCGGTCTGGAAGCCTTCCTCAACAAATAAGTAAAATAAGAAATCCCCGTTGGAATTTCCAACGGGGATTTTTCTATGTATTTACGGACGTTTGAAGCTGCAAGGCATACCGACTAAGCATTTACCGCAAACGGTAGCGCCGTTGCTGGTCTTTTTGCCGTTGCCTTCCAAATGAAGGTGGCATTTCAAGCGGTCGAAGCCTTCTTCGGTCAGTGCTCCGATCGGGCAGCGTTTTACACAGAGCAGGCAAGAGCCATTGCGTTTGTAGAGGCAAGCTTCTTCTTTCATGGCTTCATCCACCGGCAGTGGCATGGAGGTCACAACAGAATATGCTCGACCGCAGCAGCCTTTTTCAGTGATGAGCATATTGTTGATACCGAAGGTGCCCAATCCTGCCAGTTTTGCCACATGACGCTGAGACCAGCGGCTGCGCAGATAAGGTTCACCCAGCATAGCAGCCTGTGGATTTGCGGCTTCATATCCCTGATCTTTCACCCACTCGATGAGGTGGATGTTCAGATCAGCAGCCATTTTGTTGGTATATTCATAGGCTTTTGCCCATGGATCGGAAGGCATCACGTTACCGATGTTGCTGTTTGGTACTTCCGGAATGAATGGCAGGAAGTAGCTGACAACAGTTTTCGCGGAGGTAAGAGCTTCGTGAGGCAGCTGATGGTCTTCGATGACCAGTTTGCGAAGTTCAGGGAAGCCCGGATCATTTGCATCGGCAATGCCTACCAAAACAGGCTGCCAAATACGCTGCCAACCCATTTTTTCGCAGTATTCATCGATGAAGCGGTCAATAACGTTCTGAATGGTGGCCTTCACAGGGATACCTTCTTTCTTTAACACGCCTTCCAAACGGAAGGATGGAGTGTATTCTTCACTTGCGGAGCTGAGTTCTTGGCAGAAGCCGTTTTCGATTTCCAAATCATCGAGAGCATCAAGAACAGTTTCGTACTCCTCTTCTGTCAAACGGCGGTGGATCTCCGGATACTCGGCACTGCGGTGGAATGGAGTGTACTGACTCATAATGCTGACTAAAATATCGTCCAATGGGAGATTTTCCGCGATCCACTGAAGAATGTTCACGGAGTCCTCGACGCCATCTGGCAGAACCATGTGACGGACGATCAAGCCTTTTTTCAGCATGCCGCGGTCATCGTACTGTACAGCACCTACCTGTCGGAACATTTCCAGAATGGCAGTGGTGGCAATCTGCGAATAGTCAGCAGCATTGGAGTAACGCAAAGCGCGGTCACTGTCCAAATACTTCAGATCCGGCAGATAGATGTCCACATAGCCTTCCAGCAGTTTCAGAGTTTCGATGGTTTCATAGCCGGAGCTGTTGTATACCACAGGAATGTGCAATTTTTCACCGATCAAATCCAGTGCTTGGATAATTTGCGGAACATAGTGGGTCGCAGTCACCAAATTGATGTTATTGGCACCCTGTTCCTGCAGTTCCAAAAAGATTTCTGCAAGGCGTTCTACGGTAATTTCCTGTCCGAAGTTACCGCTGCTGATGTTGTGATTCTGACAGAACACGCACTGCAGAGGACAACCGGAAAAGAACACAGTACCACTGCCTTCTTCACCGCTGATGACCGGTTCTTCCCAGAAATGAAGGGCGGCTCTCGCCACTTTCGGGAGAGAACCGCCGCCGCAGAATCCGTTATGTATGTTTCGCTCTGCCTTGCAGTGACGCGGACAGAGCATACACTGACGACTCTGTTCCATGGCTTATCCCTGGAACATGATGTCGTAGTTGATGGTGGTGTAGAACATGGATTTGATGGTCTGTGGGTTGTTGGTCTGACCCATGATCCACATCAGTTTGGTTACGAGAGCTTCGGTAGTCATGTCAAAGG
>JAZQXX010000151.1:0-1626 GCA_045633085.1 Negativibacillus sp. | reverse complement strand
GAGTTTATAACAGTGTGTGATAGAAATCCAGCGTGGAGAAAGTTTTCTCCAGCTGGCAGTAAATGTATTGTTCAGTGATAGCAGAAAGACGCTTTAGGGCTTGTTCCGGCAATGCAAAGGAAAATAGCTTCTCCATCGGTGCATATATGATGTGGCGCATGGCTGCTAATTCACCGGAGGTCAGCTGAACAGTATGCGGACTGCTGACTTGTCCCATGCAGTCGCTGCAGACCATGGCACCTTCTTTCGGAAGAAAGTATAGGCTCTTCCCTTCGGATTCTCCACAGGCGACACAGCCAAGCAAGTCAGGCATATAGCCTGCCAGTACCATAAGGCGCAGCTCAAAAAGCGGTTTAATAAATTGAATACTGCGTTTGCCGCTTTCAAGCATTGCAAGACAGTTCAAAAACAGGCGTACATATTCGTTGGGATCCTCGCCTTCTTCCGGAGCTAATTCGATGAGTAACTCCGATAGGTAAGATACCAGCGATACTTTTTCAATGTCGCTGCGAATCCCAAAGAACACCTTATTACTGCTTGCTGAATTGATGGAGTATCGGTCCTTCGAATAAAATAGGACGAAGTTCGAATAAGTGAATAACTCCAGTGCGGATCCCATTCCCTTTGAAACACGCTGGCGATTGCGGGAAAAGGCTGTAATGATACCTTTTTCCCGCGTAAGAATGGTATAGACACAGTCGTCATTGCCAAGATTCTTCACTTTAAGAACGATTCCATCAGTTGAAATCAGCATTTTGCAAGTCACCTTCTGTTTCTGCACTGGTTGTGCTGCGGCAGTATGCCAAGTAAGCGGAAACAGTACCTGTTTCCCAAAAGCGCTTCCACGCCAGTTCCTGTTTGTTCATGAGAAAACCTCCCTTTACGAAAAGTTTCCCCATGGTCAGCAGGAGTATGAATGTCAATTTTAGTTAAAGCCAAGATCTCTCATGGCAGAGGAGCTGTTTCTCCAGTCTTCACGGATCTTAACCCAAAGTTTCAGATTGATTTTGCAGTCCATGAAGTTTTCGATTTCTACTCGAGCCTGGCTGCCGATTTTTTTCAGCATAGCACCCTGCTTACCGATGATCATACCCTTGTGGCTGGATTTTTCGCAGAGAATTGTAGCATCAATGTCGATGATATTTTTGCCTTCACGTTCTCTCATGCGTTCGATAATAACAGCAGTACCATGAGGGATTTCATCGCGCATGTTTTTCAGTACTTTTTCACGGATGATCTCACCGGCAATGACTTTTTCAGGCTGGTCAGTCAGAGTATCTTCCGGGAAGAAGTGTGGGCCTTCCACAGCCTGTGCTTTGATCGCTTTCATCAGAATATCGATGCCGTCGTTATCCTGTACACTGATCGGAATGATTTCTTCAAAATCATACAGCTTCTGGAATTCCATAAGTTTTGGCAGCATCAGAGATTTATCTTCCAGCAAGTCGATTTTGTTCATTGCAAGAATTGCGGGAATGTGCATGGTTTTCAAGGTTTCGATCAGTTCTTTTTCTGCAGCGTAGATCTCACCGAACGCTTCAGTAACAAGTACAGCGCAGTCAACGTCGCCGATGGATTCGCCAACCTGTTTTACCATATATTCGCCCAGTTTATTCTTTGCCTTGT
>JAZQXX010000150.1:0-6911 GCA_045633085.1 Negativibacillus sp. | reverse complement strand
GTACTGGGAAGGCTTCTGAACGTCGAGAAGGATTTTTTCCAGTTGTTTTGGGATCATTTTAGGATTCCTCCAAACATTTTTTCTTATCTTATAATTTTAGCGTATTTTACTGGGTTTTGCAAGAGCAAAAACGGACCGATGAAGAATCGGTCCGTTGGCTGTTTTATTTCAAAATCTCCGGAAGTTCACCGGTTCTGGTCAGATCCAGTTTGTGCATAGCACGGGTCGCTGCGATATACAGCAGGCTGTTGTCCAGCTCCGTGCGGAAGTTTTGAGAGTCGGTGTTTGGTACGATGACCTGATCGAACTCCAAACCTTTTGCCATATGTGCGGAGGTGATGATCATGCCTTCCTCAAAGCTGCTGCTTTCAAAACTGAGCAGCTGCAGCTGTGGGAACTTGTCCACCAAAGCTGCATGGAGAATATCTGCTTCCGGCTGAGATTTGGTGATGATACCGAGTGTTGTATAGCTGCTCTGCTGCCAGTTTTCCACCAGCGCAGTGATCAGCTCCAACTGTTCCCCTTCATCCCAACAGAGGTGGAGCTGCGGTTCTTCGCCGTGGCGTTCCACTGGGATGAGCTTCTTGTTCTCGTGGATCTTGCGGGCAAAGTTGGTGATCTCAATGGTAGAACGGTAGCTGCGGCATAATTCCACAGCGGTGGCTCCATCGAAGAATGGCTGGATCTTTTCCACCGAGGAAGAACTGTATGGGTTTACGCTCTGATGAGCATCGCCCAAAATGGTCATTTTACAGTCAAAGACCTTGCTGATGACCGCGTACTGGATCGGTGTATAGTCCTGCATTTCATCCACAAGCAGATGCTTAATGGTTTTGTAGGCCATATCAGTGCCTTCAAAGAAGAGCTTCACATACAGCAATGGGAACACGTCGCAGAATTCCAAGCGGTTTTTCGCCAGTTTCTTGAAGAGTTGAGCTTTGCCGCTGTCTTCCCAGAAACGGGCGTACAGTCCGTTGGCTGTGCTGTATGGGAAGAAGGCTTTGATGCGCTTTTTCAACTCTCTGCACACTACCAGCTCCAATGGCTGTTCGTGGGTGCGTTTGTACTGAGCGATGAGGTCAGTGGCCATTTTCTGCAGACGCTGTTTGATTGGAAGTCTGCTCAAGCCCACCCACAGCCATTCCAGCTGTTCTTTGGTCACTTTCAGCTGACCGAGGTTGATATCTTCCGGCTGGAAGAATTCATTTTCCACGCGCTGCAGGAAAGTATCCAGCTCTTTCACAAAATCGATGGTCGCCTTGTAGTGGATACGTTCTACGGCAGCTTCATCGTCCTTCGCCAGCAGGTCGGATACCTGCTGTGCAAAAGTCTGGAACTTGGTCTTTCTGCCAAGCAGTTCCTGTGCCATTTCCTCGAAGCTCATTTCCAGAATGTTCTCCTCACCAAGCTCCGGCAGGACGTTGCTGATGTAACTGCCGAATACCTTGTTCGGAGAGAGAATGAGGATATTTCGGGAGTTCAGCTCCTGCTTGAATCGGTACAAAAGGAAGGCTACTCGGTGCAGTGCAATGGAGGTCTTTCCGGAACCCGCAGAACCCTGAATGATGAGAACTTTTGCATTTTCATCTCGGATGATACGGTTCTGCTCCTTCTGAATGGTAGCAACGATGTTCTTCATCTTCTCATCGGAGCTGCGGGACAGCTCTTTCTGCAGAACCTCGTCGTTGATGTTCATGGCGGATTCGATCATGTATTCCATGACACTTTTTACGATGCGGTACTGACGCTTCAGGCTGATGTCGCCTTCAATGACACCCATCGGAGCTGTAAAATGCGCAGGTCCGGATTCAAAATCGTAGAACATACTGGAGATCGGCGCGCGCCAGTCATAAATCAGATTTTCTTTGTTTTCTTCATCCTCAAAGGCATGAATACCGAGATAAATATTCTGGGTGTTTTCCGCGCCGTTTTCCAAAAAGTCGATGCGTCCAAAGTATGGGGAAAGGATCAATTTATCAATACGGCCTGCTTCTCGGATGATCTCCTCACCGCGGTCCATTTCGTCACTGACGTTGATTCGGCTGGCTACCAGCTCTTTGGTGTCCATTTCGCCCTGTTCTTCCCACATCTGGCGCTTCATTTCCAATACCTGTTCTGCGGCAGAATCGATCTGCTCCTGCAGAATACTGCGCTGCCTGTGCAGACGGTTTAGCACCTGTTCCAACCAGCGGCGTTCATCCTGTTCTGTTGCCTGAAACATCCGTCGTTTCCCCCTTACTTCTGCGAAAATTCGTTTGCGGACTGTTATTATAGAGGGAAAGACGGCTTTTGTCAAGTATCCTTCTGCAGGACCAGCAGCAGTGTGAAAATAAGCATAGATGGGTTCCAGTGGCGAAGCAAAAGCCATGCTCCCAACAGCAGAAGAACTATCCATGTCACTGCAGAAAGAATACCGTTGCTTCTATGAGCTGCAATAGGGGTCAGCAGCTGCTCCAATACCAACTCTGAGAGATTTCCGCCGTCCATCGGCAGGATAGGCAGCAAGTTCAGCGTCGCCAGTACCAGATGAAAAATGGCGCTGAGTTTGTTCCAGGGAAGAAGAAACATCGCTGCAAAAATGTTCGCCGCAGGCCCGGCAATGTAGAGCAGAAACTCCTGCCAAAAGCTCCCCCGACATTGACGCTCGATCCGTACGCCAAATGCCGACAGCTCCACTGCGGTCAGCGGCTGCTTTTGCAGCAGAAGCACCAGCACATGGCCCAACTCATGCCACAACACAGCTAAGAGGAAGCGTTCACCCTGCTCCAGTTGTTCCAGCAGAAGAAACAAACTCAGCAGAAATAAGAAAGAAAAGCGGATAAGAATCCCGATTTTTCCGAGTTTGAAGGAAATCATATGAGCCACAAAGGATCGCAGCGCTGACCTTCTACGATACACTCAAAATGAAGATGGGGACCCGTGGAAACTCCGGTGCTTCCTACTAAAGCAATGCGCTCTCCGCGGCGCAGGACGTCACCTTGCTGTGCGATCAAACGACTGCAATGGGCATATTTTGTCTGGAAACTGTCCGAGTGAGTCACGATGAGATAGTTGCCGTAGATATCAGACCAACCTGCTTCTGTGACGATTCCATCGGCAGCACAGTGGATGACACTGCCTTCTGCAGCGGCAATGTCAACGCCGGTGTGGAAATCGGCTTCTCCGCTGATGGGATGCTCACGGTAACCAAAGGGTGAACTGATGGTTCCTGTCAGCGGTGTACAGAGATCCTGCTCCGCTACTACCTGCCGAAAACTCATTCCTTCTGGAGCTTCTGCTGTGGAAAACGGAATCTCCGCCAAAGGATACAGACCACCGGCACCCTGCGGTTCTTCGTAGACGTACTGATTAAGGAAAGTTTCCACCGCTTCCTCGATCTCCTGCTGTTTCTCCTGCGGGATCTCCAATGGTTCTGCATTCATGCTGTCCAACAGCCACTGTCGGCTGTTGCTGATATTAAGTAACAAAACAGCTCCCAACAGCAGACAAAGGCAGAGCTGCACAAATAAAATGTCCCACAGTGTCCAGCGTTGTGTTTTGGGAGATTGTTTTGCTGTTCTGTATGTATGACCGTTAGCTCTTTTCATATATCCCCGTCCTTTCGCTGGATTCTATGAAAATGAGCAGAAAAAAAGACCACCTTTTCAGGTGGTCTTGATCGTCAAAAGACTATTTTGCTGCTTTTTCCAGCATGATGTTCAGCATCAGACGGTCCAGTTCAACGGAACCTTCGTTGCCCAGCAGGCAGAAGTTCGCGATGGTTTTGTCAACGTCTTCGTCAACGATACCTTCGTTGGACTGTACGCGGATGCCTTTCATAGCCAGCAGAGCTGCCTGCCATGCTGCGTTTACACAGGTAGCGATTTTCAGTGCACAGTCAGGTTTTGCACCGTCGCAGCACATACCGGTTACGTTACCGATCATGTTGAATACAGCGTATTCCATTTCTTTTACGCCGCCGCCCAGCATGTAGGTGATTGCTGCTGCGGTACCGGAAGCTGCTACGGTTGCGCCGCAGAATGCGGACAGTTTACCGAACTGAGCTTTGATGTAGATTGCCATCAGGGAGCTGATGGTTACTGCGCGGAGCATTTCTTCGCGGTCTTTTCCCATGTATTCAGCGATTGCGATCGCAGGTACAGAAGAAGAAATACCCTGGTTACCGGAACCGGAGTTGGTAACTACGGAGAAGTCTGCGCCAGCCATACGAGCGTCAGCTGCAGCTGCTGCGATCATCATGGAGTAGTTGATGCAGTCGTAAGCACGGATACCTTCTTTGATTTCTTTTTCCATGGATTTACCGATCATCAGGCCGTAGTCATTTTTCATACCTTCGCCTGCGATGATGGAGTTTACTTCTACGGACTGTTTGATGATGTCCAGAGTTTCTACGTCAACGGTAGTAGCGAATTCATGGATCTTAGCAACAGACAGATATTCACGAACGTCGATACCTGCGTGGCCGCCTTCAGCAGATGGAGAACGGCTGTCCAGCAGAACTTCGCCGTCTTTTTCCAGGTAGCAGAGGTTGGTGTGCGCTTTTGCGATGATCGCTTTTGCTACATGACCGTTACCTTTTGCAATGATTTCAATGTAGAGTTTTTCTGGATCTTTGGACAGGTCCAGAGTTACTTTTTTCGCTGCAACCAGAGCTTTTGCTGCGTCCAGCTGTTCAGCAGAAATGCCGTTGATAACTTCCAGCTGTTTTTCTGGTTTTGCAACGATCGCACCGATCGCTGCAGCGTATTCGATACCGGTCAAGCCAGTGCCTGGGATGCCGGCAGAGTAAGCGTTTTTGATAATGTTGCCGCTGGCGATAACATCGAGGGATTCTACGGTTTCGCCCAGTTTTTCTGCAGCAGCTGCTGCGGTCAGAGCGATTGCGCCTGGTTCAGTACAACCGGTAGCGAGAACCATGTTTGCGTTGAGAATTTCAATAATTTTGTCGTAATTTACCACGGTTTATTCTCCTTCGTTTTATAAAACTTCGGCGCGGCTTTCGACGCCATTCGCCATGATGTGACAGTTTGCCATCTAATATTATGTACTTTTTTCTGTGGCTTGTCAATGGATTTCCAAATCTATTTGTGTTCCTCCAACCACTTTTCTTGGTACTTTTTGCTTTCGCCCATCAGATTCTGATAGATGGCTGCGATGTATGGTGCGTATTCCTCACCGGACAGAGCAGACACCTTGGCAATGACCGCCTTTTCTCTTTCCGGATGGTAGACTGGTAAGTCGTTAGCTTTTTTATATGCCGCCACATCACGGGTCACTTCCATGCGTTTTACAAGCAAGGCAGTGATCTCTTTGTCTAAGCCGTCGATGATGACACGGATTTCGTCCAGATTCATGGGTATCCCCTCTTTCTCAGCCTTTTCTTTAATCATACTCCAAAGAAAACGCTACGTCAATGCAAGAAAAAGAGTCCCCTCTGCTGAGAGGACTCTTTGGATCAAATGATGTACTCGCTTTTGGCGTAGCCGGTGTTACCACCGAAGCCCACGACCGACCAGCCGTTGCCGATCTGCGAGTAAACCAGCACCTTGCTGTTATTTGGGATCGACAGCAAAATCTGTGCTTGCGTGCTGGGAAAAAGTCGGAGATTCAGACTCGCTCCGCTGGTGTGGACTGTGCCGATCCTCAGCGGCTGCGGTGACACAAAAGGAACCCCAAAGTAAGCACAAACAGCTTTCACAACCGCCTGTGCAATGTTCCCCAGGTTTTCACGGATCCACTGGGCATCCTCCCAGTTGTCGTGATAGGCTACTTCCAGCAATACCGCAGGCATATCGGTCTGCACCACTTCTGCCAGAGTAGTTGTTGGGAGCACACGTACTTCCGCTGGCAGAGCATAGATTCTCTTCATTTCCTCTGCGATCAGATCTGCTGCCTTGCGGGAGAAACTGTTTTTAGGATCGTAATAGACCTCCACCCCGCGAACCTGACCTTCCTTACCCTCCCCGGCTGCATTGGAATGCAGCGCAAGGTGCAGGTCGATGTTGGAAGCGTTGGATTGCCGAATCACATCCCGCAGCTCCTGCGTTGATGGGTCGTTGCGGATAAAGGCAATGCCGCTGGAAATCAAATAAGGTTCCATCTGGTCAGCCAGCAGATTCATATAGTATTCTTCGTTGCCTCCGCCGGTGTAAAGGTTGTAGTCCTGTAATGAGGGACTGAGATACAGCCGTGGCATCCTATCCCTCCTCAACGCGGCATTTTCGGTTTGTCAAAGTTAGGATTGAAGGCATAGAAGTTTTTGCTGTCCAATCTCTCCTGTGTCAAACGGAGCGCTTCGCCGAGATGAGCAATTTAAACGGCTTTTTCCTGCTCCATCAGGGCATTTACGTAGAGGACTGTCGCTTCAACGCCTCGATGGAGTGCTTCTTCGTCAATATCGAAACGCTCGTTGTGGTGCTGTGCACCGCTGCCGCAATCCGGATTTGTGATTCCCAAAAAGGCTAAAACGCCCGGATAAGCTTTGCAGTAATTGGAGAATGATTCCGACGCATACCACAGCGGAACTTCTTCCGGCACAAACTCTGCTCCAAAAGCAGAACGAAAGACCTGTTTTGCCAATTCTGCATGAGGAACGCTGTTCATCACCGGAATGCCAGCGGAGTTATCCATCTTTTTCACGGTCACTGTACAGTTGTGCATGGCTGCAGTCAGTTCGGCAGTTTTCTTCAGCAAAGCCAGTGCTTTCATGCCTTCTGCTTCATCAAAATAACGCATACTGCCGCGAATGGTTGCGGTTTCCGGGAAGATATTGTAGGTATCACCGCCTTGAATACTTGTGATACCGAAGGTCACGGTCTTTTCCACATCAAGCTGCTGGATCAAAACACCCGGCAAATTGGCAACAATGGCAGCTGCCGCATAAACAGGATTGTTGGAGAGGTCCGGTCTGG
>JAZQXX010000149.1:0-3521 GCA_045633085.1 Negativibacillus sp. | reverse complement strand
GCATCGGCATACTTCTTCTTCATGAGAATCTTGTCGATCTTCAGAATGAAGTGAGCACCGAATTTGGAGGTGATGCCGTTGAAATCGTGGTAAGGAGGCTCGTAGCCGTTCAGCTCACCGGGCAGATCGTTTTCTGCATGGTCAAGTTCACGAACCCAGGTGCATTCGATGGCCTGGATGGCGTCGCGCAGAACCATGGGGCGCTTTTCGCCGGTTTCCTCTTCGATCATGCTCTTTTCCAGCTTAAACTGGCACTTGGGCATCTTGTCCTCGGGCTTGTCGCCGGGCCAGGAAAGCTTGACACATTCTTTGAAGGTCTTGGGCTTGTCGTCCACGAAATTGATGGCGCATTTGCCGTTGCGCAGAATGTTCTGGGCAGTGTTGGAAGAATTGCGGCAGGAAAGCAGCATGGCATAGTAATCCTTACCGGCAACGTAGTAAGGCTGCACCAGGGAGTAGGGACCCAGGGTGGTGGAGCCGTCTTCGCACAATGTGCTGATGACCACGGTGGGCATGGGGAAGAACAGGGAGGTCTGATAGAAATTGTCTACCACACGGAGGTTTTCAAAACTGGACATGGGATTTTCTCCTTTCAGTTGATTCGCAGGAGGATGCTTTTCAGTTCATCGAAATCTTTTCCGGCTACCGTCCAGGTCAGCATGGCTTCCGCGATAAATTCCGCGGTAAAATCATCCCGGCAGAATTTTCGAATGGGAGCTGCCAGCTGACTTCGCAGGATGCTGTGGTACTTGGTCAGGGCACCGCTATAGCTGGCGGCCGCATCCGCATCCCGGAAAATGGGTGCAAACTGCTGAAGAAACAGCTTCAGGCTGCTGTGGATGGCCTTGAGAACCGGCTCCACCGTATCGGATTCGTCCGCACAGTTTTGGATGGATGCGATGCAGTTGTTCCAGTCGGTGAGCATGAAGGTGGCAACCAGCGCTTCCTTGGAAGGGAAGTAGTTGTACACGGTTCCGACACCGACTCCGCAGGCCTTGGCGACGGAGCGGATGGTCATGGCGCTGAAACCGGATTCTTCGATTTGACGGCGGGCCTCTTCGGCAAGCCGCTCGGGGAGATTTTCGATGATCTTAGGCATGGCTCCTCCTTTGTGAACACGTTCACTTAAATTATAAATACTTTTTTATCGAATGTCAAGTTTTGATCGGGTAATCGGGATTTCGTATGAATCGAGTTTAGCAGATTGAAAAGAGGAAAACAACATTGAAAAATGCCGATAGATGGGATAAACTGGAAGGTAGGAGGGATGCAGATATGAATTTTTGTAAGAATTGCGGAGCATCCGGATTGAAGCTGATAAAGGGATACTGGTGCTGCGAATACTGCGATTCCAGATTTGCGGCCACCAAAGAAGAGCAGAAGACCTATGGATTCTCCGGTTCGAAGAGTGTTCTGGGAAAACATGAGGGTGTGTCTTCTCAGATCGGCCTGGATGACGATGTGGCCCGTCTGCTGGAAAAATGCAGAACCGACCGAAAAAATGCACGTAAGTATGCCAATCTGATTCTGGATATCGATCCGGATAATGAGGAAGTGTGGAAATATTTGTAAAGGAGAAGTGAAAAATGAAAGAAGCAGAAATCTTTGCGAAATTGTCTAAGTATCATATTCCGCCCTATGTTTTTATCAATTATTTGGAAAAAAATAAGATACCTCATAAAAATGGTATTTTTTCTGGACTTGAGGTGGAGGAACATGTTCTGAGTACTTTCCTGGAGGGTGAAGGTGCAGAATACGTCAGAAAAGCAAAACAGGCTAAAGAAGAAAAAGCGGAGGAAGCAGCTCGGGAGGCAGAGGAAGCATCTGCGAAAAGAAGAGCAATGGCCCAGATGCTGATTACCTCTGGCTTTAATTTTGACGGGTATACCATCAAGAAGTATTCCGGCTATATTTCCGGTGACGATGCGATGACGGTCAGCAGAGGTTCTTCCTTTACCGACGGTGGTGTTCGTGATAATCTGTTGGCATCTTTGACACATATCCGCAGAAATGCCCTGCGGGAGTTAAAGGAAGCGGCCTATGATTTGGGTTGCAATGCGGTTATCGGTGTTGACTTCGACTACATTACGCTGGATCCTCAGACTGCCAATCTTTCCGGAGGTACCACCTATCAGCCCTATGTGTTCTGCGTTACTGCAAATGGTAATGCGGTCATTATCGAAAAGGACGAGGATTAATACTGAAACAAAAAGAACCGCCATCCGTTTGGGTGGCGGTTTGTGCATAGGGCCTCGAACGGACTCATTTTCGTTTCGGCTGCGCCGAAAGCGACCTCGAACGGACTCGTTTGCATTTTCTGCTGAGCAGAAAATTATGGTGTGGCCCTCATCGAGCTGAGGGCCAGCAACTGTCCACCGGACAGTTGCATTTAGTTTTTCGTGTCCGTCCGTCGGATAACAAAAAAAGAAGTCATCCCGAATGGGATGACTTCTTTTTTGGCGACCTCGAACGGACTCGAACCGTCGACCTCCAGCGTGACAGGCTGGCGTGCTAACCGACTGCACCACGAGGCCAGAACACGATGGATTATAGCAGATGAATTTCGATTTGTAAAGACCTAAAATCAAAAAAATACAATTATTTTTGTGTTGCCAAGGACGTTTGTTTTCGGTATACTGACATTAGAAAATATCCGAAAGGAGATCATGAATATGGGTCTTATCAAAGCAATTACCGGCGCTGCCGGCGGCGTTCTGGCCGATCAGTGGAAAGAGTATTTTTACTGCGAAGCATTGGATGGCGACACCCTCGTCGCAAAGGGTAAAAAGCGTGTATCCGGCCGGTCTTCCAACACCAAGGGTGTTGAAAACATCATTTCCACCGGCTCTGTGGTGGCAGTTGCCAACGGTCAGTGCATGATCATCGTCGACCAGGGCAAGGGGGCGGAAATCTGCGCCGAACCCGGTGAATTCGTTTATGATGCTTCTACCGAGCCTACCATCATGGCGGGCAATCTGAGTAAGAGTATCGGTGAAGTGTTCAAGAATATCGGCAAGCGCTTTACCTTCGGCGGAGAAGCTCCCAAGGATCAGCGGATCTACTATATCAACACCAAGGAAATCATCGGCAACAAGTACGGTACCCCCGGCCCCGTTCCCTTCCGCGTGGTGGATCAGAACATCGGTCTGGATACAGATATTTCCATCCGCTGCTTCGGTGAATATTCCTACCGGATCTGTAACCCCATTCTGTTCTATACCAATGTCTGCGGCAATGTCGCCGCGGATTATGACCGCAGCCAGATTGACGGCCAGCTGAAGAGCGAACTGCTGACTGCGCTGCAGCCTGCTTTCGCAAAGATTTCCGGTATGGGCATCCGCTACAGCGCCCTGCCCGGACACACCATGGAAATGGCCGATGCGCTGAATGATGTGCTGAGCAAGAAGTGGAAAGATCTTCGCGGTGTGGAGATCGTGTCCATGGGTGTTTCTTCCGTCAAGGCTTCCGAGGAAGACGAGGCCATGATCAAGGAGCTGCAGAAGACTGCGGTTCTGCGTAAT
>JAZQXX010000148.1:0-4068 GCA_045633085.1 Negativibacillus sp. | reverse complement strand
GTTGCCAATGCCGCACCGGCAACGCCTAATTCCGGTACCGGGCCCAAGCCGAAGATCAAAATCGGGTCAAGGATCATGTTGACCACTGCACCGACGATTTGCGCCACCATAGGCAGACGCATATTACCTCTCGCCTGATGTACCTTCGACCAGTTTCCTTCCAGGAAGATACCCAAACTGCCCACACAGACGATCTGTCCGTAGGTCACGGCGTAATCCACTGCCTGCGGGGATTTTGCCGAGGTCATAACATAGGCACGCATCAGCAGCGCACTGATAAGCGCAAACAGCGCCCATGTCACCACAGAAAGCAGCAGACCGGTGCCTGCGGTTTTCTTGGCTTCGTCTTCCTTCTGGAAGGCGTACAGCCTTGCCATGTAGGTGTTGACGCCGACGCCGGTACCCACTGCCAGCGCCACGATCAGCAGCTGGATGGGGAAAATAACCGACAGTGCGGTCAGTGCATCGGCAGAATATCCGCCGACGAAGTAGCTGTCCACGATATTATACAGCGCCTGGATCAGCTGCGCCAGCATAACAGGCGGTGCGATTTTCAGAAGGATCCTGCTGATCCTTTCCGTTCCGAAAAAGTCGTTTTCTCTCTGTGCGTTTTCCATGTTCTCACTCCAGTTTTGCGGCAGAATTCCAGCTTCTGCCCTTATCCTTTGGCATTGTAGCAGGATTAAGCGCAGAAATCAAGCCTTCCCCCACGCCAAAGCGCAGAAGAAGGCCTGATGTTTCTTATTTTGTTCCAAGACAACGGCTGCAGAATTTCTCCGAAATCGGCAGGAAGATCTGCGCCACCGGACCTACCAGGCAGGCACAGATGACTGTGCCAAGACCGAGGGTTCCGCCCAGTGCAAAGCCCAGTGCCGCAAAACACACATCCACCACGATACGCACTTTACCGAAGGCTTTCTTGCTCTTGTCGCTGATGACAACAGCCACAAGGTCGTTCGGACCGGTGCCTGCGTTGGATTTGATGACGATGGTCATGCCAAAGGCCAAGATCACACAGCCGATGACCAGGGACAGCAGACGCAGGACCATGGCGGATTCTGCGTTGATGATGCTGCCCAGCAGCAGGGTGAAAACGTCAATGATCGGGCCGCCCAGCACCATGCACAGCAGGGTACCGATGCGGATATAGCTGCGGTCCACCACCAGCAGCACCAAAATAATCAGGAAGGATACCGCCACGTGAACATTGCCGTGGGTCATGAAGTCCGGCCACGGAATGAAGCGATACAGACCCTGGATCAGCACGTTAAATGGGTCAGAGCCTAAATCTGCCTGCAGGAACAGGGTCACGCCCAGATGGGCGATGGTCAGTCCGCAGAGAAGCAGCAGCACACGGATGATCCATGTGCGCAGGTTTTCTTGTTTCATCGCACTCTCCTCCTATTTCTTGCTCAGAAGCTTGTAAATATCCTTCTGCACAGGCATGCGGTCACGCTTCGGATAATGTGCATCGTAGAACTCACGCAGCAGCTTCCGTTCTTCGCCGCTGAGCAGTGGGATCAAGCTTTTACAGTGTCCCTGCGCCGCGTAGAGGAACCAGAAGGTCTGTTCATTACCCTGCTCTGCTGCAGCACAAATGATCCATTTTGCAGCCTCGTAGCGGCTTTCTGCGTCCGCTGAGGACGCAAGGAAGTTCTTCATCCACTGCTCTACATCGTCATAAAAGCGAGTGTGGCAGCCGTCGTTGCGAGGGTCAGCTCCCCAACCCCAAACACCCGCCAGAGGTGCAGCTTCTTCCGCAACTTTTTTGGCTTCTTCCGCATAACTTGCATAGCGTTGTTTCAGCTGTTCCAGCATGGATACTCCCCCTTTCTCCTCAAATTCAGGTACAAAAAAGCCCCCCGATGCAGGGCTTTTTGTCACTTATTTATCCTGACCGTAGTAAGCGCCAGGACCGTGTTTACGCAGATAGTGCTTATCCAGCAGTTCCTGCTGCATTGGAGGCAGGCTTGGGTTCAGAGCCATTGCATGGAAGTCCATGAAAGCAACTTCCTCCAGTACAACTGCATTGTGTACTGCGTTGAATGGGTCGGTACCCCAGGTGAATGGGCCGTGGCTGTAAACCAGGACTGCAGGCACCTGAGCTGGGTCAATATTGCGTTCTTTGAAGGTTTCAATGATGACATTACCGGTTTCCAGTTCGTAGTTACCGGCAATTTCTTCTGGGGTCATCTTGCGGGTGCAAGGGATCTCACCGTAGAAGTAGTCACCCTGAGTGGTACCCATAGCAGGTACGCCTCTGCCAGCCTGAGCAAAGGAAGTTGCCCAGCGGCTGTGAGTATGTACAACGCCGCCCAGAGTTGGGAATGCTTTGTACAGAGCGATGTGGGTAGCGGTATCGCTGGAAGGTTTGTATTTGCCTTCCACACGATTACCTTCCAGGTCAACAACGACCATATCGTCAGCAGTCATTTCGTCGTATTCTACGCCGGATGGTTTGATTACGACCAGACCTTTTTCGCGGTCGATACCGGAAACGTTACCCCAGGTAAAGGTGATCAGTCCGTGCTTAGGAAGCAGCAGGTTCGCTTCCAGCACTTGCTGTTTCAGTTCTTCAAGCATCGAAGCAGCTCCTTATTATTTCAGTTTCCAAGCCAAGTCGGACAGGAACAGGTCATGTTCGAGGCTAGCAACGGTGGTATCTTTGTTGATGTGAACGAACTCGATGTCCATCATGGTGCACCAGTCTTTCATCTGTTCTGCGGTCACGTCGTAGCTCAGTACGGTGTGGTGAGCGCCACCAGCGGTGATCCAGCATTCAGCACCAACGGTCAGGGAAGGTTCTGCAGTCCACATTACGCGAGCAACTGGCAGGTTAGGCATATCCATGATTGGTTTTACGCAGTGGATATCCTGGCAGATCAGACGCAGACGGCCGCCCATATCGATGAGGCTGACAACGATAGCGTCGCCTTCTTTACCTTCGAATACCAGACGAGCTGGGTCTTTTTCGTTCATACCGATGCCCAGGTGATGGGTTTCGATGCGAGGTCTGCCAGCTGCGCAGCATGGGCAAACTTCCAGCATATGAGCGCCGAGGCTGTATTCATTGCCTTTTTCCAGATGGTAGGTGTAGTCTTCCATGAAGAGAGAAGCGCCGTTGCCGTTTTCGCCCATAGCTTTCATGATGGAAGTCATAGCGGAAACTTTCCAGTCGCCTTCACCGCCGTAACCGTAGCCCTGAGCCATCAGATGCTGGCTTGCCAGACCAGGCAGCTGTTCCATGCCGTAGAGATCCTGGAAGGTGTTGGTGAATGCTTTGCAGCCTTCGGAATCCATCATTTTCTTCATAGCGATCTCTTCGCGAGCCTGGTAACGGATCGCATCAACGTTATCGGTAGCAAAGTCGTAGTTTGCTTTGTATTCTTCCATGAGAGCGTCAACTTCAGCGTCGGTAACAGCGTTCATAACTTTTACCAGGTCGCCAACTGCCCAGGTGTTAACCTGCCAGCCCAGTTTGGTCTGAACTTCTACTTTGTCGCCTTCGGTAACAGCTACTTCACGCATGTTGTCGCCGAAACGCATAACTTTCATGGTTTTGGAAACTGCAACACCGATAGCGGATTTCATCCAGCTGCCGATGCGTTCCTGAACGTCTTCGTCTTTCCAGTAGCCGCAAACAACTTTGCGTGGCATACGCAGACGAGCTGCGATGAAGCCGTGTTCACGGTCACCGTGAGCAGCCTGGTTCAGGTTCATGAAGTCCATATCGATTTCTTCGTTAGGGATTTCAAGGTTGTACTGTGTAGCAAGGTGGCAGTATGGTTTCTGAAGATTTACAAGACCGTTGATCCACATTTTGGATGGGCTGAATGTATGGCACCATGTGATGATACCTGCACATGTGTCGTCATAGTTAGCTTCTTTGATAATGTCTGCAATCTGTTTGTTTGCCATTGCTGTTACTTTGTATTCAAGTGGGTATGGGAGAACTTTGGAAAGTTCTGCTGCCATTTCTGCACTTCTTTCAGCAACTGTTTTAAGCACGTCATCACCGTAGAGGGACTGGCTTCCTACAACAAACCAAAATTTGTATTTGCTCATAAT
>JAZQXX010000147.1:0-2613 GCA_045633085.1 Negativibacillus sp. | reverse complement strand
TGCAAATACGTTCACGGACAGGCTGAGCACCATAGCAATGGTGAGCAGCAGTGCTAAAAATCGTTTTACAGTGTTCATAAGCGATTCTCCCTTTCTCTATTGATTGACATCTGCATTGAGGATCAGAACAGCATCCTGATAGGTGATCTGTCCATCCTGATTCATATCCGCAGCTGCAGTATCGATTTCGCTAATGTTGCCTACTTCGTAATTCAGAACCAGTACAGCATCTCTGTAATCCACTGCCCCATCTCCGTTGGCATCACCGTAGAGGATGCTTGGTGCCGGATCCTGGCTTTCGTTATCATCCTCAATAATCAGTGTGAAGGTAGCAGGTGCGTACTCTGCCATCTGCCCATTGCCTTCCTGATAGGTCATAATCGAAGAAAGATAATAAGTACCCGGTTCCAGTTCACTGGTATCGATTTGGAAATTACCGCTATCATCGGTATCACCAAGATAGTCCCACTCATCCCAGGCTAAGCTTCTGTCTTGGGTGATATAGATTTCAGAGTATGGTAAAGCTTCTGTGTAGCTTTCCATCGGACCGCTCATCATTCCCCAAATATCGGTCCATCTGCTGTTCAGTGTTACATCTACGATTTCACCTGGACTCACAGTTTTGATATTCCCATCAACATCAGATTCGAAAATACCAAAGGAAGTGAAGTATTTTTCGCCATAATAGTCCATAATATGCAGATGGATATGGTCGCCATCCTCTAACTTAACCTGGTCCGCAGATGCACCGATTCTTACATAGTCGTTCGAAATACCCATAGGATAATCATTGTTGACATAGTACATCAAACTTCCTCCGGTATTTGTATCCCAGAAGTTAAGCAAAAATGTACTGCCCGGTGTAGAAGTCTGTGAATAACCAACCAAATTTTCAAGATCATACGCAATCGCGCCTAAGCCCGCTTCATCAGCCGGAATACCCGCATAATAAATCTCAGTGGCGTAAATCAAAGCATGGAGCATCGTAACATGGCCTTCTGCTACGTCTGCGCTTTCAGCTGGAACAAACATCCAACTATTCCCATCAGGCTGATAACCATCCGGATTATAATAGAATTTCTCTAATCCGTAGTTTGCTAAATCGAAGTATGGCACTGTCAGCTCCTGCATGACCATTGCTTCATCATCGATGTTTGTTAAATAACCTTCGCCTTTTGATAAAGTCAAAGTAACAGTCACTGCATCATCATCCGAATATCCTGCAATGTCATTCCCTTCGATGTCCGTTCCTAAGGAATCACTCGCCCATGCTGTGACAGACATGGATGTCATCATCGCTGTCGCCAGCAGAAGGGCAATCAATTTCTGTTTCATAAAAATACCTCCTATAAAATAAATTCTGTATCTTCAGCTGTTTCCTCTTCTTTCATGTTGAAGCGGAAGTACAGCAAAACAGCCAGTGCTGTCAAACCTACGGCAGACAAAGCCACCCAGATCAGCCAAGAGGATACGGTCGATTCTTCCTCGACGGCTTCTGCGGTATCGGTAAATCCAGTTACACCATAGTAGGAGAATTCCACCACATCGCAGATGAGGTAGTCGCCTTCTTTGGTGGTACTCAGCACTTCGATTTCTGCTACCTCGTTAAAGTGAATGATGGAAATGCGATCAAAACCTTTGTCTTTCAGCAGCGATTGCGGAATTTTGAGTTTCAGCACATCCTCCGGCACATAGCGCTCACCGCTGATGACATCCTGCAAGGAAATGTTCCAAAGTCCGAGAACTTCCGCATTGGTCAGTCGTTTTTCCATATCATCCTGAACTCGCTGGATTTCATCAGAATTGACGATAACCTCTATATTCCATGGCAGACCTTCCACTATGATCCCGGTTTTTTCGTCGGTATGAGCGTGTACTTTGATGATATCCTGCAGCGTTTTGAAGCCATCGCCGTCTTCTAATGCCAATCGTTCGCTTTCATCCAACGTATAAACTGCTTTCAGCAATTCCAGTGCATTCTCGTAGGTCATACTGCTGTCTACGGCATTCAATTTTTCCTGCAGCTGCAGAAGCTCTGGTTTTTCCGGTTCTTCTTTACCGCTTCCAACCACCCGCTGTGTGCTTACAGTCTGTGTTGTGGTTGCTGTCGTAGTTGTTGTTGCAGTCGTCGCGGTTTCCGACAGTTTCTTGAAGGCTTTTTCTGCGTCAACAAGGTCGTCGTAGTTTTCTACTTTCTCCTGCAGTTCTTCTGGCAGTGCATCGTAAGCAGTTCTTGCTTTCGTGATGGCAGTTTTGGAGTCTTTTGTCACTGTGCCGATGGCTTTGATCAGTTTTTCTACTTCGCTGATCGTTTCTTCTACCAACTCTTTGTAGGTATTCTCCGCAGAAGTTAAAGTTTTGTAATTGGTGACTTTCTGTTTTTCTTCCGCAGTCAGCTTATCGTAGGCTTTTCTCGCAGCTGTGATTTTGTCTTTGGAGTTCAAGGTCACCTTACCAATGACAGAAATCAGCTCTTCCACTTCTTTGATGGATTTTGTCAGCAGTTTTTCCAAAGTTTCTTCTGCCGCGGTCAATGTGCTGTAATTGGTAACCTTTGCTTTATCTGCTGCGCTCAATGCATCATAAGCCTCGCGTGCAGCAAGGATTTCGCCT
>JAZQXX010000146.1:0-2049 GCA_045633085.1 Negativibacillus sp. | reverse complement strand
TGCATGCAAAACCTGCAGAACAGAAAATTTACATATGCATCATGATTTGTTCAAGTTTTTCTTGGATATTGATTGTAAGTACTTTGGAAAGGGGAATGTCTATGAAGAAACTGATGATCCTGCTGATCACAATGGCGGTTTGCTTATGTGCTGCAGGCTGTATCAAAGGAACGGAGTCCCAAAATGGAAATGACAGTGTGGCTGCTACGAAAATCCCCCAATCCTCAGAGCAGGACGCAGCGGTGCCTTCTACCAAAGAAGAAATCAACCCGGTGGAATCTGTGCCCCAAACAACGGTTGAAACCACCCAGGGCACCATTGGGCTGCCTGAGCAGGGCGAACTTTCGCAATCACCAACCGCAGATTATCACCTGCCGCCGGACGAACGGCCCGGAGACAGAGTGACGAATGTCCCTAAAAGTTAATGATGCGCTAAACAGTGCGGGTATCTACCTGCACTGTTTCTGCATATATACAGAAAATTTATGCAAGAAACAGAAAAGACGTGGGAGGAAAAACCTGTAAAATATGTACAATTTGTGAAAATACATAAATAGAACAGTGGTATACCACACAAAACCGTGCGATATTCACCCTTGATTTGTTGAAAATGAAAGAATATATTATATATAAGGATATATTCGTTATGCACGAATACTAAATCCTGCCCATTTTTTGGAATTGACGTATTCCCATAATGATGGAAGCTAAGCGGTAACGGTTTTTTGATTATGTGGGTTTCGGTTAAAACTGGATGGGCAAATTTTAGGAGGTAGACTATGAGAAGCAATCGATTGCTTGCGATGCTTTTGGTGGTTTGTATGGTAGTCTCCTTGTTGTCTCCTGCGGCATCCGCTGTGACTGCCGGAGCAGATAGCTATGTGAATACCACAGAAACTTCTGACAGTAACGCATCTACAAACAAAAATTCCCGCTTCGAAAATGACCGTGTGGTATCTCAGAATACCAAGGGTCAGGATTCTCTCAATCTCAGAGACGATCCGATCGAACTCGAGGTCGTGGAAAAGAACGAAGCCGATGGTAAGTGGGCAGTATCTCCCACCGATATGCCTGCGGCTGACCTGCCTCAGACCACCGTGCCTGCATGGCTGGAGGAACTGAAGGAAGCAGCTTCCCTTTACAAGGTCGACGAAGTCGTTCGCGCATTCGTCGTGATGGAAGGCGCTGCCCTGGCTGAGAGCCACACCTCTCCGCTGCTGGTTTCTGCCAATGTTGAGCAGCAGATGATTCAGAAGCAGAATAGTGTAATCGCCGCCATCGAGCGTACTGTTCTGAACGGTAAGAAGCTCGAGGTCCGCTATCAGTTCACCTATTTGGCAAACGCGTTCTCCGTGGAAACTGAGTACGCAAACCTGGAAAAGATTGCAAAGATCAGCGGTGTCAAGAGCGTTTTCCTGATGCCTACTTATGATCCTTGTGCCGTTTCCACCCCCAACACCGCTGCCTCCGGTGCTATGACCGGTGTGCATACGGTTTGGGAAGATCTGGGCTACACCGGTGAAGGCATGAAGATCGCCATCATCGATACCGGTCTGGATCTGGATCATCCCTCTTTCGGTGCGCTGGATTCCGCTATGGTCGAAGGTAACGAAGGCTATCTGTCCATGGATGAAGTGGCTGCTGTTGTGGAGAAACTGAACTCTTACGAGAGAAGAACTACGGTCACCGCAAAGACTCTGTACCGCAGCACCAAGGTTCCTTATGCGTTCAACTACTGCGACAACAGCCTAAGCGCTGACCACAGCCAGGATGAGGCCGGTGACCATGGTACTCACGTAGCAGGTATCGCTGCTGCCAACAAGCTGGAGACTACCGATGTGGTAGGTATGGCTCCTGATGCGCAGCTCATCGTCATGAAGGTATTCGGTGCCAACGGCGGCGCTTATACCGACGATATCGTTGCTGCTATGGAAGATGCTATGCTCCTGGGCTGCGATGTAGTCAATGCATCTCTGGGTTCTCCTGCCGGCTTCTCCAAGACCGGTGAGGAGTACATCGACTCCATTTACGATCTGCTGGCCAAGCAGA
>JAZQXX010000145.1:0-2583 GCA_045633085.1 Negativibacillus sp. | reverse complement strand
CTAAAGCTGGCGGAGGCACCGTACCGGATGAAGCATTCTACTACCACCGCTAAGAAAACAAAGTCAATTTTTACCCTGAGCATTGCTGCTGTAACGTGGATCACGTTATGGCAGCTTTGCTGCGTTCGAATCAATAAACCTTTGCTGCTGCCATCACCGGGAATGGTGCTGAAAACGCTCTGCTCTTTGGTGCAGACTCCACTGTTCTGGACGACCGTTGCGGCTTCTTTAGGAAAGGTACTCTTGGCGTTCCTGCTGGCTGTGATTGTTGGCTGCCTGTGTTCTGCATTGGCGGCAGCTGTTCCTGCCATTCGCAGCTTTTTGCATCCACCGATCAGCATTATCCGTGCTACACCGGTAGCTTCCTTCACGATTTTAGCTTTGGTATGGATTCCATCCAAATGGCTGCCGGTATTCATCAGCTTCCTTATGGTGCTGCCGATGATTTACGAAAATGTCTATAAAGGTATTTGCAGTACCGATCGCCAGCTTCTTGAAATGGCACAAGTTTATCGCCTGTCTCTTTGGAAGAAACTGCGTTTCCTCTACTTCCCAGCTGTACTTCCATACTTCAGCTCGGCCTGTGTCAACGGTTTAGGTTTCGCATGGAAGTCCGGCATCGCCGCAGAGGTACTGGGACTTCCTAAAATGGCCATCGGCCGACAGATCCATGACTCCAAAATTTATGTTGAAATACCGGAATTGTTCGCATGGACTTTGGTTGTTATTCTCCTGTCCATGCTGCTTGAAAAACTGCTGCTCCGTCTGATGCAGCAGGTCAATCGCCGCTTTTTACTGTCGAAAGGAGAAGAATCATGATTTCAATTCGTAATATCTCCGTTCAATTTGACGACAAGTATATTTTAAAGGGCTTTTCCTTGGATATTGACAGCTCGGAACAGCTTTGTTTGTTCGCTCCATCCGGTCGCGGAAAGACCACCCTGCTCCGTGTTCTCTGCGGTTTGCAGCCTGTGGATTCCGGTACCGTTCACGGCTTGGAAGGCAAACGCATTGCTGTCCTCTTTCAGGAAGACCGCTTACTCCCGCAGCTTAGTGCGGAGGATAACCTAAAGCTGGTACTTCCACCGGAGCGTCATTCCGATGCAGCTGTATGGTTGGAACGTCTTGGTTTAGCCGACTCCGCTCACAAAACTCCTCTGCAGCTCAGCGGCGGCATGCGCCGACGTCTTGCTATCGCCCGTACTCTCGCTTATGGCGGAGATTTATATCTGCTGGATGAGCCATTCCAAGGCTTAGACGAAGCCACCTTGCAGCACTGTCTGCAGGTGGTAAAAGAAGCTACCAAAGGCAAACAGCTCCTTCTCATCACTCATCGCAGAGAAGAGGCTGAGGCTCTGTGCACTCGTATCATTAACTTATAGCAAACAAAAAGCCGACTGAAAAATCAGTCGGCTTTTTTGCATTACTGCACTTCTTTTTTGTCTGTGTTGAGGGTGATGTTCGCTTTTTCTACCAGCGTATCCTCTTCGGTCACCAGCTTCGCCATAACGATGAAACGTACATCACTGCGATTGGTTCCGTATTTGTAGGAACAGGTGGACAGAGTCAGGATCTTATCATCGCCGTCTACTTCCACATCGTTGTAATCATACTCAGAGCGTTCTCTCGCTTCATTCACGATGTTGATCATCTGAGCCTCGGTAAGCTGTTCATCGGACACCTTGCGGTCTTTCAGCACCTGGATATAGTTGAAATCCTTGGTGGTGTATGCCACAGCGAACACTTCCCAAAGCATATCCTCTTCCGGTGTGGAGAAATAGATATACGGATGCTCTCTTGCCCATTCCTCGTCAGCGAAATGGAACAGCTGGCTAAAACGTTCCTTATCTTTGCCGTCATCATAGTTGATGTTGTGGCCGTAGATAACAGTAGAACGTCCCAAATCATCCGCTGTCGGTCCAAATCTGCATTCGAAGTCTGCAAAATAGCAACCGGTCCAGCTGTACTGTTTTAGCTCATCTTTACGGAGATAGAAATCATTGTTGGTAGTATGCATTACTGCGTTATCGATTTCCGTATCCGGAATCTTCAGCCAACCAACAACGTCGTCATTCTGCGCCTTCAGGGTAGCAATATCTCCACCCAGCTCCGGAACATCGACAACGATTTCAGGCTGTTTGATTTCTTCTTTTTTGGATTCCTCCGGCTTAGCCGCAGGAGTCTGTACCTCCTGCTTCGGAACTTCATCCACAACAGGAGTTTCTCTGCTTTCGCAGCCTGTGCCGCTTAGAAGAAGCACAGAAGCCAAAAGCAGAGCCAACACTCTTTGTTTCATGCCCTAACCTCGTTTATTTGATTTCGATTTTGTCGGCATTAAGGGTGATGTTAGCGGTTTCAACCAGTGTATCTTCCTCGGTCACCAGTTTTGCCATAACAATAAAGCGAATGTTTTTATTTTTACCGTATTTGTAGGTACAGGTGGACAGAGTCAAGATCTTATCGTCTTCGTTTACTTCTACATCGTAGTCGTATTCAGAACGCTCGCGAGCTTCTTTTACGATCGCCATCATCTGTTCTCCAGTGATACCCTCCGTTTTAGATACTTTGCTGTCCTTCAGAATC
>JAZQXX010000144.1:0-8429 GCA_045633085.1 Negativibacillus sp. | reverse complement strand
CGGTTCTCTGTTCGAAGGTCAGACCCTGTGGGCAGTAACCGCCGTCGTATGGAACGTGGCAGGAAGTCTGGTCGGACAGCAGGTCAACATGGATGTTGTTCTCCAGAACGTATTCCAGCAGGTCTACGATGTTGCCGTGGTAAGCGATCGCGCAAGCTTCCTGTTTCTCCTGAGCTTCTCTTGCCCAAGCAACAGCTTCTGCAACATCTGCGGTGTATTTGTCAACCCAGCCCTGAGTGTAGCGGGTCATGATACGGGAGATGTCAACCTCTGCGATGATGGAAGCCGCGCCTGCGATGTCAGCTGCTTTACCCTGAGCACCGGACATACCGCCCAGACCGGAGGAAATGAACAGTCTGCCTGCCAGGTTGCCTTCGTTTGGAATGCCCAGGAACAGACGGCCTGCGTTCAGCAGGGTGTTGAAGGTACCGTGAACGATACCCTGTGGACCGATGTACATCCAGCCGCCTGCGGTCATCTGGCCGTAGTTTGCTACGCCCAAAGCTGCTGCACGGTTGAACTGCTGCTGGTTATCGAACATACCGATCATCAGACCGTTGGTGATGATAACACGTGGAGAAGTTTTGTGGGAAGCAAACAGACCCAGTGGGTGACCGGATTCAACAACGAGAGTCTGTTCATCGGTCATAACTTCCAGATATTTTTTGATCAGTCTGTACTGCATCCAGTTCTGGCATACCTGACCGGTTTCACCGTAGGTAACCAATTCGTATGGATAGAGAGCTACGTCGAAGTCCAGGTTGTTGTCGATCATAACCTGGCAAGCTTTACCTTCGATGCAGTTGCCTTTATATTCATCGATTGGTTTGCCGTGGAGAGCACCCTGTGGACGGAAACGATAACCGTAGATACGGCCGGTGGTTTCCAGCTCTTCAGCAAATTCTTTTGCCATCATTTCGTGATGGTCTGGGTGGATGTAACGCAGAGCGTTTTTGATAGCCAGAACTTTGTCTGCTTCGCTCAGGTGAGATTCACGTTTTGGAGCCTGACGCAGGCCTTCCACACGGGTAGGATATTCTGGAAGTTCATAGTCCAGTTTGATGGTCATAGCATCATGAATATTGAAATCCATAAGTTTTTCCTCCTTGAATTTATATAAAGTTTAGTTGAATTCAGGAACCATTTCGTCAACGATCTGCAGCAGTTTTTCTTCTCTTACGATGCGGTCAACTGCCTCCAGATCAGGACGGATCTCGCGGTCGATTTCGTAGAAGTCAACTTCTGCGCGAACCAGGTCGTAAATCGCCTGATGAACAGGAGAAATACCATGACCGTGAGAATTTTTCATACGGCGGATGTCGATTGCCTGGCAAGCAGTCAGCAGTTCGTCAGCCAGTACAGAGAAGGTATTCTGTACGATCCAGCCGGATTTTCTTGCAGCGGTGGTACCCATGGAAACCATGTCTTCCTGGTTAGCGGAAGATGGGATGGAGTCAACAGAAGCCGGATGAGCCAGAACTTTGTTTTCGGATACCATGGAAGCTGCGGAGTACTGTACGATCATGAAACCGGAGTTTACGCCAGCCTGAATGGTCAGGAATGGGGTCAGACCGTTGGACAGAGCAGCGTTTACCATACGTTCGGTACGGCGTTCGGAGATGTCAGCGATCTCGGAGCAAGCGATACCCAGGAAGTCGAATGCCAGTGCCATTGGTTCGCCGTGGAAGTTACCGCCGGAGATAACAGCTTCGTCATCCAGGAACATCAGTGGGTTATCGGTAACAGCGTTCAGCTCGATCTCAACTTTGGACTGTACATATTCCAGAGCATCGCGGATCGCACCGTGAACCTGTGGGATACAGCGCAGAGAGTATGCGTCCTGTACGCGGTCTTTCTGGCAGTTGGACAGGATCTCGGAACCTTCGGTCAGCAGCAGCATATTTTTAGCAACCTGCATCTGGCCTTTCTGACCGCGAACTGCGTGTACACGTGGGTCGAAGGCATTTTTCAGACCGGTAAGACCTTCCATGGACAGAGAAGCGATAACGTCAGCCATTTTAGCACAGCGGATGGTATCGTAGAGAGCCAGAGTACCAACGGAAGTCATTGCGCAGGTACCGTTGGTCAAACCAAGACCTTCTTTACAAACCAAAGTGTCGAGGGTTGGGATGCCTGCTTTCGCCATAGCTTCAGCGCCATCCATTTCCACGCCTTCGTAAACTGCGCGGCCTTTGCCCAGCAGAGGCAGGGACATATGAGCCAGAGGAGCAAGGTCACCGGAAGAACCCAGAGAACCTTTCTGTGGAACCACTGGAACTACGTTTTTGTTCAGCATTTCGATGAACATTTCTACCAGAATTGGACGAACACCGGACACACCGCCACAGAGAGCGTTTGCACGGAGCAGCAGCATACCGCGAACAACTTCTTCGCTGTATGGGTCGCCGTGAGCGGTACAGTGGCTGAGGATCAGGTTGGTGGACAGCTGGTTGGACATTTCTTCCGGAACAGCTACGTTCTGGAAGTCACCGAAACCGGTGGTGATGCCGTAAGCAACACGTTTCTCAGCAGCGATTTTTTCTGCGAGAGCACGGGATTTTTTCATTGCTTCCAGAGCTTCCGGAGCAAGAGATACTTTTGCGCCGTAGCGTGCAACAGCAACGAAACTTTCGATGGTCAAGGAATGACCGTCGATGACGATTTCTTTGATTGCGGAAGGTTTCATAAGCATAGGGAAGACACTCACTTTCTTAAAAAATTTATTGTATCTGAATGCGTTTTTTGTCTATAAATTTATGGTATCAGATTGCAGAAATACAGTCAATCCACAAGCACTTTCGCAAGGCAAAGAATCTCTGTATTCGATAGTTTAGTCCACGAAAATTCAGTCAGAATGCAGTACTCTAAATTAGCATGGTAGCGCACTAAAGCATTAACATTAAAAACAAAAATCCCACCCTCGAAAGAGTAGGATTTTTCCTTAAATTTTATCTTTGTAATACTCGACCAGCAAGTCCACGCAGGCACCGTAGCTCTTGATACCCAGCTCCTGATCATTGTGCTTCAGGTAGCTGTCATACACACCGGTAGCAACGGTTTCAACCGGGCTTTCAAACTGCTTCCAGTATAGGCTGTTGTCGTTCCAGTCAATGCGCACTTCCTGTGACAGGGTTTCGCTGATGGCGTACCATGCTTCCCTATCCACTGTGTAGAGCGCGTTGGACAGATGGGTTAATCCGGACAAATAAGCCGAGTACTGATACACCGGTTTCTCCGATGCGATAGCAGCCGCAATGCCCACAAAGTTTGCTTCCGACTCTGATGCCACTCTGCGCTGATGAGCCAATTCGTGAGAAATGGTTTCCGGCTGCAAGGCTGCCGGGAAGTCTGTATTGACATTCGCCTCTCCCGTAAACGGGAAATAGAATCCGGTAAAGCCAAGCAAACTCATCAATTTACTGTAAAACATCGGCTTCGGACGAAGCTCTTTGGTTTTCAGGAAAGGAAATTCCTGCTCGAAATTGTCGTACAAGCCTTCATGATCCTGCCAAAAGTCTTCTTCGGTGAAGTGACCTTCCGCATCACGCTGTACCTGTACGGAGTAGGCACTGGCCTGTTTTGCGAAATATTCCGTCACGGCGGTCAGTTCTTCCACAGAAATACCGCTGTTGGTTAAACCGCTTTGTTCCGCAAAGGTCGTTCCGTAGTAACCCAACGCCCACAGCCAATTATAGCCGCTGAAAATCACAACCGGGACCATCAGCAAAGCTGCCATACGGAGAAACAGTGTTTTTCCCTTTTCATCGGACTGTTTGACAGCTTTCACTGTCTTCGTTAAAAACAGCAAGGCTCCCACAATAATAACGGTATACAGTACCTCTGCTACCGAGAATGGAACACAGTTAAACACTGCACCCATGGTTTCCCTCAGAGGTGCAGAAATGTGTGTGATGACCCAATCTGCTGCTGATCGATATGGTCGCACAAGGTAAAATCCTACCGTCAGCAGAGCTAAGATCGCCCAGCTCCACACAAGGACTTTGCTTGATTTTTTCATAGTTACCCTTCTTTCCGATTCGACTGCATCCATCATAACACGAATGTCAAAAAAGCTCAAGAAACAGAAAAAGACCCCGGATTCCGATCCGAGGTCATATATTCTGATTAGTCGCCGAAACCAGTGTAAACGGTTTTGCCTCTGTTCCAGAGGTCAGCAGCTTTTTTCGCAGCTTCTTCACGTTCTTCTGGGGAATTGTAAGCGATTTCTGCAGTACGGCAGCCGCAGTCAATGCAAGCTACATACATGCACCAGCCGCCTTCTTCTTCCAGTACGCCAACGCCATGGCAGCGATGACATTCTACAAGGTCGATCTTTTTGTAGAGTTCCATTTCTATTCTCCTTCCATCAGCGATGATTCACAGTAAGAATTATACCCTAATTTTCAGAAAATTCAATAGGCTGACGGAATTTCGACCGTGCTATTTGTCTTTTTTGCGAAGTACGATTTTCACGAAGTTCAGGTATTTGCCTGCGCCGGCTTCCATAGATTTTCGGTCGCTGATGGCGTAACGTTTCTCCTGCTTCAGCCAATCTGCCCATACTTCTTCGTTGGATTCCATCTGGCTGACTTCGATGACCTCCGCATCTTTACTGTGGCTGACAATGTTATGCCAATAATCAACGTCGTGGAGATAAGCCATCTGTTCCGGAGTCCAGGAAAGGAGCAAGACCGATGGCAAATCATCATGGCAGTCTTTTTTCATGCCTGGAACTACGATATAAATATATCCTCCCGGCTTTACAAAAGGCAGCAATTTCTCGTCCAGAAAATTAGGATCAAGACCGAAAAAGTTGTAGGAATCGGTGCTGATGACAGCATCAAAAAATTCCTTCTCGAATGGCAGAGCATGGGCATCTGCTTTCACTGGAATGATTTCCGTTTCAGACAGTCCCATCTCTCGGAAGAATTTTCTGTTTTCTTCCGGATCACTCCATAAGTCAGCTGCATAAACGGTGAAGCCGTATTCTTTCACCGTAAATACACTGGTGATCCCCTGTCCACTTCCTAAATCGCAGACAACGCTCTTTTTAGGAATCTTGTGTCCGGTCAACATTTCTTCTTCCAGTTTCAGCGGGTTCGGTCCCATCATTTTCGCCATCAGTTCAGGGGTACTATACTTTTCACTCAGCGGATAATTCATGTTTACACCTCTCCATATGTTCATCAAGAAGGTTTAAGACAGCCGCTTTATCCTCTGCACTGTCGTAGACAGTGTAAAGCAGATGCATCGGACTATACAGTAACAGCGCTTTTTCCTCAGAACCCAAAAAGTCAGTCACATAGGCAAGAGGACCGGAGCCTAAATACTGATGATACAGCCGGTTCATTTCTTCGCTGCGATACTGTTCTACGGTCAGCATTTTCCTCATCGATGCGGCAAATTCATCTTCTGTCCAGTAGCGGAACATCTCTTTGCTGAATGTGATCAGATCGTCGATGGATGGATCTTCATAGGACTGAGGATCCACTTCTTTGGTTTCTTCCGGCAAATCGCAAGCAGCAGCCTGTTCTCTGTCGCGCTCTTCCATTCTTCTGAGGATGCTGTCAAAAATATCGCGTTTACTTTTATAGTGCTTATACAAGGATGGTGCTTTGATCCCCACAGCTTTTGCGATCTGTTCTACGCTGACGGCTTCATAGCCCTCTTTCGCAAAAAGCTTTAAGGCTTCCAGCAAGATCCTCTGTTTAGTGCTTCCACGTTCCATACATGCCTCCAAGGCTAATATTTGTTAGCTCCATTATAGGCTAATAAACATTAGCTGTCAAGATATTATGTAAAATCATCGGAAATTGTCGTTCCTTTCGATTGCATCACCAACCGCACAATGATACAATAAAAACAAAGCAGCGGATTTTTCGCTGACAGAACAAAAAACAGGAGGTTTTTTATGGCTGGAGGAAGAAATTCATTGGGACCGAAAGGCTTCCTAACCGAAGAAGAAAAACTGAATATGCCGAAGGTAACGAAGGAGCTTTTGCTTCGTATCCTTTCATATTTGAAACCATACTGGCTGCAGTTTATGTTTGTATTTGTGGCTATTTTGCTTTCCGCAACAGTAGGCTTGCTGCCATCGATCATTACCGGTCGTATTGTGGATCAGGCATTGGTAGGACAGGACCTTGCTCTGCTGGTTCGTCTGCTGCTCATGGCATTCTGTTCGCTGGGTATCAGTCAGCTTATTGGTGTGCTGGAAAGTTACATCAACTCATGGATCTCTCAGCGTATCATCTTTGATATGAAAAATCAGATGTACCGCCATCTGCAGTATATGCCTCATTCTTTCTTTACCACAGAGAAACAGGGTGATATCATCACCCGAATGAACACAGATATCAGCGGTGTCAGCTCTGTCATCAGCGGCACCTTGTCCAGTGTTGTCAGCAATACAGCAACCGTTGTCACGACCTTAGTTGCTCTGTTCTCCATGAGCTGGAAACTGGCATTGGTGGGTATTGCTGTACTGCCTCTGTTGATCATTCCAACCAGAAGCGCCGGTAAAACTCGCTGGCTGCTCCTCAGCGAAAGTCAGGCCAAAAATGACGAGATGAACCAGGTCATCAACGAAACCCTGTCTGTCAGCGGTTCCATGCTGGTGAAGATCTTCACCCGTGAGGAAGAAGAATACGAGAAGTTCGTCAAGGTCAACAGCGAAGCAACAGAAATCGCTCTGAAAGAACGCCGCAGCGGCAAGTGGTTCATGGTCGTAATGGGTATGTTCAGCCAGCTGGGACCTCTGATGATTTACTTTGTCGGCGGTCTGCTTATTATCAAACAGTGGGACCCTGCACTGTCTGTTGGTATCATCACCACCACCGTATCCCTCATCAACCGACTGTACCGACCGGTGGAATCTCTGCTGAATCTGCAGGTCGATTTTACCCGTTCCCTGGCGCTCTTTACCCGAATCTTTGATTACTTCGACCGCGAAAACACCATCGTTACTCCGGAAGATGGCAAAAAACCGGATGTTGTTATGCAGCCGATCGAGTATAAACACGTAGCATTCAGCTATGACCCATCCAAACCTCTGCTGACCGATGTAAACTTCACCGTTCCGGGTGGTAAAATGTACGCCATCGTCGGTCCTTCCGGCTCCGGTAAATCCACTGTAGTCAACATGATCCCTCGACTCTATGATGTACTAAGCGGCAGCGTCACCATTGCCGGTGTCGATGTCCGTGACTTTGATTTGAAATATCTCCGTCAGTGTGTGGGTGTGGTAACGCAGGAAACCTACCTCTTTAACGGCACTATTTTGGAAAATCTGCGCTATGCCAAAGCAGACGCTACCATGGAAGAAATCGAAGCTGCCTGCCGTATCGCTAACATTCACGACTTCATCAGTAAACAGCCAAAAGGCTACGACACCGAAGTCGGCAACCGCGGTCTGAAACTTTCCGGCGGTGAAAAACAGCGTATCTCCCTGGCTCGCGTTATCTTGAAAGATCCGAAAATCCTCATTTTGGACGAAGCGACCAGTGCGTTGGACTCCATCTCCGAAAATGCGATCCAGGACGCGTTGGAAGCAATGATGAAGGGTCGTACCAGCATTGTCATCGCTCATCGACTTTCCACTATTCTCAAGGCTGACCGCATTCTCGTTGTCAAAGACGGTGTCATCGCCGAACAGGGTACCCATGAAGAACTGCTTGCACTTGGCGGCACCTATCGCGACCTCTTTGAAACTCAGTTCCGTCAGGCCATCGATTACGAAACCAAACCTTCTCTGAACATGGCTGCTCTCAGCAGCTCTCATGATGTTCGTCGCATCACTGAAGCGGATATTTCTGATGTTTACGCACTGTGCAAATCCAATCAGAAATACTTCCAGTACCTGAATACAGCACCAACCGTGGAAAGCCTGACTGAGATCATCAGCCGCGTACCGGATGGTGTTGACAGCAACGATAAATATCTTGTCGGCTTCTATCAGAAGGATCACCTTGTATCTGTGCTTGAACTGATCACCGGCTATCCGGAACAGAACGACGCCTTCATCGGCTGGTTCATGGTGGATGGACCGCTGCAAAGACAGGGTATCGGCTCTCAGATTTTTGCCGATGTACGTGCTGCAATGACTGCACAAGGCTACGATTACTTATCCCTGTCCTGCGAAAAGGCAAACAAGGAAGCCATCGCTTTCTGGAAAGCACAGGGCTTTGAAGCAACCTCTGAAGACAGTGATTCTATCTTCTTTGCAAGAGCGATTTAATTTAAACGATCAAAAGAGCTGTGTCCGAAAGGACACAGCTCTTTTTGGGTCTGAGTGACGGGACACGCCTGCTTTGCAGGCTTTTTCGCTCATGCTACCGCATTTCACGGACTCGGCTAAAAATGATTCACTGAATCATTTTCTTCACGCCTCATACCCACTTTGGCTTCAAGTCCCCGCAAAACAAAAATCC
>JAZQXX010000143.1:0-1990 GCA_045633085.1 Negativibacillus sp. | reverse complement strand
TGTTTCAGCAGTACCCAATTCATGAACTGATCATCCACCCCCGCGTTCAAAGGGAGTTTTACAAATTCCCCGTTCACCGCGACTTTTTTGCCAGCATCTTTCCAAACTGCACACTACCGATTTGTTATAACGGCGATTTGGCCACCGCAGAACAGTGCGCACAGACACGCGATCAATTTCCGTCACTTCAAGCAATTATGCTTGGCCGCGGTCTGATCGGCGACCCGGCTCTTGCCCGCAAAGTCAACGGCGGTGCACCCGCCGACATCGAAACTCTGCGCGCTTTTCATGACGATCTCTACGAACGCTACTGCATCTCATTCAACAGCCGACACAACGCCATGATGCGCATGAAGGAACTCTGGTTCTACTTGATCGGTTTATTTGACGACAACGAAAAAGCCGCAAAAGCACTCCGAAAAGCATCAGACCATACTGCCTTCGAAGCAAGAGTCTCTGATATTTTCCGAAACCTGCCTCTTCGCACGGAAAATACTTCATCCTGCAATTAAATTCCTTCACTTTTGTCAGGGCCGTTTGGCCCTGACTTTTTGCTATAATGCGCGTCACTTTTTTGTGGCGCAGCTTCTACGCATGAACTTTTATACCAAAACAATTACAATGAAAATTCCAACCGCAGCACTCAACGTTCCGTACACCTTTCCGCATTTGCCAAACTCTTCCGATGCCTGTTTTGTTTGTGCCTCCAATCTGATCCGCGCAGTTGAAATCGCATTTTTCTGGCTTTCTGCATCATACCTTCCCAATACTGAGCCAACCAACATAAGCGTTTCCACGTCGTCAGGTTTCAGCACTGACAACTCTTTTTCCGCTGTTTCCTTCCAAACTTCCGACAACGTCAAACCCTCCCGCGCCTTCATTCTGTTGACACACGTTCTGAAAAATGACGCCGCCGGTTCTGTGACCCGGTCGGACACGCTCTGAAGCCACATTTCCAGAGATGGCAAAGAAAAATCCAGTTCACACTCCAACGCATCAAGAGCTGCCGCCAAGGATCTCAACGCAGCCACCCTTGCATTCATTCGCCGTATAATCGACCACCCAATTCCGACGCTTCCAAACAGAACAAACATAACCCCAATGATTTTCAACACGGCATGTCCTCCACGCGATATCGGCGCATTCCATTCTCACATTTGATAATCAGAACTTTTTGAAAAATATGCATCTTCAGCAACCGCACATACAAAGGTCTGTATTTTAAATCTTCAACTTTACTGCCATGCGCCGTTGCAAGCAAAGTCGTTCCGCATCCAACGGCACATTCAATTGCGGCAACATCTTCCGGCGCTGTAATCTCATCTACAGCCATCACTTGTGGGTTCATTCCTCTTAAAAGCATCATAAGTCCGTCCGCTTTGCTGCATCCGTCCACAACATCTGTCTGCGGCCCCAAGTCAAATTGCGGAACACCTTTATATATTGCCGCAAGCTCTCCCCTTTCATCTGCAACACCGACCCGCATCGATAATCCGCCAATTCCGCAGGATAAACAGCGGATCATGTCACGAAGCAGCGTCGTCTTTCCCACTCCCGGCGGCGCAAGGATCAGCACAGACGGCATAACAGATACTTGACGAAGCACAGGTAAAATCGTTTCCCCTATTCCGATCATCTGCCGAGCAATGCGAACATTCAACGAAGACAGATCACGCAAATTATAGACTCTCTCGCCTTTCAGCACCGCCGTCCCGCATAATCCTATACGGTGGCCTCCCTTTATCGTTACAAAACCACGTTGGATCTGCGTCATCGCTGCATGGACCGATGCCTGTGTTGCTATCTCCAACGTCGTACGCAGATCTTCTCCGGAAACGTCAGGACTGCGCGGCAGCACTTTTTCTCTGTCCCGCAGCACGACCGACAAAGGTCTCCCGATTCGCAGCCGAAATTCCTCTACTGAACTCTGTTCCGATTTTGGCATGGAGCGTGCCAGCTGCCTCAGTTCAAAAGGAAGTACGCCGGCTGC
>JAZQXX010000142.1:0-10593 GCA_045633085.1 Negativibacillus sp. | reverse complement strand
GCCTGAATGGTAACGTCCAGCGCAGTGGTCGGCTCATCGCAGATCAGAATTTCAGGATGACAAGCAACAGCGATCGCAATTACATCTCGCTGACGCATACCACCGGAGAATTCATGCGGATACTGACCGTATCGTTTCTCTGCATCAGGAATACCTACTTTTTTCAGCATTTCGATAGCAGCTTCTTTTGCAGCAGTACCCTTCAGACCCTGGTTGCGCTCGATACTTTCACGAATCTGTTTGCCGACCGGCATCAGCGGGTCAAGAGAAGTCATCGGGTCCTGCATAACCATTGCGATTTTTTTGCCGCGAATGGTCATCCATTCTTTTTCTTTGGTATATTTAGCAAGATCGATATCGTGATACATGATGCTGCCGCCGGTAACCTTACCGTTTGCTTCCAGCATACCCAGGAAGGATTTGGTGAAAACAGATTTACCGGAACCGGATTCGCCAACAATCGCAAGGGTCTCCCCTTTGTACAGGTCAAGGGAACATCTGCGGATCGCTTTCAGTGTTCTGCCGCGGAGATTGAAGTCAATTTCTACATCCTTTGCAGAAAGGATAATTTCTTTATTCATATCGTTCCCTCCTGCTTATGTATGATTTTTCGGATCGGCAGCATCAGAGAATGCGTTACCAACCAGATAGAATGTGAATGTTACAATGGAAACAATTACCGCTGGGAAGAACAGCAGATGTGGTCTGTTGATAAAGTCTGTGCGAGCATTACGCAGCAGAATACCCAGAGATGGGGTTTCGATACCCAGACCGAGGCCAAGGTAAGACAGAGTAGATTCCTGCGCAATGATGGAAGGGATGGAAATTGCCAGTCGCAGAATGATGGCACTTACCAGATGTGGAAGAATGTTTTTATGCAGGATTCTCCAGATTGGTGTACCCAGACAGCGGGAAGCCAGATTGTATTCCCTGTCTCGGTACATCATAACCAGGTTGCGAACATTTCTTGCCATACCCAGCCAGCCAATGGAAATCATGGTAACTGCCATTGTGGTGAAAGACTGACCGACAACCATCGCAATCAGGGTCATATAAATGATTGTTGGAATGTTGCTGATAAAGTTATACAGCTCGGTGAAGAATCGGTCCAGACTGCGTACATAACCCCAGACGCAACCGATAATAACACCCAGAATGGATTCGCCCAATACAACAATCAGAGACAGACGGATGGAAATCTGTGCCGCATACCATACTTGACACCAGTAGTCACGACCCAGATTGTCAGTACCGAACCAGAACTCAGCATTTGGAGTCTGGAACGCAAGATCATAGTCGATTCTCAGACTTTCATAATCGTATTTACCGATTTTCAATGCAACAAAGGAGAAGATTACTACTACAATGAAGAGAATCAGCATGAATACTGCACTTTTCTTCTTGAGGAAGTTGTGCAGTACAGAACCCCAGTAGGAATAATCAGAGAAGCCAATTCTTTCTGCTTCCTCCACAGAGTGTTCCGCAAAACGGAACAATTCTTTTTTATCGTTACTCATCGAGATTCCTCCTTCGCAAGCAGAGAAATACGTGGGTCGAGCATTGTCATCAGAACGTCACCCAGGAAAGCGCCCATAACGCCGAGACTTGCATAAAGCAGCGACAGTGTCTGGACAATGTTGACATCGTAAGCGGTAATGGCATCCGCCAGGAAGGTACCCATACCCGGGATGGAGAAGAAGCGTTCTACCAGCAGAGAACCACCGATGGTATCCAGCAAAGATGCTGGCAGATACTGTACCAGTGGCACAAATGCATTCTTCAGAACATGGCCAAACATGATTTCACGGTTGGACAGACCTTTGATGCGTGCCATTTTGATGTAGTCTTTGTTCAGTTCATCGACCATGTAACGTCTTGTCCAGATTGCGTAACCGGCGATGGAAACCATAGCAAGACACAGCACCGGCATGATATTGGAAATCACCGGCTTTCGTGATGAATACAGCGACGGTAATCCCAGAACCTTGGAGCCGAACACCAGAATCAAAGAGTAGGATACAATGGTAGGTACTGCTCTTACAAAAACTGTGTAGCCGGTACCGATGTGATCAAAGAGTTTGTCTTTGTACAGAGTCTGGAATACACCCATGCTGGCGCCGACAACGACAGAAATGCCAAGAGCCATCGCACCATTACGCAGAGAAATACCAACTTTTTTGCTGATCAGTTTTGTTACCGGAGCATCTCGCTGAATACGGCGGGAAATACCGAAATCACCTTTCAGTGTATCTTTGTAGAAACGAATCAGCTGTTCCGGAATCGGATCAAGCAAACCGGCTTCTTGCAGAATGCCTTCTCGCACATCATCAGTCAGATACATTTGTTCATCCGGATCAAAATAGAACTTCTCCGGAGGAAGCATACGCATCAGTACAAATACAGCTGTCGCAATCAGAAAAATCGTAACGATCGACTGAAGCAGACGCTTAATCGTATATTTTAACATAAATCATTTGTCTCCTGTTCAACAGAAAAAAGGGGCTGCATTTTTCAATGCAACCCCCTTCTCGATCAAAGATTCGTTCGTTTTATCACTTCAGACAAGAAGCGACAAGATTATTTTGCAGCGCTTGCTTCAATCTGCTCTCTGGTGAAACCATCAACGTTGGTTACCCAGTTTTTCATTTTGGAATCGCAAGCTGCCAGACGGCTGATCATCTGAGAGTTAGGGTCAATTTTGGTCAGCTGCAGGCTGTTGGTTACGTAGCAAGGAATGGTGATTGCATGTTCCTGAAGGAGAGCTTCAGCTTCTGCGAATGCTGCCATACGAGCATCGTTGTCATCAACGATAGCATCTGCTTTGTTGTACAGTTCGGTGAATTCTTTCATAACTGCAACGATATCGCTGTCTTCTGGCAGGTTAACGGTGTGCAGGTATTTGTTGGTCCACCATGCAGTGTCGTCGAACAGGTAGTGACGCAGGTAGGTAGATGGGTCAGCTACAACACCGCCGTAACCGAAGATACCGAATGCCTGAGTAGCAGAGTCACGTACTTCAGAGTAAGCTTTTACGTAGGTCAGGATTTTCAGTTCAACGAAGTCAGAACCCATAGCATCTTCGATGCACTGTTTCAGAACTGCAGCGTTATCCAGTTCAGACTGGTTGTTGCCTACATAGTATTCAGCAACGATTGGGAAGGTCAGACCTTCTTTAGCCAGTTCTTCTTTAGCCTGTGCCAGGTACTGAGCTGCTTTATCTGCATTCAGGTGAGCGATTTTGTCAGAGCTTGCTTCGTCCATACCCAGTTTTTCACGAACCAGTTCTACGTAGTCTTCACCGTTGGAGGTGTAGGATACGCCAGCACGGGTGATGAAATCGTTGGTGCAGGACATTGGTTCTACAGCGTTGAAGCATTTGAAGTATTCAGTGAAGTCTACACCGTAGTAGAGAGCTTTACGGAATGCTTCGTTAGCAACTGCAGTGTTCCACTGAACGTCTTTGGTACCGTCTGCAAGGTTTTTATCGTAGTTCAGCTGCAGGTGGTTGGAAGTTCTACCTGGGATTGCTTCTACCATGTAGTTATGGAATTTGTGGTTTGGATCTTCAGCGATTGCTTTAGCCTGAGACTGACCCAGGGAAACGCGGTCGATTTCACCGTTTTCGTAGAGCATGTAAGCCATGTCGTTGGATTCTACAGTTTTGTAGGTAACGGTGTTGAACAGGGTGCAGTCGGTATCCCAGTACAGTGGGTTTGCAGTCAGGATAACTTCGCCGCCGTGTTCGTAATCGGTCATGGTGTAGCAGCTGTTGTACCACATATTTTCGTTGGTAACAGCGTTAACGTTTTCCACGCCTACTTCGTCGATCAGGCCCTGTGCCAGTGGGTACAGAGAGGAAGTGGTGGTCAGGGAGTCGAAGTATGGGGTTTCTTTCAGACAGGTGTACACGATGGTGTATTCATCTGGAGTTTCGATGCCAACCATTTCAGCGAATTTGGAACCTTCGCCCCAGGTCAGAGCCAGAGCTTCGGAAGCTTCCAGGGATTTGGTGTAATCCAGGTATTCCTGAGCGCCTTCGATGTTCTGAACCAGGTTAGCGGAGTTGAAGCCGTTGTTTTTGTGGAAGTTCAGAATGTACTCCATACCGGTTGCCCAGTCGTAAGCGGTAACTTTACCTTTTTCTTTACCGTTCATATCAACCCATTTAGCGTTGTCGCGCAGGTTGAAGGTCCAGGTTTTACCGCCGTCGGTGGTGCCCCATTCTTTAGCAACTGCTGGGGTCATCTGACCTTTGTTGTTGTTGTCGCAGAGACCTTCAACAAGGTTGATCAGGAATACACGGTCGTTGGAAGATTCGGTGTTCAGAATCTGGAAGGTGGTTGGAGCGCCGCCGGACAGTACCAGGTCGGTGATTGCTTCGTATTCTGGTTTGGTTTCAGCTGGTTTTTCAGCTGGAGCAGCTGGGGTGGTAGGTGCAGCTGGAGCAGATGGAGCAGCTGGGGTGGATGGTGCTGCTGGAGTTTCTGGTGCGGTGGTAGAACCACAAGCAGACAGAGCCATGGAAGCTGCCATTGCCAGAGCCAGAACTTTGATCATTTTCTGATTCATTGTTTTTCTCCTTTTGTGTTTTACATTTGTTTTCCTTTGTTCATACTGCTGTATGAACAACTACATTTATGTTATAAACTACAGACACAAAACTTTCAAATAGGTTATTTCTATCAATTTTAAGTTTTCTATTCGTTTTACAAATGAAAACTTTTGCTTATTTACAAGTTAAACAAAAACTTTCCCCCTACCCTATTTCATTTATTGACTTACACGATGCAATCTTTTTTAGGAATACAACGATAAGAAAGTTATATTACACTCTTGTTAAGAAAGTATATACAAGAAGCTCCGTGTGCTTGGTTCACACGGAGCTTCTTCATTTCTTAATAGTTCGGCTTGGTTGCTTTGACACCTTCTGTAATCATTTCAAACAGTTCAAAAGGAATACCAACAGCCATATCATCTTCGCTCCATTTGCAGAGCATACGGGTGCTTGGGCAAAGAACGCTGACATTCATTTCTCCGGTGAGATATGGAGAAATGGTAAGTTCAGAGCAGAATCCCTGCATAGCTCCCATATCGATGGCTGGTTTTTTACCGGTGAAGTAATCGTAGCCCTGAATCATACGCATGGACTGCCAAGCATTCGTTACCATAATAATAACATCCGGAGTCTGAACACAATCTTTCAGCGGAACAATTGCCATACCATAGGTGGAAACCGGCATTCTGTGGAGGCTCTTGATGGCAGCACGGAAACGTCTTGCTACAGACAAAGAAGAATACAGCTTGTAAGAGAAGTAAACTTCGCCGCTTTCAATTTCCTGAGTGCTTTCTTCCAGAGCAAAAGCGGTCGTTGCACCGTCACAGCGGTGATGTTCTAGGCGGCATTTGATTCCCTTATTGTACAGTGCAGCCTGTTTTACCATAACACAGTAAGCCATCGCTGCTTTGGTTTCTTCTACCGGATAATTATCATAAGCCTCTTTATTGAAGAGGAATGTGATGCCCACCGGTTCACGGGTAAGATGAATCACATCTCGAAGAGAATCAATGCACGCATTGATTCGTTCTTTTGGGTACTCCTCATGTGGAAGACCATATTCGATATTCGCGTGTTTGTATGGCATAAGAATCCCTCCCTATTTAATAGACGCAATGCTGAAATGGAACAAATCAAACTTGACCATCAACAGCACTAACAGAGTATAAAGCACACAGGACACAATCAGGAAGAGCCAGTCCCCTTTGTTTACTGTAATTTTTTTCAGATAGGTTCTCTGATTTTCTCTGCCTAATCCTCGGCTTTCCATTGCACAGGCGATGCGCTCGCCTCGTCTTGCTGCCAGACAGAACAGCGGCAGAGACACACGGAACGGTGAAGTGAAACGGCTGATGATACCTTTATTCCATGGAATACCTCGGATTTCCTGCGCAAGATGAATCACATCGACCTGTGACTGCAGTTCCGGCAGGAAGCGGTAGGTTGCCATGGTAGCATAACCATGTACCACAGGCACTTTACACTGCATGATAAGACTCAATACCAGATCTCTCGGTCTTGTGGTCAGTACAAAGCCCATAGACAAAGTAACCAGCGCCAAAATACGGAAGCCCAGCGTAATGCTGTGAACCAGATCTTTTTCCGTCCATTTCAGGAACCAGAAGGTCAGCACGATACCCTCTTCCGGGTCAAAGCCTCGTAGAATCAGCATGGACATCATAAATGTAAAGCTGACAAAGAGGAAGAGCATCAATCGACGGAGAAGATTTCCCAACGGGATTTTACCTGCAAGCCAGATTGTTACAAAGGCCAATAAAAAGGTCAGAATCGGAAATACCGGGAAATAGGACAGGCAGACCAGAATCGTCATAAAAGCAATGACTGCCAGCTTGATCATTGGATTTCTGCGATGCAGAAGAGAATCCTGTTCAATATATGCAAACATTTAGACTCCCCTTTCTGCTTTTGCTGCAAAATATTCTTCTGTGCTCATATCACGAACAACAGAACCTTCTTCAATTTCAACCACGCGGGTGGCGTATTGTTTCACCAGAGACATATCGTGAGTAATCATAACAATGGTAATTCCATTGTTCACCAGTTCCTGCATATCACGCATCAGTTCCTGACGGTTTTCAAAGTCCTGACCATAGGTTGGCTCGTCCAGGAAAAGGATTTGCTGATTGGTCAGCAGCATACTTGCCACACTGAGGCGTCGTTTCTGACCCTGGCTGAGAGCAAACGGACTTTTCTCTTTTTCATGCTCCAGATGGAAACGACGAAGCATATCGTCCACCTGTTTCTCCTTTTCCTCCATGCTGAGTTTGCTGCGTTTCAGACTGAAAAGCATTTCATCCTGCACGGAGTTGGTGATAAACTGGTTTTCCGGGTTCTGGAATACAAGGCCCATGCTGTGGTACAGATCCTTTGTGGACCAACGCCTGATTTCTTTTCCATGAATGAAAATCTCGCCTTCGTCTGCCTTATTGACCTTGAACAGCAGTTTCATCAGAGTAGATTTGCCCACACCATTTTCGCCGACAATGGCAAGGAAATCCTGTTTATAGATTTTCAGATCCAGATTCCGGAGAATCGGGCGGCTTTTTGCATTCTTTTTGCCCGGTAGCGGGTAAGCAAAACCAAGATTATCGATTGTAATAACTGGTTCTTCATCATGAACTTTTTTCTCTCGGTGAGGAATTTCCGGATCATGACTGTTTTCCGCAATCCATTGCGCCTCTTCCGGAGCGCCTTTTTCACAGTTCAACACCAGTTTACCTTGTTTGTCCAGAGCCAGGAAGTAGTCAACATGGTCGATGATTTCGACAATATTGTGCTCTACAATAATAATTGTAATGTTCTGTTCACGGGACAACCGTACAATCAGATCAAAGATCTGTTTTCTGCTTTCCGGGTCGAGATTGGCAGTAGGTTCGTCCAGCAGCAAAATCGACGGCTTTGTCACCAGAACAGAAGCAATTGCGATTTTCTGTTTCTGACCACCGGAAAGATTGTTCAGATCCATCTCCTCACTGCCCGCCATGCCGACAAATTCCAGAGTTTCCTTGATTCTTTGCTGCATTTCCTCTACAGAAAGACCCAGATTCTCCATACCGAATGCCAGTTCTTCTTCAACGGTATAAGTACAGAACTGACTGTCAGGGTTCTGCATGACAAAACCAATGTCCTCACAGCGATAACGAGGCAGAACATCGGTAATGTCGTTTCCTTTTAAATACACCTTGCCCTCGAGTTTGCCCTCATACATATGAGGAATCAATCCATCCAGCAAATAGAGGATCGAGCTTTTACCGGAGCCGCTTGGTCCACTGATTGCGTGGATTTTACCTTCATAAAAGGCGCAAGAGAGAAGCTCCCAGACCGGAAGCTTCTCTCCTTCATACGTATAGGTTACATTATGCAATTCGAGAACTTTATTTTCGTTTTCGATTATTTTGCGCATGCGAATCCTTTCAGTACACCAGTTTTATTCAGAGCAGCGGTAATAACTTTGCACAGTACGATACCGATTACAACTGCACTGAACAGACGAACAGCAACAACGCCTGCAGCTACTGCAGCACCGTAGCCCCATGGGGAACCCCAGAAGTAAGTATCGCGGCAGAATACCAGACATGCGCTCAGGATATGACCGATAACCATGGTTTTCTTGTCAGCATTGTATTTGCCGATGAAAGCGTAAGCAATTTCGATACCAACTGCCTGCAGGAAACCAGCCAGAACCAGCTGCAGACCATATGGGCTGCCCAGCAGCAGGTTAACGCCTGCGGTTACCAGACCGCCAAAGATAGCGATACCAGGTTTACGAACCAGATACATTGGAAGCGCACCAGACAGCAGGTAGATACCGAAGGTCAGTTCCATAAATACAGTACCCAGAATTGCAGACAGTGGCATATAAGCGAAGTCCAGCAGAGTGTAGATAACACCGATTACAGCTGCTACCATTGCAACGATCACGATTTCTTTTGTTTTAAGTTTTTTGTCCATTTTGATTTCTCCTTTACAAAATGTTGTTTTGTAATTTCAATCTAACACACGTTACAACAAGTGTCAATGGAGAAGAAATCCATATACAAATTATCAATACAATCCTCAAAATACGACAAAAACATTTATGAAATCTCTTTTTTTACAAAGATAAAGATACTATAATATGCCAAAATCTGTTGTTTATGAAAAGCATAACAGCCACTGTTTTATAAAGTTTAGAATCCTTTCGATATACACAAAAAGGTAGATATAAAGCGGAAAATCGCCTTAAATCTACCTTTAATTACTATATGTTTATAAAATTAGTCAGTAAGGTAATTTATGTCTGTAACGCTTTCATATCCTATTCTGCAATTATTTGCTTTACATTGCTGACACTGCGTTTGCTGTCTTTATCACCAAAAACAAGAAGACGCAATTCCGTTTCTTCCAGCAAGAAGAAAGCTTTATCCACTTCATCAGCAGAAACTTTAGCACTGTAGGAATCATCGGAAATAACTGTGGTTTTACTAAAATCTGTCACATTGTACTGTTTCAGCAAATCAGAAAGAGCAATCCCCTGCCCCTCCACCGGAAATTCCTCACCTTTTCCATTGATACGCACACCACTGACATGTTCATAACTTAAATCAGAAAGGGTAATTTCATAGTTCTTATTGTCAGCAGTCAACTGTATGCACTGCGCTGATATCTGTTCCCTGCTATTCAAATGAAGGAAGGCAAAAAACGCCACAAGGATACAAAGAATTACTGTAATAAATAATAGCTTACGGCTTTTCATGCTGTTGCTCCTTTTAAATTATTGATAGGATTGGTTTCACGCGTTTAACCAGTACTGTCCCCAACAGTCCCCAAAGCAGTCCGCTGACCGCAGACACTGCCAGATACAGACCAAGTACCTCACCCCACAAGTGAAATACGATAAGGTTTGCAGTTAACGATGCTGTAACAGCTGCAAACATATTGGCAAAACACATACGCTCTTCTGTTGAAAGCTTGTGCGTAAATCCATATACAATATCAATGGCAAGTCCTGGCAGCAGATAACCCAAAGGCATCAATGCACCCATGCTGCCAACCCGACCGGTGATGAGAGCCAGTGCTCCCTGCACCGCACCCATCATCGCACCGCAATGTGGTAATTGTACCAATTCAGCGACAATGACAAGAAACATCAACGAAAAACCAGCGCTGATTCCACCCGGTATATGCAGATTATCGGTGATCAAATTGGCGAAGGGATTGATTAGTTTTTTCGCAAACAGACCCAAAACACAGCACAGAGCCATAAAAATCAGCTTTGTCAGTTTCGATTTTTTCATAATGAACTCCTTCTCAAATACGGAAAGCATGGCCGTTTCCCGCCATACTCTGGTCCTGCACCATATCATTCAGACTTAGGCGACAGGACTCGGAATTCGTTTGTTACTTTTTGATGAAAGATAGATATTCTTCCATGGTATTGATATTTTGAAGCATTTCGGCAAAACATCCGGCTTCAACAAAGCGTGTCTTTGCTTGATCCAATGCAGAACACAAACGATAGTTGCCTGCTTTCAGACAAGATTCGAACAGCGGAAGCATTTTCTTCGTGTAGACTGCCGCCAGTGGATGAATCTGTCCTTCCACAACAGGAACAACTGCGAAATAATCCTCCAGATTTTCGAGAAGGAAATGGTAAAGCTCCCAGTTTAGCAGTGGCATATCACAGGCAGCTACAATAAGCATATCGCTCCCTGTGTTTTTCAGACCGGCATGCAGTCCTCCCATGGGGCCGCAGTTCAGGTATTCATCTCTGACGATCATGCAATCCGGATCTTCCTGCTGAACGGTATCTCCATAGGAGAGCCAGAGTGTTTCCACATGAGGTTTCAGCTGAGAAATCAGTCTTTGTGTAAAACTTTCATTTTGAAATTGCAGACTGCCTTTATGGATACCGCCCATACGGCTGCTTTTCCCACCGGCTAAGATCAGCGCATCCATTTTAGTCCATCTCCAGCTTCAGACAACCGGTATTGCAAGCGCGAACGCAGGCAGGATCCAGACCGTGTGCCACACGGACT
>JAZQXX010000141.1:0-4943 GCA_045633085.1 Negativibacillus sp. | reverse complement strand
GCAAGATCCGGCCCATGGGTATCCGCTTTAAAATTTGTACCTCTGCTGGTCTTTGCGCTGCTGGTGATCCTGTTTAAAATGGATCTGCTGCTGGCGGCACCGATCGCAACATTCTGCGCGGTCATCGTCTATATGTTTGTCTGCCGAGCAAACTTTGAACAGGCTTTCGGACAGGGCCTGAACTCTGCGAAGAAGATCGTTCTGGTTCTGTTCATTCTGATGTTTGCCTACGGCACCGCAGAGTGCTTCATGGCAACCGGCGTTGGTGCAGCACTGATCAACCTGGCTCTGGAGCTGGGTGTTACTGCACGCAGCGTTGCTTTGGTTTCTATGATCGTAACCTGTCTGCTGTCCATTGCTACCGGTACTTCCTGGGGTACCTTCGCAGCCTGCGCACCGATTTTCCTGTGGCTGAACCACCTGGTTGGCGGTAACGTGCTGCTGACTGTTTGCTGTATTGCCGGCGGTTCCTGCTTCGGTGACAACATCGGTATGATCTCCGACGTTACTGTTCTCAGCTGCGGCATGCAGGATGTTAAGATCATCGACCGTCTGCGTCATCAGCTTGTTTGGGCCTTCGGTTGTCTGTTCGTGGCTTGCGGTGTGGTATTCATGGCCAGCATGTCCCTGCCAAATGTACAGGGTGACGTTTATGCGGCTATTGCACAGATCCCACAGGCAGCAAAAGATTCTCTGGCTCTGGAAAGACCTTCCGCACTGGCTCTGTTGGAGCAGGTAGAGCAGGGCATCCCTTACTACATGATCATTCCACTGATTCTGGTTATTTTCCTGTCCTTTAAAGGTCTGCACACCATGATCTGTCTTGGTGTGGGCATGATCTCTTCTCTGATCTGCGGTTCCTTTGCTGGTACTGTTACTGCAGAAGTTTGGCTGCAGGAACTGCTGCTGACCGGCTTCAGCGATGCCGGCAGCTGGACCATCGTTATGATGCTGTGGGTATCCGCTTTCGGCGGTATCATGAACAGCATGAACGCCTTTGATCCACTGGCAAAACTGATCGTACGCATCTCCAAAAACGTTCATCAGCTCATGGGCTGGTGCGGTGCAATGTGTCTGGCAGGCAACATGGCTCTTGCTGACGAAGCAGCTCAGGTTGCTACCATTTCCCCAATTATCCGCGACATCGTGGAGAAAAACGTAGAATGCACCGACGAAGAAGCGGAATACACCCTGCGTCTGCGTCTGGCAACCTTCACTTCTGCGATGGGTATCTACGGTTCCGAGCTGGTTCCATGGCATTGCTTCCCGGTATTCTTCGCAAGTATCGCCAATGCCGTTTATCCGCTGTACAGCTTCACCACCATAGATATCATCAGCCGCAACTACATGAGCTTCATCGTTGTTGGCTCCATCCTGCTGCTGACCTTCACCGGTCTGGACCGTCTGATCCCTGGCTTCGCTCTGCCGGATGACGACCGCATCCAGCTGCGTAAATAGCAACATATAAAATAAAAGCCACCCTTTTGGGGTGGCTTTTTCTTATGCTTATTTCGCTGGGTTGAATGGGCACTGTGCACCAAGGCACTGTGCGTTCTGATGACTGCGGCTGCAGACAGGTTTCTCCACTTCCATCTGAACACCGAGCTGTTCGGCTGCAAAGTCAACAGCGGTGAGGATCGCCAGGTAGGAGTCACGTTTGCAGCAGCGTGGACCGCCGTGTTCACTGATGTTGCACAGTGCTTTGGAGGTCATCATGTTGCTCAGGCTCCATGGTTTTACGGTAAGAGGGGTAGATTCGGTAGCGATGGAAATGAACTGACCAGCGCTGATACCTGCACCGCAAGCACCCCAAAATCCGCAGGTGCCGCCAGGAACTGCTTTACCGCGGCGGTACATTTCCAGCAGAGCTTTTTCGAAATCAACAACACCGCCGGCATTTTTGTAAGCGGTCAGCAGAGCTGCGCCCACCATAACATGATGTTCCGGACCGTGCATATGGCAGAATGGCATGGACATCATTTTTTCCAGGATGACCAGTGGGTTTTTGGAGCTTTCATTCTGGCACAGAGGGATGATGCTGCTCATACCCTGAGTATGGCAGTCGCTGCACACATAATGACCGTTTACACAACGGGTTTTGCTGGCTTCTACTTTGTGGCAGATGGCACATTCCATCTGTACATCGTCAGAAAGGTATTCCAGTTTTGCTTTACAAATCAGACATTCTTCCATGATCATTTCTCCTTTTCGATCCATGCGTTTGGTTCTATGATAGCAAACCGATGAACTGCTGTCAATGCAGAACAAAGGGTAGAAAACAATTTCATTGACATTGATTTTTTCTTGTATTATCATTGATTTGGGGGATATCTGACTCGACCATACAGGGGGAAAAGAAAATGAATGTTAGCTATATTCACCACAGCTGTTTTCTGGTAGAAACGGACTGCTGCTACTATTTGTTCGACTACGAGAAGGGCAGCCTGCCGGAGATGGACAAAAGCAAGCCGATCTATGTTCTGTCCAGCCACGGTCATCATGACCACTATAATGCGAAGGTCTTTTCGCTGCTGAAAGGTGCCGGCATGGAACAGATCCAGGCGATCTTGTCCGATGACATCAAAATCCCTGCAGATGTGGCTGTTCTGCAAACAGCTGCGGAGCAGGACTATGTGTTCGGTACAGAGCAGAAGCTGAGCACCTTCCGTTCCACCGATTTGGGCGTAGCCTTCCTCATTGAAGACCACGGCAAGCTGATCTACCACGCCGGTGACCTGAACGATTGGGTTTGGGAAGGGGAAAGCGATGAGTACAATCAGCAGATGACGAAAGACTACCGCAGACAAATGGAGCTTCTTTCCGAGAAGCTGGCTCAGCGGGAGATCGATCTTGCCTTTGTGGTTCTGGATCCAAGACAGGAAAAAGACTACGACAGAGGCTTGTGCTACTTCCTGGAGCATATTCTGGTCAAGAAAGTTTACCCAATGCACTACTGGGACAAGCCGGAAATTATGGATACCTTCTTGAAGGAACATCCGCAGTACAGCGGCAAAATCCAAAGAACAGAATAACAAGCGCATTGCGCAGAAAAGAGGTCAACCATGAAATTTAAAATGATTCACGAAAACTACAATGTAGCAGATCTGGGTGTATCCATGGCCTTCTATGAAAAAGCACTGGGTCTTCATGAAGTGCGCCGCATCAACGGCAACGGTTTCATCATCGTTTATATGGGCAACGAAGAAAGCCCATTTGAACTGGAGCTGACCTGGCTGGAAGAACACCCACAGAAATACAATCTGGGTGAATGTGAATTCCATCTGGCCTTTGAAGTGGATGACTTCGAAGCTGCACACAAACTTCACGAAGAAATGGGCTGCATCTGCTTCGAAAATCCGGCAATGGGCATTTACTTCATCAGCGACCCGGACGGTTACTGGCTGGAAGTTCTGCCTGCTAAAAAATAAGCGAAAATAAACAGCGATCCCACGGAATTTTCCGTGGGATTTTCTTTATGCTCTCTTGACATGGAGTTTGCTTCATGCTGTATAATTGAAGGCGAATGCTGCCATATTTTCATGGAAAGTGTTTCTTTATCCGGGGAAGTGTGGTATGATATAAGAAGAATTTTGTATAGGGGGAGATATTCATGTCGAATACTCGTACTCAGACCGTGGATATGGTCAACGGTCCTCTGCTCAAAAACATCTGGATCTTTGCTGTTCCGCTGATGCTGACCAACTTGGTTCAGATGATGTTCAACGCCGCTGACGTTGTAGTTGTTGGCCGCTTTGCCGGTCAGCAGGCTCTGGCAGCCGTAGGTGCTACCGGTTCGCTCTGCTTCCTGCTCATCGCTCTGTTCAATGGTCTTAGCGTAGGAAGCAATGTAGTCATCGCCCGTTACTTGGGTGCACATGACTACGACAAGGTAGAAAAATCCGTCCACACCTCCATGACCATGGCATTCCTGAGCGGTCTGTTCCTGATCGTATTCGGTTACTTCGTATCCGGTCCGCTGCTGAAAATGATGTCCACCCCAAGCGACATCATCGACCTCAGTGAGCTGTATATGCGAATTTACTTTGTAGGTACTCTCTTCACACTGACCTATAACTTCGGTGCAGCGATCATGCGTTCCATGGGTGACACAAAGCGTCCGCTGTACTTCCTGCTGGCCAGCGGTTTATTCAAAGTCGTTCTGAGCTTGCTGTTCGTTATCGTGTTTGAATGGGGCGTAGCAGGTGTTGCGATCTCCACCGCCATCGGTCAGGCTCTGGCAGCGATCATGGTCTGCATCACTCTGATCAAAGAAAAAAGCGCCATCCATCTGGACTTCAAGAAACTGTGCATCGACCTGCCAATGGCATGGGATATCGTAAAGATCGGTGTTCCGGCAGGTATTCAGGGTATGGTATTCGCTCTGAGCAACGTCGTGATCCAGTCCAGTATCAACTCCTTCAACTCCTCCGTTATCGTTGCCGGCAACAGTGCTGCCAACAACGTAGAGAACTTCGTATACATCGGTATGAGCGCCTTCACACAGGCCTGCATCACCTTCACCAGCCAGAACATCGGCGCGAAGAAGCTGCAGCGTGTGGGCGACATCTTCAAACAGTCCATGGTGCTTACCAGCATCAGTGCAGCAAGCATCGGTTTCCTGGCTTGGTTCTTCGGCGAAACCTTCCTGGGTCTGTACACTTCCGATGTGGCAGTTATCGAAGCAGGTATGATCCGTCTTCTGTGGGTCACCATGCCTCTGTGGCTCAACGGCGTACTGGACGTTTTCGTATGCTCCATGCGCGGTATGGGTTACTCCACCGGTCCTACCGTTCTGATGATCTTGGGTATCTGCGGCGTGCGTCTGACTTGGATCTGGACCATGTTTGCGAAATTCAAAACTCTCGCAGTTATTTATATGTGCTTCCCAATCAGCTGGATCGTTACCAGTATTATCCTCGGCATCTACTGGTACAAGTGCTACC
>JAZQXX010000140.1:0-5012 GCA_045633085.1 Negativibacillus sp. | reverse complement strand
CTTCCGTTACCACCAGCCAGCGAGTTGCGGCTCTGCAGCAGCTGGATACCCTCATCGACGTTGATATTTTGGTTTACCGCAAACAATAGCAGCAAAAAAGCGACCTGTTCGGAAACAGGTCGCTTTTCTTATTTTTTCACTACATAGCGGTAGTGGAGCATATCAACACCGCGGTAATGTTTGGTCCAAGTATCTGCAATTTCCATGCCGTTGCGGATAGCTACGTTTTGAGAGGCTGTGTTGCTGTCACGGATGATGGAGCAAACTTCGGCTGCATTCAGCTTCTCAAAAGCATACTGCTTACAAGCCTGTGCTGTTTCGGTAGCATAACCGTGATGCCAATGCTTCCGTTCAAAAAGGTAGCCGATTTCCAGCACTTCTTCCTCTTTCCATGGCTGCATGGTCAGACCGCACTGACCGATCATCTCGCCGCTTTCTTTTAAAATAACTGCCCACAGACCGAAGCCCAAAGTTTCATAACGCATGAACTGACGCTCCAGCCAGTTTTGTACCTCTTCATCACTGAAGGCTCCTTCATAGGCGTACATTGTTTCTTCGTCCTGCAAAATTCTGCACAGCGCTGCATGATCGCTCTGAGTCAGCTGTCGCAGATACAGTCTTTCTGTTTCCAAAATCATTTCTCTCACCCCTTACGCAGTAATAGGCACAGCCCATTGCTGTGCCTATTATCATTTTATATAAGAAAATTACCAGCAACGGAGAATATCAACATAGAATGCATTGAGCTCATCCAAAGTATCGAAATTCGCCATGTACATCTGATTACCCATTGCATCAGAGAGAACATCCGGAATACGATCTACCATTTTCATGTTGCTGCCATATTTTGCCATGATGTCATTGTGGGATAATACGTGATTTTTTCCGTCACGCAGACCTGCAAAGCCGCAATAGTAATGCTGACCAGCCTGCAAAGTAGAATGATTGAATGCGATCATATCTGCCCAGATTTTATAAACATCGGTGCTGTTAGCAAAGTTGATCATATCCGGAGTAAAGCCGCCGCATGGGCGCATATTCACTTCCAGAGCAACAACATCGCCTTTTTTGCCCATACCTTCATGGTCTTCGGTCAGACGGAAGAATTCGAAGTGAACAAAACGGCTCTTAACGCCGAAGCTTTCGATGGTTGCACGGCCTGCTTTGCGTACATCGTCCGGCAGGTCTTTCTGAATGTAGAAGATCGCATCGCCTGCGTTGTTTACTACGTCCATAATGGAGTTAACGGTAACGTTGCCGGTTTCAAACATAGGTACACCGTTTGCATCAATGATCGCATCGTAGGAGTTTACTTCTGCAGCGATAAATTCTTCCATGATGTACTGGGTGTTTGGGATCTTAGTTTCAAAGAAATGAGCCAGATCTGCCTCACAGGAGATTTTATGAGTATCGGACGCACCAACGCCGTTGTCCGGTTTGGTGATAACAGGATAGCCTACTTCGTTAATGAAGTTCATGCAGCCATCCCAGTTTTCTACCAGGTAGTAGCGAGCAACCGGAATACCTGCTTTGGTGTAGTACTCCTTCATTTTGGATTTGTACTTGATGCGTGGGATGTCTTCGTTGTGGAAGCCGCTTGTAATGTTGAAATCGGTACGAAGAGCAGCGTCACGCTCCAGCCAATATTCGTTGTTGGATTCCAGCCAATCGATGCGGCCGTATTTCCAAGTGAAGAAGGCTACTGCACGGTAAACTTCGTCATAGTTTTCCATGCTGCCTACTTTGAAGTATTCAGTCAGGCTGTCTTTCAATTCTGGCAGCAGCTCATCGTAAGGCTGATCGCCGATACCCAGAACATTCAGTCCGTTGTTTTTCAGTTCACGGCAGAATTTCCAGTAGTTTGTCGGGAAGTTTGGAGAAATAAAGATAAAGTTTTTCATTGTTTTTCTCATCTCTTTCCTTTGTTTCTTTTGTTTTCAGTTGTGTTATTTATTCTCGGCACCTTTTCTCGGTGTCTTTGTTACTGTTTTAATTGTACATCAAGCTACTGATGATAAATGGCAGCTGTCGTTCCCAATTCGCTTCGCAGTGCTCCCCTTTTGGGATCATGCGGCTTGTCAGCAGGATACGTTTTTTCTGCAGCTGTGTCATAACTTGTGTATAGCTTTTGTGCATGCCTTTTCGGCGTTTCATTTCATTTTCACCGTAATCCATGTAGAGCACGGTATCCATTCGCATATCAGCTTCTCGGATCATTTCGCAGATCCCCTCAGGATCGACCCACAGAGATGGCGAGATCGCTGCTGCTCTGCCATAGACGTGGTTATAATCCACGGCGGCATACAGCGCCATCAGACCGCCCATAGAGCTGCCTGCGATAAATGTATGCTTACGGTCCGGAAGGGTTCGGAAATGGTCGTCGATCAATGGCTTCAGCTCATTGACCATCCACTCCATGGTCAGCTCTCCCCTGCCATCCACATGACCGAAGCTTGCATCCTCAAAGGTAAAAGGAGAGTACTCGCTGAGGCGTCCATTGTTCGGGTCGTGACTGCACTCCACAGCAACAATGATGAGCTGTGTTTTGCTCTGATCCATGTATTTCTTCAGTCCCCAGCTTTTTCCGTAGGTAGCATCGGAATCGAAGAAAAGATTGTGTCCGTCAAACATATAAAGAACCGGATAACGGCGTCTGCTGTTCCAGCGATAAGACTCCGGAAGATAGACATAAAGACGTCTTTCCTCGTCACCGCTCAGTTCCGGGATCGTAATATTCCATTTTTTAACCATAATGTCCTCCATTCTATCAGACAAACGGCTTCCATTTAATAAATATACCACGAAATTTATGTCTATGACAAGCCTTTCCCACCGTTTAACTGTAAAAGTAGTCCTTATCTAAGCCATTTGAATCTATACCCTATATCATTTCCGTTTTGAAACCAAAAAGACACCATTGAGTCCAATGGTGTCTTTTAACTGGAATTTAGTTGTCAATCTTCCCTACTGCAAAAACTGCAGCATAAGTCCGATTTTTGTTCGCTCAAAATAATTGTCCCAATCGATCTGGATCAACTCGTTTACCTTATCGATACGGCGACGAATGGTATTGATGTTGACGTAGAGCTTCTCTGCGGTCAAGCTGAAGTTCATGTTGTTCTCAAGATAAACTTTCAGTGTTTGCAGCAGTTCCCGATTTTTCTCCGCTTTCATCAGCTCACGGAACTGCTCCAGCAGCTGTTTCAGCTCATCGTCAGGAACATCCAGCCAAGTCAGGATACCCAGCTCATCATAGTCCAAAATCCTCTGCTCCGGCAGTGCGATATGACCGATGCGGATGATCTTTCGGCATTTTTCAACGCTTTTACTCAGTGCGGTCAGTTCGCGGGACTCTGCGCTGAAGCTGAACGTCCAATTGATGCCGCCAAATTTTCGGTTCAGACGTTCCTCGTATTCCCTCAGCAGTGCACAAAGGAAATCCTTATCCATCTCCTCTTTTCCGTAGGTATCCATTACGATAACCCCTTCGGTTTTCGATAAGAACGCCAGTCTGCCGTAACGGCCGATGGTACATTGCTGGAACATATCGATCATTTCACTGCGACGGCTGCGAATATCATAGGTAGCATGGTCATGGCACAGCAAAACATAACGGTTCGGTTTATCCAAAGACAGATTCAGCTGGTTCGCCTGGTAAACTAACTTATTGTAGTTCTCATCGCTGCAATCCATAGCAAGATGAATGAGATTCTCGAACCCCAAGTTACTTGCATCTCGTGCCACGGAAAGCTGTTCATACAAGCTCTGCAGCATCAGATAAGCAATGCGCATGGAGTACTCGTCGTAGAAGTCCATGAAGCGGCGGGATTCCATCACACAGAAGTAAGCCTGTGGGATACCGCCGACCAGAATCGGGATCAGCACCCAACTGATTCTCGGTTCATCGGCTGCTTCTCCTTTCAGCAGTCGGTAGCGGGTCATGTGGATACAGTCACAAAGTGTATGACTGGTATGAGAAATGGACGGATTCCAGTAATCGCTTTCTGCCAGACCGAACTGTTCGCTGCTGCGAAGGAAGTTGGCGGAACTATAGTAACTTTTATTTTCAAAGACATCGTAAACCATTGCCGGAAACTCCATTTCGTTCTCGACAGTTTGCAGCATACGACGAATCTTCTGCTCTTTGTAGTTGTGGTTGGACGATGTGTAGGTCGCATTGATATTGACGCAGAAACGCTGAATGGCGTGGTTCATTACCGCTACATTCACTTGATTCACACATTCCATCCACGGAATGCTGTAAGGCATGGAGATCAGTGGAATTTGGTGCTGTTCGTGCAAACAAACCAACTCTTCCGGAAACTCATCCAGATAACGGCCTCGTTTTATCACCATGGCAGCCTGTGCATTGGTCTGAGAAGCAATGCTCTTTTTGTACAGTTCCATGGTTTCCGGGTCATTGGCAAAAACATAACCGGAGGTCAGCGTCAGTTCTTTGCCCACAGCCCAACGGTAACCGTCGGGAGCATCCAAAATCGTTACACCCTGAACCTCTCGATTCAGACCTTTTTTCCCTGCAATCACCTGAAAATCTTTGAAAAATTCCAAACTCAGCAGTTCACCTACTGTAATTCCCATAGGCCGCACCTCCTTATACTTCTTTCATTTTATCACTAAACATGTCAAAAGTACAAGACCGCCGCTTCACATTCCTGTAGCGGCGGTCTGTTTGTAAATACTGGATTCAATTATTCGCTGTACATTGGACTGTATTCCACGTTAGCATCTTTGAATTCTTTGATGATCTCAGCAGTAACTTCCGGCTGAGTTAGCAGATCGTAAGCGGTACCTGCCATGATACGTGCTGCATAGAGTGCATTTTTTGCACCGATGCTACTGCCGGTCATTGCAGTTGCCTGCCATGTGTGCGGAGCCACACCGAATGGAAGATTTGCTACGGTAAAGAAGCACATCGGCATCAGATAGCTCACATCGCCTGCATCGGTGGATGCAGTGGTAGGCAGTTTTTCCCACAGATCTCTTGGTGCAAC
>JAZQXX010000139.1:0-1633 GCA_045633085.1 Negativibacillus sp. | reverse complement strand
ATGTCTGTTAAGCAGGAAACTGCAAGAACTGCTGCTGCAAGAGCATAGTCTGCAGGGGTATCTGCGTTCAGATATATGATCACATACACCGGAATCATCAAAAGCCGAAATAGGCTCAGTAGATTCGGAATGGTCAGTATTTCTTTTCTCCAATCCTTCATCGTGTCAGTATCCTCCAGGGGTCGGTAAGTGCTACCAAAATTCTTTTCTAATTATAGGTCAATGGTTTCAAGAAATCAACAAGTTAACTAAATTTTTCCATGAAATATTTATTAACGTTTTGTTCGGTTTTTGGTTTCCTGAATATTCACTGCCAGCGGATATTGAAGCGCAAGGTGCTTCCAGGTAATTTTGTCCAATGTTCCGGTTTGTGGTAGAGAACTCAAATATTGAAAAGAATTAAGGGCATTCGCAGTTGCGGCATCCAGAATTCCGGTATTTGATGGTGCATTCAAGCTGCCGTATACATCTGCCAATGTTGACAGCATACTTTGAACCAAAAACAAATAAGGATGTCTTTCTCCCTGTTGGATGATCTGGTTGGGATTTAAGATCAGTTGTAGCGGTTGCGCAGCTCCAAGCCGTACGCGGGCTGAGCTGTGGGCGGTGTTGATCTGTTCCCAAGTAATTTGATCCACAACTCCCGTAACAGGAATACCGTGACACCGCTGGAATGCCGCAACCGCCTGCTGTGTTTGCGGCCCATATATGCCGTCGGGTATGAGGGAATAGAGTTGTCCGCTGTCTTCTGATAAAATGCGCAGCATAGTTTGCAGACTGCGTACCGGTTGCCCCACAAAGGATTCCGCTGGTCTCATCGTACCACCTCCTGCGCAACAGCATCGCGACTGCCGACTTTCAGATTTTCACCGGGGAATTGCGTCATAGTAGACGAGCGAGCGTATCGACTTCGGTTGATATTTCCGGAGGTACGGTTTCGGTCCTGGCTGGGAAAGGTTTCCGAATTTCGCAATGTAGTTGTTTCGATGCCAGCGTATTGGTCATAGATCTCGTCCCATGTTTTGCTATCTACAATTCCGGTAACTGGTAAGGCTAGCCATCTCTGCGCGGCCCGAACAGCATCCGCGGTAGCATTGCCATAAATGCCATCAACTATTATGGATGGAATTTCATTAATATATTCTGCCAAAACAGCCAGCATATACTGTAATAGACGCACCTTTTCTCCGCGATCGCCCTGTGCAAGCGCGTCAGGATACTCCCAGTTGATACTATAAAACTGCTGACCAAGGCTACGTAACTCCGATAATTTGGTCACTGCGGTATACAGTCTCACCAACGCATACCACGTGGCCTTTCCTACAATGCCATCTGGGTCTAATCCGAATATTTGCTGAAAGGCTCGTACTGATGCCTCTGTTCGGCTTCCATAGATCCCATCCACGGTTGCCAGTTTGGGAATGGCTGGATAGTTCTGAGAAATGCGATTGAGGGCAACTTGGATAACGACAACATTTGGCCCGGAGCTGCCTCTTCTTAGTGGTGTTCCGGGATAGGAAGAAGTGATACCACGAATGGGCGCGTTGTTCACGATTTCTATATTACCATAATAGCTTCGTAGGATCTGGGTGGAGTTCAGGCCTTGTCGTGCCAAATTTTGGCTGCCCCATTG
>JAZQXX010000138.1:0-9577 GCA_045633085.1 Negativibacillus sp. | reverse complement strand
CTTGAACCGATTCATATTGGCGGCGATATTTTCAAGTCGGTCATTGATGCAGATGGTTACACCCCGATACAGCATTCCGAGATGACCGATGGTAAGCTCATAGGTATGATGGATCGGCAGAACAGACATTGCCACCGGTTCACAGTGCGTTTTATCCAGGATATTCATGCTGTAGTAATCCGATATATTGGCGCAGAGGTTCTTCTGGCTGAGCATGACTCCCTTGCTGACACCGGTCGTACCGGAGGTGAAAAGAATCTCTGCCATCGCTCCGGGATCCACGTGCGGAAGCGAAACCGCCTCTGTCCGTAAAATCTCTCCGAAGCATTCATCCGCAAAACAAATTACTTTTGTTATCCGAGAATTGCTCTGTCTGATGGATTCCGATAAATGGGCAAATTCCTCCGAAACGAATACGGTATCCACATCACCCATTTCCAGAATGTTCAGCATCTCCTTGGATGAAAGCATTTTGTCCACGGGGACAACAACGTTGGCACTGCACAGTATGCCAAGAAACGTCGTTATCCACGGATAAGAGGTTGAGCCAATGACAGCGATATGTTTGTCTGCGTAACCGTTTTTTATAAGCCATGAAGCAACAGCGTGTATATCATTTGCCAATTCTGCGAATGTTTTGTCGATGATCGAGTCTTCGTCAAGATATCGGTATGCAATTCTGCTCCCGTATTCTTTTTCGATTCTCTTTACGAATATTTGTAAATCATTCAGATTTTCAACCATGTGATTCATCCTTTATGTCAAGTAGTTTTTCTCACAGCGATGCAAGGGGTTAGTACACTAAAAAAGCAAATCTGTATCAGAGGTGCATGATAACAGGCTTTACAGATCATTCTCCTTTACGTTTACGGGAGCAGAGTTATCATTGCGGCGCACGGCTTTTCCGCAGTTGGGGCAATACATAGAACCCGGTGCTAAAACCGTATCACAATCCGGACAACTCAGATGCTTGTGTTTATATAAATCGAAAAGCGTTTCCTTTGGCAGATTCTCACCACAGTTCGGGCAAGTATTGGTTTTGGATTTTACCATCTGACTGCATCGTGGGCACACACGCAGTTTTTTCATCACATTGGGTCCAAATCCAAAGCTTTCCAAATTCTTAAACCGAATCTTTTGCGTCATAGCATATCACACTCCTTCATAGATCAGTTTCTTGCCGCAGGAGGGACATATCTTCAAGGATCCATCGATTTTTGTACCGCAATTTTTGCAGTATTTTGGCTCTGCTTCGTAGGGCGCGCATTCCACGCATTCCAACACCTCTGCATTGTATACGGCATCAATCACCCATTTGCCGCACTTATGGCACTGATTAAAATGCTTACGCCCTTCCGCTTGCCAAGCCGCAAGCAAAGCATCCATTTCCGTATTCCCTTGGTAAATCTTTTGGGTAGTACAGACATGAGCATCGGATACATCGCAATAAAAGATAAATCGATAGCCACTGCCATCTTTTACGATTTTGTGTTTGGAAGTTTTGTTTTCCGACATTTCTGCCAATCCTTTCCGGCTGTTCCGTCAAAACCAATTAAGAAGCTTTTGTGAACTTACTTGTGCCATAGTTGTGCAGTCTTGACTGAGTCAAAGTTTTATGATAGAATATATAATCAAAAAAATCGGGGCGGACTCTGTGTTTCGTTGGCGCGTTGACAGAGTTCTTTAAGCAGGAATGCGCTTCCTGCTTAAAGGGGTACCCCTTTAACATTTTCGTTAATACGGCAAGATCTATACCCTCCTTCAATAGCCTTGCAACTATAATTTTACGGATTTCCCCTGCCAATGTCGCCACACTTTCGGCTTGAAAAGTGTGGGGTTCGCAAAATTTATTTCAAAAAGTGGGGGGAAAAGTGTGGGATGACCGTTAGAAGGAGACGAAGCGGCGGTCGAGGGAGAGTTTTTATGAAAAAGTATCTGTTTTTATTTTTCCCGTTGTTGTGTGTCGCATTGGGAATTATGTGTGGAAGCTCGGTAGGTGAAAAGGCAACAAGCCTGTCCATTATCTATGGTGGGACGGCTGTTCTTTCTGCATTGCTTCTGAGCGGGTGTCTGTTTTTGATACACAAAAACAGGAAGTGGTTCGTTTTACTGTTTTCATCCGTGTTGGTCGTTAACATCGGATATACCTTTTTATCGTTGTCCTCCGGTTTGGAAATGGCACTGTGGGCAAACCGTGTATCCTATCTGGGATCCGTATTTCTGCCGCTTGCTATGCTGATGATCATTTTGAATATAACCAATACAAGGACAAAACGATGGGTATCGATATCGTTATTTGTATTGGCTGTCATTATATTCCTGATTGCGGCAAGTCCCGGTATCCTGCCTATTTATTACAAGGACGTTTCTTTTGAGGTAGTAGATGGCGTATCGACCCTTGTTAAGGTTTACGGACCTCTTCATCCGATATATTTGGTATATCTGATCGGCTACTTCTCTGCAATGGTCGCGATCATTATCCGGGCATCTGTCAAGAAAACGTTTGATTCAACTGTTCACGCTATCATCATTGCCATGGCTGTATTCGTAAATATCGGTGTTTGGTTCATCGAGCAGATCTCTGATATTGATTTTGAGTTTCTTTCGGTATCATACATCATCACAGAACTGTTTCTCTGCGGCGTTCATATGGTTATGAACGAAAATCAGCGGCTTCGAGAACTTATTCAACAGAAGGAAGAAGCTCTGGAAGCAGCGAAAGGCACCGATAATTCACGCAGTTCCCGTTGTGTTTCGGTTGAAATGATGGAATATTTTGCACAGGGTCTGGATACGCTGACTGCACAAGAACGACAGATCTACGAATTATATCTGAACGGAACTTCCACGAAAGATATTATGACTGAACTGAATATTAAGGAAAACACCTTGAAATTCCACAACAAGAATCTTTACAGCAAGCTGGGTGTTTCCTCACGAAAACAACTTCTTGAAGTTCACAGGACAATCAAGGCGGATATGAAAAAGAACGGAGATGAAGCTCATGTCATTATCGGATAGGTTAAATCAAATTATTAAAGAAAAGAACATTACCAAACGTGAGTTTGCAAGCCGTATCGGGATATCCGAAAACTATCTGTATATCCTTACAAGTAACAGCCGGCCGGGTACAAATCAAAACAAAACCATTTCACCCATGCTTGCCAAGCTCATTGGTATGGAGTTTGGCTATGATGCTGATTGGATACTGCATGGAGATCCAAAATAAAATACGGTAAAAAAATAAGGATGGTGACTTATATGGGTTACCGTCCTTTTACAGTATTCTCTTAAATAAAAACAAGGACACCACGAAGGATAATTGATGTTCGATTAAAAGTCGAAAAACGCATTATTTATCACTTGTAAGAGCCGTTTTCCGATCAGACAACATAAATCCTTATCTCATAGTAAATTCGAGGGCAATGTCAATTTTGGGGCATTGCCCTCTTGTATATCGATGAGCAAAAAGAACAGCGCACACAACAAAAAGGTATGCACCTGTTAAGGTACATACCTTTGTTGTCAGCAACCTTTGCATGGCAACTGCCATAATTCTTGTTTCGTGAAACCTGTTTTATGAACACCCGACCGAAGCCACGCTGTTTGTTATTTTATAGGGTCAGGAAATGTTCTGAAGAGAGTGGGGAATTATTTACGTTTCAGCATCAGAGCTGCGCCGCAAACTGCAGAGCAAGCTGCCAGAGCTACTGCTGCACCAACAAAGTCGGATGCGCCGGTTTCTGGGTTTGCTTTTTCTACAACTGGTTTGGAAATAGTAATTACCCAGTAGTTAGCACGAACATTTTTGATTTCCATGTCGTAGCCTTCGATTTCCTCAGCGTCTACAGTCCATTTATGAACGTCGTTCAGGCCGGTCCATTCGTATTCCCAATCGATTTTTTCGCTAACTGGTTTGGTTTTGTAGTTTTTGCCGTTTTTAACGAGGATAGCTCTTACTTTGTCGATTTCGTCTTCGTCAACGCCGTCGAATTTAACTTTAACGATAACGCTGTAGTCGTCTTCTTCTACTTCGTATTCTGGAGCTTCTACGTTTTCGGTGTAGGTGTTTACGAATACGATATCGTCTGGGGTGTTGTCAACTGGAATGTATTCGCTGAGATTATCTACTTCAACCAGTTCAGCTTCATAAGTCACAATGTTCATGCTGATTTCAGTAACATCTCTGTCTTCCAGAGAGTTTACTTCCTGTGGGTATGCAACTACCAACCATGGGGTGGTATCGCATTCCCATTTATCATCTTCTACTGCAACTTCTTTGAGAACAAAGCCTTCAGACAGCATATCCAGGTCTTCTTCGCCAATGAGGAAGGAGAATACGCCTTCGTAGTTGCCTTCACCGTCGGTAACGATGGTATCGTTTTCGATAACAAAGTCGTAGTCACCGTATGGAATCATTTCCAGCTGGAATTCGGTTTCACCAGGTTCGGTGTTGCCGCCCAGTTCAACAGTTTTGGTGAATGGAACTTCGATTCTTACTGCTGCCGGAGCATAGTATTCATTGACGAATTCCATAGAATCAGCATTCACTTCATGTTCACCAAAAATAGAGATTTCATCGCCGTATTTGATTGCGGGATAGTAATGAATATCGTAGCTGGTGCTTTCAGCAGCATCCAGGTCATTGATCTGGATATATTCGATGCTAACAACGTATGCAAAATTGCTGTAGTACCAGAATTCTTCACTGCCTTCAACTTCAGAAAGTACATACCATCCGTTGAGGAGATCTTCGCTTTCCAGTGTGAAGGAACCTTCGTAGGCACCAGCACCGATAGTAGCAACAGTGGTGCTGTCTACTTCATCGCCCATCACAGCCTCAAAAGGTTTGCCATCTTTAAATTCGATGTCGGTCAGTTCGTTCAGAGTGAATTCGAAGTCAACTTCTGGAACTTCACCACTGCCTACCAGTTCAACAGTTTTGGTGAATGGCAGGTTAAGGAAGGTGGTTTCTGGAACATAGTAAGTGTTAGTGAAGATTACATCACTTACAGTCTGAAGAAGAGTTACTTCATCGCCTTCAATATAAGCAGCATGAATTCTGAAGCTACCATAGTTTCCGTTATTGTAGAATTCCACTACATAACCCAGAGTTTCTGGGTGGTAATTCCAGTTTTCTTCACCAGTGTTTTTCTCTACGATGAGGTTGTAAACGCTGTCAACAACATCTTCTGCCCCAAGTCCGACAGACTCAGCGTAGGTGCCAGCGCCGGTGGTTTCGATAGAGATTGGTGTAATACGTCTACCAATGGTAGCAACATCGTTATCAAATTCAGACAGTGTGTAAACTTCGAATTCGAAAGTAGCATCAGGAGCCTCGCCTGCACCCTGTACTTCTACTACTTTATTAATTGCAATTTGAGCTCTGATATCCACCGGTTCTACTACTGTAGCACTGGTATTCAGAGCCAGGCTTGGAACCATGCCGATCACCATGCAAAGCGCCATCAGCATGCTGAGCAGGCGTTTCATGTTGATTTTCATAAGTTATTCCTCCTTATTTTTGTCTTTGCCATACCTGTTGCTCCATTCTCCCGTTGTATGGCCGCCGTGAGAATGGATTTCCTCTCCTCAAAGCCAGCGTTTCTGCCGCTTTGAACCTTTTACCGCCCCCTATATGCTGTTTCTGCGAACAGGCTGTCCGCTGTATCATCGGGTCTGCGTCGTCAGGGGCAAAATTCCCCCTTCCCCGCAGTACACCCAATTATACTATTATATTGTATCAATTTTCCTATGGAAAAATCATCATACTAAAGTATGATTTTTGCGAGAAAAAGTGCCGCCTTTGGGACGGCACTTCGTTACGCTTCGGTATTTTCCCACGGGATCACCAAACCGCTTTCCCGTACTTTCACGGCAATCTCCGTTCGCTTGCGGAAACCGCTGCGATTTTTGATATTCTGCACATGGCTTTTTATTGTCGGCACTGTGATGAACAGCCTTTCTGCGATGATGGCGTCGGTGTCGCCTGCCACCACCCCGCGCAGAACTTCCAGCTCACGCTTGGAAAGGTCGGTGCTCCAGATATTGCCCAGCTGTACCGGCGGTGTTTCCGGCGGATAGACGCTCTCACCGTTGACGGTGCGTTCCATGACGCCGAACAGCTCCACAGCCGGGTAGCGTTTGTACCAGAAGCTGTCGGCTCCGGCTTCCCGGGCACGGACCAGATAGGTAAACTCCGGCGGTCCCACCATGAGGATGATTTTCACCTTAGGCTGACGCTTCTTGATTTTTCCTGCGGCGGCAATGCAGCCGGCGTTGACAACGTCCAAGAGGACCATGTCCGGCTTCTGCCTGCGGCAGAATTCCTCGATCTGTGCGACGTTCTCCAACGTGCCGATGAGGCGGTATTTTTCACTTTTGTTGATGAGCAGCTCCAGCAGCTGACGTGCCATCGGCTCTCCCTCGACCAGCAAAACATTGATCATGAACCATCACCCCTTCGACTTCAACTGCGGTCTTTCTAACCTCATTGTAGCCCCTCATTTTTCGTAGAAAAATGGTTCTAAGGATACTTTTACGCAAAAGTATTCTGGGGATAAGATAAAATGCACAAGCAACCCGAAGGTCACTTGTGCATTTCGTTGAGTTCTATTCTGTTTTGCTGCTGCCGGCGCTGAGCTCGTCCAGACGGTCACAGCAGCGGAACAATTCGATGTACAGCATCAATTCGTCCCTGGAAGCCACCTGCAGCTTCTGGTAAATGCTGCGGTTGTGCTTCTTCACCGTGTGGATACTGATAAAATCCAGCTCCGGAATATCAGCGATTTCGCAGCCGTCGATATAATAATCCAGGATCCTGCGCTCGGCAGCGGACAGGGTGGCTACCCTTTCCGCAAAGGTACGGAACAGAGTTTCCATGTTTGGCGGCAGTTCCCCCATAACATAGCGGGTGTTCAGCTTGGTCAGCATTTCAACGCTGATCATGTTGCCGCTTGGCTGAATGATGTCGTAGTCCTGCAGCATGCTGTAAATGGCAAGAAGCATGACTTCGGTGAAGATGTAGGACACGGAGAGGAATTCAAAGTCGATGTCGATGACCTGTTCCACACCCCATACGATGAGGTTGGTCAGGGAGATCAGCACCAGGAAGGCTGCATACTTCGGAGAAGCCAGTTTCTTCTTTCGTGCCGCTTGAATGATGACAAAGACCATGGCCGCAAAGTAGGACAGCAGGTACAGCGGATACAGCGTGTGCAGAGGTCCGTAAACTTTGACCAGTTTGGTGACGCCGTTGACTGTTTCGATACCCACAGCCTTGTAGTACAGGCCAAACCAATCACCGCTGGCTGCCAGCAGGAAGGCTGCGGTGCTGATGCCAAGGAGCAGATAGCCGACCCATTTCTTCTTGTTGGCATGGCAGACGTCCATGATGATCATCAGCAGCACCATGATGGAGTAGGCTGAGCCCATGTAGGACAGTCGGTTGGCCATCATGGCTCCGGTCACTGTGTTTGAGAGGGAAATAAACAGGTAGCCGCAGTTTGCTGCTGCCACACAGGAAAACAGGGCAACCAAGCGTTGATTGTACATTTTATCCAGCAGTGTGTAGCCGACCAGCAGAACAGCCAGCAGCAGCGGTAAAATCATATATACAAAGCGTTTTGCCATAAGCTCACTCCTTCCTTATATGTACATTATAGCACAAAATGGCGCCGACAACGAAAAAAGAGCCGCAAAAGTTGCAGCTCTTTTCTTTTATGGATCGCTTATTTTCCGTGCAGTGCAAAATCTGCCAGCTCCTGTGGCAGCTTCAGGCTTTCCGCCACCTGCAGGCTGCTGCAGCCCTCAAACTCCCGCTTCAGCCAATCCTGCGGGTAGAGCAAACAAACCGCAAAGCGGTTGGCTTTGATCTCCAGCTTGCTGACAGAGAACAGGGTGTTTGCCCGCAGGAAGGGGGTGTTGGCTTTGGGGTGCAGCATGGCGTGACCCAGCTCGTGTGCGCAGGTAAAACGCTGCTGCGCTTCGTCCAGCGCCTCATTGATGTGGATCACCTTGCTGCGGTAGGAATAGGAATAATAGCCTCGTACGCTGCCCAGCGGCTCGTAGAGAACGAGGATGTTTTTCTCCCGGCAAAGCTGAAACGGATCCCGGCACTGATGTCTGCGGCATAGGCTCTCCACACGCTGTCTGATATTCATGTGTCACCACCCTGTGCTGCTGTTATGCCTTGTTTCGTTTGCCGTACTTGGCTTTCGCCAGCCGTTTGGTCAGCTCCAGCTGAGAACGGTAGCTTTCCTTCAGGAGTTCGCGGGTTTCTTCGTCCAGTGGTTCGCCGTCGAACATAAGCGCTTCATCGGAGTCGAACAGCTCCAGCATGGAACGCATTTTCTTGCCGATGTCCCGCTGATCGCGGGCAGTCAACGGCTCTTCGCTGCTCTGAGGCGCAGGTCGTGCTTCGCTGCCCAGCAGGTAGTTCATGTCCACCTCAAAGAGCTGCGCAAACTGCGACAGCAGCTTCATATCCGGCTCACGTTCGCCGCGTTCGTAGAGAGAAATTGCAGTTTGTGATATTCCTACAGCCTGTGCCAGTTCCGCTTGGGTCAGCTTGCGGGACTTACGCAGGTCCTTCAACGTATCTTTGAATGCCATACGATCACCTCTTGCCTACATTTTAGCACAGTTCGTAATATCTTGCAAGGAAATTCCGCAAATTTTCTGCAATATTGCAAAACGTCTTGACTTAGAACAAATGTTCGTGATATACTCCAAATAGAACAAAACGTAATATTTGAAAGGAGTTTTCGTATGAACTGGAAAAAAGAAGCGGTGAATTTACTGAAGGAATACCCACAGCGCAAGGACTCTCTGCAGAGTTTGAAGCAGCGCCATGCCATGCTGGAGCGTGAGCTGCGGGAATTGAACGAGCACAGCGGCAAACCGCCTGTCAAAGGTGAGCTGACTGCCGCACAGGAGCAGCTGCTCTCCTCCACCACCGAGCAGAAACAGCTGCTGCTGAACTATCAGCTGGCGAAACTGCAGCTGCAGTGGATCGAAAAGGGCTTGTCTGCTTTGGATGAGGACGAGCGTATGGTGCTGGAAGGCTTCTACCTCATCGGCGGTCCCTGCGTCAAAAGCGATCTGATGGACGCTCTGTGCATCGAGCGTACGGCACTCTATCAGCTGAAAGACCGTGCGCTGCGGAAGTTTACCATGTCCATGTACGGCTTGCTGGAATCATAAAAAAAGCTCCCCGTGTGGGGAGCTTTTTCTTTTACTTGATGATGCGAAGACCGCCTTTTTCAAAGCTGTAACAGCCGCGGTACATGTCATTGGTGCGGCAGTTCCACGGAATGTTCCACTTGCTGTCGTCCATCTTGTGCAGACGGCGGCATTCCTCGAACATGCTCTCCGCAGATACGGCGTTGCTCATATCGAAGTGGCTGATCTTCAGATGCTGCAGCGTCACGTTGAAGGCGAACATCTTGTCGAAATATTTGGTGTGGCGTGTGTCCAGCAGGTCCAGATTGTCGATGTAGCGCACCCAGGACAGGTCCTCTTCGTCCAGGAAGCTGAACATCATGCGGCTGTTTTCGTTATTCGGTTTTTTCTTCTT
>JAZQXX010000137.1:0-8571 GCA_045633085.1 Negativibacillus sp. | reverse complement strand
TTGCTGATGATATTCGATCCTTCCTTGAACTGATCCTCTTCCATCCGGATTGGAAGCATCTGCTGAATCAGGCACAGCGTACAGGACGCTTCCTGGACGAAGTAGAAGCTGAGGTAGAAGTTACCTTCGAACCATGGCAGGAAATCCTCTCCAGCGTTCTGCAGCTGCCATACGATGAAGAAGCAATGCCAAAACTCCGCGCAAACCTGCTGCAGTCCTCCGGTTTCGTTATTTATCCAAACCTTGACCGTGCAATGAAGGACAATCGCTTCCTGAAAACCGAAGAATAATTTTCAGACCACCGAGAAATCGGTGTTCTTTTTTTATTGTTTCAATCATAAGATTGAGCAATAAAGGAGTTGAAGAAAATGGACAACAAATTTCAGGAGGTCATTCAGCAATTTCCGCCGTGGTTTTCAGTCATCGCCGAAGCAGTTCCACGGCACATGCGAAAAGATGTATCGGAACTGCACCTATTTGCAGGCAAGGCTGCCTACTGGAACTGTGGAAAAACAGGTCGATGTTTTGGCGACACAATTATCAGTCCAAAGGACCTTCAAGAGATTTTCACTTATCTATGTCACGGGTCTGTGCACTGTCATCAGCAAGAAATTGCACAAGGATTTCTAACGATAGACGGCGGACATCGTGTTGGTCTTTGCGGAACAGCTCTTTGGAATCACGGACAGGTAACAGGTTTACGTGAAGTCACATCAATGTGCATCCGCTTTGCTCATGAAATCAAAGGCTGTGCTCAGGAGCTGCACAGATTACTGAAAGACAACAGTTTCCTTTTAGCTGGAGCTCCGGGGACTGGTAAAACCACGATGCTTCGAGATTATGTTCGAATCCTTAGCGGTGGTGATGGCGGCAACTGCGAGGTGATTGCTGTATTGGATGAACGGGGGGAGCTGTCCGGGTTTGACTTGGGACACACAGCTCATATTATAAAAGGCTTGCATAAAGCACAGGCGATAAGACAAGCACTTCGTGTCCTTACGCCGCAAGTTATCGTTTGTGATGAAATCGGCTCTGCAGAAGAGGCACAGCTACTCATCGAAAGTCTAAACTGTGGCTGTCGGTTTATCGGAACCATTCATGCAGAAAACTGGGAAACGCTGCACATAAAACCGCAGTTTCAACCTTTCTTAGAACAATCAGCCTTGGAAGCAGTTGTATTTTTGCAAGATAGAGGAGAGATTCGAGAGATACGGGAGGTGAATACGAATGAAAATCATCGGTTGCATGAGCCTATTTCTTTGCGTTGTACTGATTGGTCTATACAAGCAACAGAAACTGAGAGAAAACACGACGCAGTGGCGAGAAATGAGAGATTTTCTTCAGTACTGCTCAGATGAGCTGCGAAGCAGCCAACGCAGCTGTGATGAAATTTTGCAGGATTTACGAGAACGTGGTCTGTGTACTGCTTTTCTTGAACAAGTCAATTCCATGGAAGGTTCATTGCAGAGCCGATTAAAACATTCGGTGAAACAGTTTCAAGATCCTCGATTGCAGAATCTTGTACTGGATTTTTCAGAACGATTTGGAACTACGTCATTGGAACAGCAAATCCAGTGTTTTGAAACTCTGCGACAACGCTGCAGCAATGAGTATGAACTGCAGAGAGAACGGGAACAACAGGAAAGTAAACTCATACTCAATCTCAGCATTTGCAGTGGGGCAGCCATTGTCATTTTGTTGCTCTAAAAAACAAAGAAAGGAACATGAAAATGGACGTGGATCTGATTTTCAAAATAGCCGCTATTGGGATCATCGTTTCTGTTCTGAATCAAGTGCTGGTTCGTTCCGGACGAGAAGAACAGGGAATGATCGTTGTATTGGCGGGATTACTCTGTACGCTTTCTCTTGTGATCGTACAGATCAGCACACTGTTCGATAATATCAAATCCATGTTTGGACTATGATTATGAATGTGGAAAAAATAATAGGATTGGCTATGGTTTGTGCGGTGCTCATCGTGATTTTGCGTAACAGCCGTCCGGAGCAGGCTCTGATCCTTTCCATTGCAGCTGCAACGCTGCTTCTCCTTTGGCTGTTAGATTCAATGACTCCGATCATAGCGGAAGTGATGCGAGTCATCGATCTGTTTGCATTTGGTTCTCAACAAAGTGAGATCATGCTGAAAAGCTTTGGGCTGTGTCTGCTCACACAAAGCGCTGCCGATGTTTGCCGTGATGCAGGGGAACAATCACTTGCTCTAAACGTGGAGCTTGCAGGAAAAACCACTGTTCTTCTGCTGTGCCTGCCGCTGTTTGGACAGCTATTGGAGCTGGCAGTCACCTTGCTCAACTGAGGTGTGACATGAAACGACATTTCATTTTGATACTGCTGCTGATTCTATGTATCCATTTACTTTATGTTCCAGCATTTGCTTCCGAAAACAGCGAAGCATACATAACAGAACAGCTGGATCAGATTTCGGATGAATTGGAAGAACAGATTCCAACAGAAACACAGGAATTATTAGAAGATCTCAATCTATCTGAACTAAATTTTCAACAGATTCTCGCATTAGATCCACAAGAGTTTCTTGTACTGTTGAAGGAGCAAATGATCGTACAGTGGCAGAAACCGCAGCGCATAATAGGTCGCATGCTTGGTATTCTGCTGATATCAGCATTGCTGTTTCCGTTGAGAGATACCATTATCAAACAACAGTCTGCCATGGTTGTGTCACTGTCATCATCTCTATGTTTATGCAGTATCCTGCTTCCATCGATTTTCGACTGTATCACTGCCTGTATGAAAAGTCTACAGCACTGCGCCAATTTCTTAATAGCATTGATACCGATCCTGACTGCACTTCTAACTGTAAGCGGAAGATTAGCTTCAGCCGGCATTTACCAACTGCTTCTGTTTGCAGCCTGTCAATTGATATCACAGCTTACAGTTACAGTTGCAGCACCACTGCTGAACGTATATACGGCTGTTGGAGCTGTTTCAAGTATCTTTCCGAATCTGAATGTACATGGATTCATCAATGGCTTAAAATCAGTAATCTGCTGGGGATTGGGCATTGTAACAACACTTTTTGTTGCATTTCTCTCACTTCAAACCTTTGTTACATCCAACCTCGACGTAGTGACACAGAAAACCAGCCGATTTCTCATGGGAAGTTTTATTCCTGTAGTCGGCACGATTTTATCAGATGCTTTAGGTGCTGCAAAAGGCTGCATTGGATTGATCCAAAGTACCGCAGGAACTTTTGGGATCATTGTATCGCTATGGATTATCTTGCCGTCGCTGCTGCAAGCTGTCTTATGGTACATTGTGACTTGGTTTGGTCTGCAGCTCAGTACATTTCTTCCGGCAGCAGAATTGAGCCAGATATTCAAAATCAGCAACAACAGCTTTGCGATTTTGATCGCGCTTCAAGCCTGTATGCTTCTGACGGTCGTCGTATCATTGTCATTGATTATTGTCATCGGTACGGGAGGATAACAAATGTGGAAACATACAGCATTACTGCTTTGCGGATCATTGATTGTCTGCGGTTTGATTTCCTTCCTGCTGCCCAACGGAAGCTGCAGCAAAGCAGGGAAGACGGCGATTTCTTTTTTTCTTCTCTTTTCATTGCTGCAAACAATCCCTGCAATGAAGGAAAACTTCTCATATGATTTTGCGCAAGCAGAATCATCGTCCAAACACTGGCAGGAACAGTTTCAAGCTGAATCGGATGCTTTGGCATATTCCATGGCTGAAAACCATATATTAGAACTGATTCACAGAAGTTTAACGCAGATGGGAATTCAGGTTCTTGATTTGAAAATTGAAATTCAAGTTACAGATACAGACACTTTACTATCTGCAAATCTATGGCTTCCAGCCAACGAAATGGACCAGGAATATGCAATCCGTGTGCTGTTGCAAGAGCGTGGCGTAAACGAAATCAAGTTTCATTGGCAGGAGGTGGAATAAGAGTGGATATCGAAAAGTGGAAAATCGTATCGGTTTCCTGGCTGAAAAAGCTTTACGATGAAAAACATAGAAATCGCATACTCATCGCGTTAGGTTTTATCGGATTGATACTGATCATGCTATCAGAATTGGATATAGGCTCGAATATCGAATGCACATCACTCAGTCAAAGTTTTGAAAACGAAACGTACATCGAGGCAATGGAAGAGAAACTTTGCAAACTTGTAGAACAAATCAGTGGAGCAGGCAAGTGTCATGTGATGCTGACCTTAGAACAAGGTGCCCAATATGTTTATGCCAGTGAAAGCAAAAAGGTCATCGATGAAACACAGAGCAAAGAAGGGGAAGAGAGCACGAAACTGCAGCAAAAAGTTAACAGTGAAAATCGAATCGTCGTGCTGGAAGAAAACGGCGTGAGCCGTCCTCTGGTGGAAACCAGTCGGGAACCGAAAGTCAAAGGAGTGGTGGTGGTCTGTGATGGTGGGAATAGTTCTGTTGTCCGAGAAAGGGTAACAGAAGTTGTAGCTACAGTACTGGGAATAGGCAGCCATCAGGTCTGCATTGTACCGGGGAAATAATTTGAGGGGGTTCTTCAATGAATATGATTATCGGCAAAAAACAAATCGTGCTGGCTTCTTTGGTTGCGGCATTAGGTGTAGCAGTATACTTGAATTATCAGTTTGCAACCGTAGACGGAGAGTACATTGCAAGTTCCGGAAACGAGACAGTCATCATTGAGGAAGAAAACTACGGTGATGCGACATTCGTTGATACTAAGACAGCCATTGAGAATCAGCTGAATGCCGTCAGCGTCAGCAATGAATATTTCTCGGAGGCAAAACTGACCCGTTCTAAAAGTCGAGATGAAGCTGTTGAAGCACTGAAAACAATGCTTTCTGACGAACAGTTGACCTTAGAGCAAAAATCGGCATTGACCAAGCAGGCTACTGATTTCGCACAGTCCATTGAGGTAGAAGGGAAGATCGAGAATCTGTTGAAAGCCAAAGGATTCAGTGATTGTATGGTCTACTATGCAGAGGATAAGGTTGATGTAATTCTTAAGAGCAGTGATCTGCTGGAAGAACAAGTGACCCAAATTCGTGACATCATTTTAGAAGAAACTGATGTAGCGGTACAGGACATTTCGATTGTACCGATCCAGTAATCAGAGCACAGAGAGAAACGAAACTCGGTTTCGCTCTCTGTGCTTTTTTGCTTGTTGACATAATGACAAATTATACGTTGGATATATGTGTAATATAAACAAAGTTAACCTGTTAAAAAGCATAAATACGACAAAAACATTCACTTTCAGTATAAGAATACTAATTCAACATAAATACGTGTATAAATATACACACATTCATGCACTGATACAATGATTTCAGAAAAAATATACAAGATTAATTTTCACTAAAAACTTGCAATCGAGGACTTTTAGTGATACATTAAGATTGTATGATGTTATAACTATGGCATCATAGTTCCTATCAAATACGGAGCAGGCGTTCTGTTGTTCCGTACAGCACGATTTTAGGCGGGTTTCGGTCCTGATTTCCGCAGAAAATCTGCATTGGAAAACAACATTAAGCAACCGGGAGGGAAATACAATGAGAGAGATTAATGTGCAGGACATTACCGCTGCGGTAAAACGTCTTTGCATGGAAGCGAACTCTTATCTTCCAAGCGACATCAAAGAAAGAATTTGTAACTGCCATGCGAATGAATCTTGGGATCTGGCTAAGAACATTCTGGGCATCATCAAAGAAAACTACGAAATCGCGGAAGAAAAATATGTACCAGTCTGCCAGGATACCGGCGTAGCATGTGTATTCCTGGAAATCGGACAGGATGTACATATCAACGGCAACCTGGAAGAAGCAATCCACCAGGGTGTACGCGAAGGTTACATCGAAGGCTGTCTGCGTAAATCTGTAGTAAGAGACCCACTGGACCGTGTTAACACTACTGACAACACTCCAGCAATGATCTACTACGATATCGTACCTGGCGATGGCCTGAAACTAACTGTTGCTCCAAAAGGCTTCGGTAGTGAAAACATGAGCCAGATCAAAATGCTCAAACCATCCGATGGTCTGGAAGGCGTTAAAGCATTCATCCTTAAAGCAGTTGAAGATGCAGGTCCAAACCCATGCCCACCAATCGTTGTTGGTGTAGGTATCGGCGGTACTTTCGACAAAGCTGCTTACCTGGCTAAAAAAGCACTGATGAGAAACACCAACGTTCGTAACGCAGATCCATTCTACGCTGATCTGGAAAACGAAATGCTGGCTAAAATCAACGCACTGGGCATCGGTCCTCAGGGTGTTGGCGGTGCTACCACTGCTCTTGCTGTTAACATCGAAAAAATGGCTACCCACATTGCTGGTCTGCCAGTCGCAGTTAACATCAACTGCCACGTAACCCGTCATAAATCTATCGAACTGTAAGGAGGAGCAAAGTTATGGAAAAACGTGTAACCACTCCACTTACTCTGGAGCAGGTCAAAGATCTGAAATCCGGCGACAGCGTACTCATCTCCGGTGTTATCTACACCGCTCGTGACGCTGCTCACAAACGTCTCTGCGAACTGGCTGCAGAAGGCAAAGAACTGCCATTCGACGTAAAGAACTCTGTTGTTTACTTCGTAGGTCCAGCACCTGCAAAAGGCGACCAGGTTATTGGTTCCGCAGGTCCTACCACCAGCTACCGTATGGACGCATACTCTCCAACCATGATCGCACTGGGTCAGACCGGTATGATCGGTAAAGGTAAAAGAAGCCCAGAAGTTATCGCAGCTATGAAAGAACATGGCGCAGTATACTTCGGCGCAATCGGTGGTGCAGGCGCATACCTGTCCCGCTGCATCAAAAAAGCAGAAATCGTTGCTTATGAGGATCTGGGTGCTGAAGCACTCCGTCGTCTCGAAGTTGAAGACCTTCCAGCATTCGTTATTATCGACTGCGAAGGCAACAACCTGTATGAGACCGGCAGACAGGAATACCTGGATTCTCTGAAATAGTCCCGAAAAAATTTATTTTTAGAGGTGCAAGAACATGGAAAAGAAAAAATTGGTTATCGGCGTTATCGGCGCAGACGTACACGCAGTAGGTAACACCATTCTGAACCGTGCATTCCTGGATGCTGGTTTCGACGTAACTAACCTGGGCGTTCTGGTTCCACAGGACGAATTCATTCAGGCTGCAGTAGAAGTTGGCGCAGATGCTATCGTAGTATCTTCTCTGTACGGTCAGGGCGAAATCGACTGCACTGGCATGAGAGAAAAATGCGACGAAGCTGGTCTGAAAGGCATCCTGCTGTACGCAGGCGGCAACCTGGTTGTAGGTAAAGTTCCAGTTGAAGAAATCGTTCGTCGTTACACCGCAATGGGCTTCAACAGAGCATTCGGTCCTGGTACCGACCCACAGGTTACCATTGACTGCCTGAGAGAAGACCTGGGCATCAACGGCTAATCACTGAAACTTTTATCTAAAGAAGGTGTCATCGGTGAAAGCCGTATTACTGATTGACTTCGGCAGTACTATGACTAAAGTTACTGCTGTAGATGTGGACACAGAAGAAATTCTGGGTACCTCTCAGAGCTATACCACCATTGAAACAGACATCATCAACGGTCTGAACAATGCGGTAGCACTTTTGAAAGAAAAAATCGGTGATGTTACTTTTGTTGAACAGTACGCCTGCTCCAGTGCTGCTGGCGGCCTTCGTATGGTTGCAATCGGCCTGGTGCCTGAACTGACTGCTAAAGCAGCAAGACAGGCTTCTCTGGGTGCTGGTGCAAAAGTAATCAAAACCTATTCCTATGAACTGACAGAAAGCGACCTGGCTGAGATCGACGAGATCAATCCGGATATCTGCCTTCTGACCGGCGGTACAGACGGCGGTAATAAAGAAAACATCGTGTTCAACGCAAATATGCTGGCACGATCCAAGGGTAAATTCCCAATCATTATTGCCGGCAACCGTAACTGTGCTGACACCTGTAAAGAGATTCTAAAAGACAAACAGACCCACGTTTGTGAAAACGTAATGCCTCGTTTGGATATTCCAAACGTAGGTCCTGTACAGGCTAAAATCCGCGAGATTTTCCTTGAACAGATTGTTAAGGCGAAAGGCCTTTCCAATGCAGAAGCATTGGTAGGGGATATCCTGATGCCAACTCCTTCTGCAATGCTGACCGCTATGAAGCTTCTGGCGAAAGGCACCAAAACAGAAGAGGGTATTGGTGATCTGGTCGGCGTGGACCTGGGTGGTGCAACCACTGATATTTACTCTATGTCTTTCGGTCTGCCAACTACTGGTATGACTTCTCTGAAAGGTCTCCGCGAAGAATACGCAAAACGTACTGTAGAAGGCGATATCGGTATGCGTTACAGCATTCATGGTATCGTTGATGCAGCCGGCATCAGCCGAGTATCCGAGCTGTCCGGTCTTGATGAAGACCGCTGCCGTGAACTGGTTGATTATCTGTCTGTTCACACAGATGTTGTTCCTGGCGATGACGATGAACTGGAGAAACTGGACTACGCTCTGGCTTCTCTGGCAATCGAAGCTGCTGTGACCCGTCACGCAGGTCGTTTGGAACAGTTCTACTCTCCAATGGGCATCAGC
>JAZQXX010000136.1:0-16636 GCA_045633085.1 Negativibacillus sp. | reverse complement strand
TGTCCTAACCCTGACTCCGGAGAAATAGAAATTTGAGGTGTGTTGTATGTATCAGAAGTTTTTCAAACGTTTCATTGATATTGTGCTGTCCGGCTGTGGAATTTTGGTTTTAGCTGTTCCGATGCTGCTGATCGCTTTGGCAGTCAAATTGGATTCCAAAGGTCCGGTTCTGTTTTGGCAGAAGCGTGTGGCGATCCACAAGGATACATATATGATGCCGAAGTTCCGCTCTATGTACACCACCGCACCGGCTAATATGCCGACTCATATGCTGACTTCTCCGGATCAGTGGATCACTCCGGTGGGCAAAATTCTAAGAAAAACCTCTTTGGATGAACTGCCACAGCTGTTCAGTATTTTTAAAGGTGACATGAGTATCGTCGGTCCAAGACCTGCTCTTTGGAATCAGTACGATCTCATTGAAGAACGCGACAAATACGGCGCAAACGATATTCGTCCGGGACTGACCGGTTGGGCACAGATCAACGGACGTGACGAGCTTCCGATCGATGTGAAAGCTCGCTTTGACGGAGAATATGTTGAGAATCTGAGCTTTGCCATGGACTGCAAGTGCTTTTTCGGAACCATTGTGAAAGTGATCAAGCGTGATGGTGTAGTGGAAGGTGGAACAGGAAAGCTGGATGAAGATAAAATGCTGAGAAAATAAGGGAGAAGTACAATGGAGGATATGAGGGCAATTTTTGAATCTGAAAGATCAAAATTTATTAATGACAGAGAGCGATATATAAGCTCGATTGTACTGAAGCTGGAGCAGCTAAACAGTGAACTCGATAGCTCTATGATGATTGCCGAAGGGGGAGGCCATCATATTCCAGATGAAAGGTTTCCAGAGGTGATTGCTGCGTATGCTATGCAGCATTTAGGATTCTATCTGATTCAGGTATACGGTGAAATGGACGATGGTTCTTTTACTTACCGCTATTCTGATCCAATGGACCCTTCTAGAAAGCAATCCTTTACTTATAATATAGAATTTGATTTTACTTTACCTGCTATTGAAGAATTATTAGACGAATACAGAGAACGGGAACCTTCCTTTGATGAAAAAGAGATTCTGTCTGCATTAAGCGAAACAGATAAACTGATTTTTATGAATGCTTATTCCGTTGTTTATCAGGAGATGATGCATGAAGCGAAATATCTGCATTTTCTGTCGATTCCTGAACTAAAGCAATGGTTGGTAAAAGTTTATGCGATATTAAGCTATTGCCGTTACAGTAATGGAAATAATGTACTACGATGGGAGCGTGCAGCTCGAGGCTGCTTGGAAAAGTTTCAGTGCGAGAAAAAACAGTATACAGCGAAGATATTTCAAACATTGAACACTCAGAAAGATAGCCTACTTGAAATCCTGAAAGATCAAGGAGAGATTTTCTCTCAAAAAAGTTTTTTAATGAGAGTCAGGGAGTTGGCAGAGGAATACCGCTCTTTAGCCGCACTATGTGATGTGAATGACAGTCGAGCGATAGAGTGTTATGATATCGCAGCAATATTGGATGTTCCTGAAAATCTACTGAAAAATGTGTACAAAGCAGAGGTTCTCAATGTGCCGGGCGGCTATATGCGCAAAAAGCTGAAAGAACGTGCTCCGGAAAAACTTCAGAAAATGCAGGAACTTTTGAACGAGAAGAAAAAATACACGCCAGGAAGCTTGTCGATCAGTTTTCTACTGTACAGCATTGCAATGCTTCTCGGCGGAGCAATTTTCTGCCAGGCAATGATGGATGGTGCACCGTACAGCGGTCTTTTCGGCTTGTATAGTGCCCAAGAGGGACTTGGCTTGTACCATATGGCAATTTTTGCATGGGTTATTTGCGGATTGCTTTATATTGGTTACTTCAATATCCTTACTGCGTTTATTGTAGCTCATATCATTATTCCGCTGACATTTGCCTTCAAATATCTGCCGATTCTCCATTTGATTTGGCCGCTGGTAGGTTTGGCGCTTACAGCTTTTACCCTAAAATGTATGTGGGAAGATTTTAAATGGAATCGTGCTTACAACAAAGTAATGAAATACTACAGAGAGAATATCGAGTCGCTGGAAGATGACATCTGGCAAGAAGTTGAAAAGAAATACGGCAAACTTGCGCTGCGCAGCGAAGTAAAAAGTATTATTAATTACAAATAGTTTGAACCCTCCCAATTAAGGGAGGGTTTTCTATTTTTACTATGCATGCTGTAAATTGACACTGTCCGACAAGAGTGCTATACTTATACAGATAATGGGCAAGTAGCGCCATTTTTTAACAAACGCTTTAGATGCTTCATTTTTCGAAGGAAAATAGCAAAAGAATTCAAACAAAAGGCTGATGAATATGCTCCGATGGCTCAAAGAGAAAATTGAAAATGGACGCTTTCGTGAATTGTGGCATGAAGGAGCTTGGGTATGGCAATATATCTGCCGCTACAAGCACTCTGTCTTGATTCATGTTCTGCTGGGCATCCTGGGCATCCTGATGACATTGGGCAGCAGTGTAGCCAGCAAATATCTGATCGATGCAGTCATCAGCTATGACAGCGGCGTTATCGGTATGGCTACCGCGCTGATGCTGGGCATGCGTTTGGGAAATATTGCGATGAAAAGCATTTCTACACGCATCGGAGCTATTTTGAATATTCGGATTCAAAATGAGATCCAGGCGGAGATTTATCAGAGAATTTTGAAAACTGACTGGCAGTCCTTGGAACGCTATCGCAGCGGTGACCTGCTGAATCGAATCAGCAGCGACTCCAGTACCATTTCCGGCGGTGTGACCGGGTTTGTACCAGCTCTGATCTCCAATACAGTGCAGATGATCGGTTCTTTTCTTATCATTCTGTGCTACGATCCGATCATGGCGTTGATCGCACTGATCGGTACTCCGCTGACGATCCTTTGCTCTTCGGTTTTGGTAAACAAAATGCGTGGACATAACCGAGAGATGAAAGACATTTATTCCAACGTGATGTCCTTCCAGCAGGATAGCTTCCAAAATGTCACAGCCATCAAAGCCTTTGGTGTAATGGATTGGTTCGGCAAACGCATGGAACAGGTACAGCAGGAATACAAGGAAAAATACTTGGATTACAGCCGTTTTTCCGTATGGACTTCTGCACTGATGAGCCTGCTCAGTTTGCTGGCATACATCGGCTGCTTTGGTTGGGGTGTGTACCGCCTGTGGATGGGACGAATCAGCTACGGCGATATGACCATGTTCATGCAGCTGTCCGGCATGCTGGGCGCAGCGTTTTCTGCTCTTATTGGTTTGGTGCCGAACGGAATCTCTGTGGCGACCTCTGCAGGCCGTGTTATGGCCGTAGTGGAACTGCCGGCAGAAGAAACCGACGCACAGGAAGGCTTCTGCGAAGAAAAGGAATATACTCTTTCCCTGGATGCCGTGGACTTCCACTATGAAGGCGGTGCTCCGGTGCTGAAACAGATTGATCTTCAGGCAAAACCGGGTGAATTGATTTCTATTACAGGACCTTCCGGTGAAGGCAAAACCACTCTGCTTCGCATTATGCTGGGCTTGATCTATCCGAGCGAAGGTGAGGCTGTTTTGGTGGGAAGCAGCGGAAAAAGATACCCGCTGTGTGCAGCGACCCGTCAGGTGTTTGGCTACGTACCGCAGGGGAATCAGATCTTCTCCGGTACCATTGCGGAAAATCTGCGGATCAGCAATCCGGATGCAACGGAGGAAGAAATGCTGTCTGCTCTGAAGGCAGCTTGTGCCTATGACTTTGTCATGGCTCTGCCGGATGGTTTGGATCATGTGGTCGGCGGCCGAGATAAACGTCTGAGCGAAGGTCAGGCGCAGCGTCTGGCTGTTGCAAGAGCACTGCTGAAAAAAGCACCGATCTTGCTGCTGGATGAAGCCACTTCAGCATTGGACATGGACACCGAAGCACAGCTGCTGAAAAACCTGATGGAAAGCGGTTGGGTGAAAACCTGTATCCAGGTGACCCATCGTCCTGCGGGAAAAGATTTGTGTGACCGAAACTATCACATTCGTGAGGGTATCGTACGGGAGGAAAAATAATGGAAAGGAAAAACACTGTTTTTTCTCCGGACGTTCTGTTGGAAGAATATCGGGAGCTTCTGAAAGACGATAAAATCGAAGCACTTCCGCTGGTCATCAGCGGAAACAGCATGAGTCCCTTTTTGATCCACGGTCGAGATACCGTTTATCTTTCCCGTTTGACCCGTTCTGTGAAAAAAGGCGATGTCCTTTTGTATCAGCGAAAAACCGGTGCTTATGTTCTGCACAGAGTTTATAAAATAGAAAATAACTGCTTTACCATGGTTGGTGATGCGCAAACAGAGCTTGAGCCGGGGATTCATCCGGAGCAAGTGCTGGCCATCATGACGATGGCAGAGCGTAAAGGAAAAAAACAGGCTCCCGGTACATTTTGGTGGGAGTTCTTTGAGAAAGTTTGGATCCGTATGCTGCCTGTTCGGCCACTGGTACGGAAGGGGTATACAGCGGTATCCAAACTGCTGAAACACTGATTTGATTTTGGAGGAACGATGATCGATATCCATGCTCATATTTTGCCCGGCATCGATGATGGCGCGGCGGACATGAATAGTGCGCTTGAGATGGCGGCGATGGCGGTAGAAAGCGGCGTCACCGTTCTTGTTGCTACGCCTCATAGTTCCGTTTATGGCAGACAGCAGAATCACTGGGATGATGCTTTGATCCAGAAGATCCTGGCATTCCGTGCTGTCTTGGAAAAAGAGAAGATCCCGCTGAAGATCGCTCCGGGCATGGAGATCTTCGGCACACGGGAAGTTCCTGAATTGCTGAAACAACGGAGAATGTTGGGTCTTAACGGTTCCAACTATCCTTTGGTGGAATTTGCATTCAGCAATTATGCCGCACAGGCAACCGAAATATTGGAAGAGATCGTAGCCATCGGTATGCGTCCTGTTGTGGCACATCCGGAACGCTATGATTATATACAGCGTGACCCGAGTCTGCTGAACCTTTGGGTGGAGATGGGTTGTCTGCTGCAAATCAACAAAGGAAGCTTATTGGGCAGCTTCGGCAGAAAAGAAAAGTATCTGGCTCTTGAGCTGGTCGAGCGCAACTTTGCCTTTGCCGTAGCCAGTGATGCCCATTCTCCGACCGTTCGCACCACATGGATGCGGGATGGAGAACAGCTGCTGAGGGAAGAGTTCTCGGAACAAACAGCAAAAAAACTGCTGTACAGCAATCCTTTGAAACTGCTTAAAAATGAAAAGATCCAGCAGGCATCGCCTCACTGGTTTTAATAGAAGGAGGAAAAATTGTGAAAAAGAAGATGAGATGGCTGATCCCCATGATCTTTGTGCTGTTGTGTGCAGCGGCAACCGCAGGATATACCTTCCTGTTCGTTCTGTCGGATGACACAACTGCTCCGGAGATCATGATCGATACGGAAGTGCTGGAGGTTTCTGTTAAGGCAGATGACGCTGACCTTCTGCAGGGTGTGACCGCGTTCGATGATGTCGACGGCGATGTCACTGCCAATATTTTGGTAGAAGGTGTGTCTAAGTTCTGGGATGACAACACAGTTACCGTTACCTATGCGGCATTTGATGCAGCGGGAAATGTATCCAAAGCAAGCAGAACTCTGAAATACACTGACTATGAAGCTCCTGTTTTTGGACTGAACAATACTTTGGTTCTGAGAACCGGTACTGCAACAGATATTTTGAAATATGTTACCGCGTACGATACCATTGATGGCGACATCAGCAGGCATGTAAAGGGTACCTTGGTCAGCGATACATCAAGCCTTGGTTATTCCGGTGTTCACGAAGTAGAATTCCGCGTGACCAACAGCCTGGGTGATACACAGCGTATCACTTTGCCGGTGGAAGTCTATGAGAGCAATACATATAATGCAACTGTGGATCTGGGTGATGAATATCTCATCTATCTCAGACGCGGTGCAGCATTCAAACCGGAAGAGTATCTGAAAGAGCTGATCGTCGGTACTGTATCCTATCCTCTTGATAATCAGAATCCTCCAATCGAGAATCTGACAAGAGATGAATACGAGCTGTTGGGTGACGACAGAGAACTGGAAGTTCGTACCTATATCAACAACTATGTAGATCCGGAAGAGAACACAGATCCATTTGTTGGTATCGCAAACGTTACGATCGAGAACAATGTAATTAATACGATCCCTGGTCAGTATACCGTAACATATACGGTAGATTATGAGGAACGTTACGTAGGTTACGCACGACTGAATGTTGTGGTGGAGGACTAATGATGAATGAAACAAATACAACGATGACCGGAGAAGTGCTTTCTCCAGGTTTGATTATCAGTATCCTTCATGATGTGATGAAGCGATGGTATCTGATCGTTGCCGCTACTTTGATCGCGGCAATGGCGGCCTTTGTTCTGACCGATTTCTTCTATAAGCCGCAGTATAAGACAACGACCACATTTGTTGTGACAGCAGGTGGAACCAGTACGACAACATATACCAACCTGTCTACTACCAATGAATTGGCTTCCGTTTTTACAGAAGTACTGGAAAGTTCTCTCATGAGAAAGAGAGTATTCGAAGCAGTAGGGATCGATTCCTTTGATGGCAGTGTCAAGACAAGTGTGATCGAAGGTACAAACCTGCTGACAATGACAGTAACAGGCTCTGAGGCGAGAACTGTCTTTCAGGTAACACAAGCTATCATCGACAATCATTACCTGGTCAGCGCCGAAGTCCTCAACAGCAATGTGATCGAAGTGCTGCAGAATCCTGTTGTGCCAACTGCACCGGCCAATTCCTCCGACATCACGAAGCGTATCTTGGTAGCTGCGGTTTTGGCAATGATGGGTGTTGCCGGTATTTTGGGAGCACTGTCCTTCTTCTCTGATAAGATCCGAAGCAAGGAAGAAGCAGATGCCAAACTGAGCTGTCGAGTGCTGGGTGAGCTGTATCACGAGCGCAAAAATAAAACACTGAAAGATATGCTCAACCGTCAGAAGAAGAGCATTCTTATCACAGATCCATTGACCAGTTTTGTGTATACCGAATCCATTCATAAACTGTCCAGCCGTATCGATAAACGCAGACATAGAGGAGAACACCTTCTCATGGTGACCAGTTTTCTTGAAAACGAAGGCAAATCCACGGTTGCTGTCAACTTGGCCTTGTCCATTGCGAAAAAAGGCAAAAAAGTTCTGCTGATCGACAGCGACTTGCGAAAACCTGCTTGTCATTTGCTGCTGAATCAGTCCAATGAAGTGGGCATGGCGGATGTTTTGATGGGTCGGGCAAGCGTTCAGGACTGTGTGCAGCAGCTGGAAAACTCCGGTCTGTACTTCCTGCCAACGAAAAAAAGTCAGCGCATTGCTACCAGCTTGGTAGGTTCTTCTGCAATGGAAGAATTGCTGAAAGAAGTAAAAGCAGAGTTCGACTTCGTTATCATCGATACTCCTCCGATGTCTATGGCACCGGATGCAGAATACATCAGTGAGTATGCGGATGCGACTTTGCTGGTCGTTCGACAGAACGTAGCCTACGCAGAAGATCTGGAAGAAGTGATCTCCATTTTGGACAGATCCAATGCACACCTGCTGGGCTGTGTCATGAACAACGTCTACGGCTTCCATCGTTTTGCTCCGGCATTCCAGTACGGAAGATACGGTTACGGCAAATATGGTAAGTATGGAAAATACGGTAAATACGGCTATGGAAAATATGGCTATGGCCGCAGTAAGGAAAGCAGCAGCGAGGAGAAAGCATAATGAGCAATGATTATATGGATAATGAATATCCAAAAAAGATTGATTTGATCGAGCTTTTGCGCGGATTGCTTCGCAGCGTGCGTCATCTGCTGCTGCCGGGGCTTGCATTGATCGTAGCTGCTGTTCTTGCAACAGGAGCATTGACCTATCTGCGCTACACACCGATGTATGAAGCGAATGCTTCTTTCATCGTTCGTATGGTCAACCCATTCTACATGGACCAGCAGTATTACAATAAATCTGCCGCTGAGCAGATGGCAAAGACCTTCCCACAGATCCTGACCAGCGGTATCCTCAGCGAACAGGTAAAACAGGAGCTGGACATCAGCTATATGCCAACAGTAAGGGCAGAAGCAATGGGAAACACCAACATCATCACCCTGAGGGTGATTTCCAACGACCCTCAGCTGTCTTATGATGTCTTGAACAAGGTCGTTGAAGTTTATCCGACTGTATCTGAATTTGTTGTCGGTTCAACGACACTGACCCTTTTGAATGAAAGCGGTATTCCGAGTACTCCAACAAGCAGTCCGAATTATGTACGTTCTGCGATGGTTGGTGCTTTCCTGGGTGCGATGGTATGGGTGGGCCTGGCCTTCCTGTACTGGGTGACCCATCAGACCATCAACAACGAAGATGAACTGGCGAAAGTGGTCAACGTGACCTGTTTGGGACGTCTGCCAAGAGTGCGCGGCTTTGACCGCCAGAAAGGCAAATGCCCGATCCTGGACGAAAGCAACGACAAGTTCGGTTTCAATGAATCGGTTCGACTGCTTCGTGTTCGTACTGAAAAGGCTCTCATCAAAGAGAACGGCAAGGTTCTGATGGTGACTTCCGCGATCCCAAACGAAGGTAAAACAACCGTTTCTGTCAACTTGGCAACTGCTTTGGCACAAAAAGGCAAGAAAACTCTGCTGGTGGACTGTGACTTACGAAACCCATCGGTCGGTGAGATCTATAACATGGACAACCATGTGGGCTTCGGTGAATTTTTGAAGGGTGAATGCAGTCTGAAAGACGTGCTTCACAAGAGAAATGACGGCAATTTGTGCGTTGTATTCGGCGGTGCAGCCATTGCAGAACCTGAAAAATTGCTGGCTCATAAAAACACCAGACGTTTCGTAGAAGCAGCAAGAGAAAACTTCGACTACATCATTCTGGATACTCCGCCATGCGCTATGATGGCTGATGCCTCTGATATTGGCGCACTGACTGACGGTATCGTGCTGACTGTTCGACAGGATTTTGCCTGCCGTCAGCAGATTCAGGAAGGTGTGCAGATGCTGAGTGACAGCAATAAGCCGATCATCGGCTGTGTGCTGAACATGACCACTCCGCAGCTGAGCAAAGGTGGCTATTACGGCTATGGCTACGGTTATGGATATGGCTATGGCTATTACGGTGCAGAAAAAGAGGACGAGGAGGAGAAAGATGAAGCAACTGATTCTCGATAAAGTACGCTCTCTCCGCGTTTTTTCTCTGGTTGTCGTAGATATCGTGCTGATCAACTTTTCTGTCCTTGCATCTCTGCTGCTGCGCTTTGAATTTTCTATTGCAAAACTGGAAGATTCCCTCTTTGTAGAACGGTATTTATCCGTTGCGTTGGTTTATACGATCGCAACTTTAGTGATTTTCGCTCTTTGGCGTTTATACCGCAGTTTGTGGGAATATGCCAGCATGGATGAGCTGAGAAACATTGCCTTGGCAGTGTTCTGCTCAAACCTTTCCCTGGTGCTGATCTGCAAATGTTGGGGCGTTCGTCTTCCACGAAGCCTGCCGATCCTGAACTTTATGATCCTGATGTCAGCGATAACTGTCTTCCGCTTCACTTACCGAACCGCAAGACGGGTACGCAATCAGATCGAATCCGAGCGAAGAATTACAATGCTCATCGGTGCAGGTGCAGGCGGTTCTTTGGTACTGCGCGATCTGAACAAAAGTGACCGCAGCCAAAACAAAGTTGTATGCATCATTGATGACGATCCGAAAAAACTGGGCACCTATATGATGGGTGTCAAAGTTGTTGGCGGAAGAGAAAGCATCCCGGAAATGGCGGAGAAATATCATGTAAAAGATATTATTCTTGCGATTCCGACTGCCTCGGCAAAGGACAAACGTGCCATTGTTGAGTTATGTCAGAAGACAAACTGCAAGCTGCAGATCTTGCCGGGCATCTATCAGATGGCAAGCGGACAGGTCAATGTGCAGCCGCTTCGCGATGTGCAGGTGGAAGACTTGCTTGGCCGTGAAAAAGTACAGGTCGACAGCAGTGAGATCGGACAAGCTCTGAAGGGCAAAACGATCCTGGTCACCGGCGGCGGTGGATCCATCGGCAGTGAACTTTGCCGACAGATAGCACAGCATGACATCAAACGCCTGATCATCTTCGATATTTACGAGAACAATGCCTACGATATTCAGCAGGAGCTGAAACGAAATTATCCGGATTTGGATCTGATCGTTCTGATCGGTTCTGTCCGTGACGAAGCCCGTGTGGATGCTGTATTCAACCGATACAGACCGAATGTAGTCTGTCATGCGGCAGCGCATAAGCACGTTCCTCTTATGGAGGATAGTCCGGCTGAATCCATCAAAAATAATGTGTTCGGCACTTATCACGTGGCGAAGGCAGCAGACAAATACGGTGCAGAAAGCTTTACTCTGATCTCCACCGATAAAGCGGTCAACCCGACAAATATTATGGGTGCATCCAAGCGTATTTGCGAAATGATCGTGCAAACTATGGGTAAGACATCCAAAACACGTTTTGCAGCGGTTCGTTTCGGTAATGTTTTGGGCTCCAACGGTTCCGTTATCCCGCTGTTCAAAAAGCAGATCGCAGCAGGCGGTCCGGTAACAGTGACCCACAAAGATATTATCCGTTACTTCATGACCATTTCCGAAGCGGTATCTCTGGTGCTTCAGGCTTGTGTCTATGCACAGGACGGCGAAGTATTCGTGTTGGATATGGGTGAGCCGGTACGCATCGATGATTTGGCAAGAAATATGATCCGTCTTTCCGGTTTGGAGCCGGATGTGGATATTCAGATCCAGTACACCGGTTTGCGACCAGGTGAGAAACTCTACGAAGAATTGTTGATGAAAGACGAAGGTTTGGAGAAAACACCGAATGACCTGATCTTCATCGGTCACTTCAATGACTTCAACCGAGATGAGCTGCTGGATTCTCTCAATGAGCTGAAATGGGCTTGCGTGAATGATCCGGAAAGTGTTCGTTCTCTTGTTCACCGCCTTGTTCGTACATACCGACCAGCAGAAGAACTGTTGGCCGGCAGTTTATAGGAGGTCATTCCAATGAGTGAAAACGAAAAATTGGATGAACTTAGGGACAAGTTTGAAAAGAAAAAAAGCTGGGGTATCGGCAAGATCGTGCTCGTGACATTCCTGTCGGTTTGCCTCGTGCTTACAGCGGTGCTCTATGGCTACTTCCACAGTAAATATGCTCAGATCTTCCAGGCTGATCCGAATGAGGAATGGGCAGAAGATTACGAAGAAAAAGTCAATGTCAGTGACATGATGATTGGCGGGATGAAGGATGCAACGATAGGTGCTGGTGTGGAAGACAGAGATGCGGTCGAAGCGACCGGCGAAGTGATGTGGGATGATAATGTCATCAATATCCTGCTGATCGGTACCGATGAACGCACCGATGGAACATACAGCGAAAATGCCCGCGGTGACGCCATTATGCTGCTTTCTGTCAATGTAAATGAGGAGATCCCGGTGGTTTCTTTGGTCAGTCTGGAACGAGGTATGGGTGTGCCGATTCTGAAAGGTCCATACGCTGGACAATGGGATTGGCTGACTCACACTTTCCGCTATGGCGGCGCAGAGCTGCTGATGACCGAAGTCAGCGAATGTTTGAAAGTTGATGTAGCTCTTTATGTTCGTGTCAACTTCAATATTTTCGTTTATGCTATTGATTCTTTTGGTGGTGTCACCGTCAACTTCGATGAAAAAGAAGCAGAAGTGTTCCGAAACGGCGGTATGACCAATGCTGTGGTCGGGGACAACCATCTGAATGGGGAACAGGCGCTCAGCTATGCCCGTTTACGTTACATCGACAGCGACTGGGTGCGTATTCAGCGTCAGAGAGAAATCGTTCTTTCTGTGCTGGAAAGCTGCAGAGGACGTTCCTTTGAGGAACTGAATTCGCTGGTGGACTCCCTGCTGCCGCTGGTACAGACCAATATTCCGGAATCGAAAATCGCTGAGTTTATGATGCTGCTTCCAAGATTAAGAAAAGCAGAAACCCAGCAGATGACCATTCCGGCTGAAGGCACCTACGGACATATGTTGGGTATGGGTGACAGAAACATGTTTGCGGTGGATTTTGAAACAAACTCTCAAATCTTGCAGGATTTTCTGTATGGACAGGCAGATGAAGAGCCGACAGCTGATTCACAAGAGTAAGCCACTAAACTGGTTAAATAATGTAAACTATATTTCCAAAATCTTGGAAAGCTAATCAGTGTGCATATTGATTTTTTATAGCAATCATGCTACACTGAATTAGAATAGACATATTTGTCTAATTTTATAAAAGTCTCTAATATCACAGCAGAAATCAATGCAAAAAGTATATTTGTGAACAATTTACTGTTGCTGATTTACAGAAAGGAAGGATAGATATGAGAAACAAACTCAGTCGCGTACTTGCGATGATTTTGGCAGCTACCATGACAGTAAATACGCTGCCAATGTCCGTATTTGCGACTACATTCGGATCCACACCTGATGTACCTCCAGTATCTGACGAAGTCGATGATTCTGACGACGAAGATCTGGATGACGAAGATCTGGATGACGAAGATCTCGATGACGAAGAGCTCGACGACGAGGATGCGGATGATTCCAAGAAAGGTGAATCCGGTTACGGCGTAGCTCCAACCAGTCTTGAAGATGGACCTGCACTTTTAGCGGAAGTTGATAGCACTGACTTGGAAAATGCTATGGCAGCTGCTAAAAGTTTTATTGATGCACTGACCATCAATAATGCTTCCAATGATCCGGCAACTGTTGTAAAAAACTTCAAAACTCAATTTACTTGGGATAATGAAAAACGCGAAAGCGCTAATAAAGGTAATCTTTACGACTGGAGCTACTACAACGGCGTAGTATTCGAGGGCATTGAGTATATGTACGAAGTGCTCGGAGAAGAAGCTTACAAAGACTACGTAGTAGAATACATGGAAGCCCTGATCAATTCTGACGGTACTTGGGCTGTCTGCAGCAATAACTCCGGCAAAACCTGCGCTGGCTACGACAATACCCATGGTGTAGACAGCTTCAAAACTGCAAGTCTGCTGCTGGATGTTTATGACATGACCGGTGACGTGCGTTTTAAAGGGATGGCAGAAACCATTTATGGTCACTTGAATACTGCTGAGCAGAACTCTTCCATCGCGGATGCAGGCAACAACTATCACCATAAATTCACTAGCCATGAATCTTACCATCTGTGGCTGGACGGTCTGTACATGACCCTTCCATTCCGTGCGGAATATGCAGCTCGTTTTGATACCGCTGAGCTGGATGATATCGTTACCCGCTTCGAATGGGTAAGCGAAAATATGTATAACGATAATGCCGAAGACGAAGGCAAAGGTTACGGACTGTTCTACCATGCTGCTATTACAGGCAGTGGTACCAACCTCGATGTGACCAAAACTTCCGGTACTTACTGGCTGCGTTCTATGGGTTGGTACGCTGCAGCAATGGTTGACGTAATGGACTATATGTCCGGCGACAACCTGGAATCTATGCAGAACCAGCTGGAAAAAATGATCGATGGTCTTGCTGCTTACCAGGATGACACCAATGGTATGTGGGTGAATGACGTTATCAATGCTGAAGGCGGCAAAAACCCATATGAAACCAGTGGTACTTCTCTGATTTGTTATGCGATCATGAAAGCAGTTAACAATGACTGGCTGGATGAATCCTACGCAGACATGGCTAAACTTGCTTTTGCTGGTATTTGCAGAACCAAACTGAAAGACAACAATACTAACCTGACAGACATTTGCTTCAAAGGTGCACCTGGCAGCAACAACGAAACCTTCTATGCTAACGAAGGTAAAGGCGTTGGTCCGTTCATCATGTTCTATACAGAAATGTATAAATATCTGAACGGCGTCAATAAACCAGAAATTCCATCCGAACCAGAAGTTCCAGCAATCGACGTTGTTGAAGATACTGTGATCGAAGGCATTTCTGATGCTGTTAAGAGCGAAGTAACCGAAGAGGACAAAGCTCTTCTGGAAGAAAAAGTAAGCAAAAACCTTTACAAAGCATACATTGCACTGGATGTTTCTGCTAACCTGGCAGAAGGCGAAACTGCAACTGTAACTGTTCCAGTTCCTGCTGAATGGATGGAACATGCATCCCGTATCATTGGTATTTCCATTGAAGACGGCGTTGTAAAAGAAATCGAAGGTATTCTGGATGTCAACAACAATACTTATACTTTCGAAGTAGACCACTTCTCCGGTAAAGGTGCTGCATTGGTAGTAGAAACCAATGAAAGCGAAGGTCACTACGGCGAAGGTACCCTGTCCGGTGGCAAAGTTTATAAACTGGATACCGACGGTATTGATACAGGGGTAAACTATCTGATTGTCAGCGGCACATCTGCACTGACAAAAGATACCACCAAAAACGATGGTACAAAATCTACCACTATTACCTCGGGCAACTCTATTACCCTCTCTGCTGATGATGCTGCAATGCTTTGGCAGTTCAGTGGTAGTGGTACTACCTTTGCTATTCAGAATACATATGAATCTGGTAACAGATATTTGAAGCAAGATGCCAAATTGGATAAAAACTCACAAGATCTGACAGTAACTCATTTGGGTAATGGTCTGTATACCATTGCTGAAGTGAAAGTAGAGCAATGGAGAACTAAATACAAATATCTTTACTATAACAACGGTTGGGTTGCTTCTGCAGAGATTAGTGAATCTAACTGGTCGGATCCTCATAATCCAGCAGATTATGCCATTTCTCTCTACAAATATGAAAAAACCGCCGAAAGTGCAGCAGTAACCTTCACTGTTGACACTACTTCTCTGGTTATGAAACCGGGAGACACTGCAACAATCGGCGGTACTGTTACTGTAGCAGGTGAACCTGTAGATATTAAAAACTGCACAATCGACTGGAGCAGCACAAAAACTTCTGTTGCTACTGTTAGCAACGGTACTGTTACTGCAGTAGCTGACGGCGACACTGTTATCCACGCAACCCTTACTCACGTAAACGGACAGAACATGGCAGAGAATATCAAACTGTCCATCCCTGTTAAAGTTTCCTCTAAAACTATTACCGGTATTGCTCTGGCAGACCCATCCGGTCATGCTTATGTTGGTAGTGCAAACACCGTATCTACCGGTGCAAAACTGTTTGTTACCTACAGAGACTTAGTGACTGGTACTGAAACTGTTGTTCAGGAAAAAATCCGTGTAGGTATGCTGAGCGGTAACTTCAACATCAATACCCCGGATACTTATCAGAACCTGACCGTTACTTACGAAGGTTTCACTGTATCTGGTTTTGCACTGATTGTTGAAGCAAAACCTGACCTGAACTACCCTGAATACCCGGATGAAGGCTCTGTAGCTGTTAATAAATTCGTAGCGGACTACAGCCAGTTCCAGAATACCGGTGTTGCAGAAATCAACCTGACCACTTCCGGTATCCCTGCACTGACCGGTGTTGACGTTATTCTGGTATCCGACTTGTCCAACTCCATGGCATGGGAAGTTGGCAGCAGAACGGATGCTAAAAAGTTTGAAGACACCAAGATGGCTGACCTGCAGGACTCTGTATGCACCTTCGCAGACACCTTCCTGGGTGCTTATGATGATGGTACTGAGAATAACAATACTATTTCTCTGGTAACCTTCGGTGGTTATGATGCGGAGCATACCAATAAAACATATAATTATGCCGATGCTGCACAAACCTTGTTGGTAGGTTCCAACAGTATAGATACCGTTACAAATACCATTAATAAAATTAGGGTAATTGCAGAAGGCGCGCAGGGTGCCCCAAACATGAATCCTACTGGTAATATAGATTACTTCCTGTCTTTCGATGGTGGTGAAAACTACAAAGAAAACTATGGTAACACCAACTACGACCATGCGTTCATGCAGACTGCAGATGCAATCGAAGAATTGAAAGAGCAGTATGAAGATGAGAACGGTATCGCTTATGACGAAAGCGGTCGACAGATCTACATCATCTTCATGACTGACGGTGCACCTTCCAACTACGACGGTGTGTACTACAACTACAAGACCGGTGACCGAGCTGACGTTAACTGTACCTGGATCAATGCTGATGGCCAAGAAGTTACCTATACAATGGGTAATAACAAGGCTCAGTACCAAGCAGGACCTTGGTATCAGTATATTGCTGGCGGCACTTATAATGCTAACACTCAGAGTATCCCAGGTAACCCACTGTATTGGGCAACTCAGGTTTACAACACAGTAGGTGTTTCCGGTATGTTCAGTATCGGTTTCGATATTGACAACGGTGGTTTCTCCTCCATGACTTTCAATTTGGCCGATGGACGACCACTTGCTAAAGTTCTGGAGAAACTGGTTGACGGTCATACTCTGGAAGTTTATAAAGTAGACAACAAAGATGCACTGACAGCAGCTTATCAGAAACTGGCTTCTCAGATCAAACAGGCTGCTACCAAAGCATACTTCCTTGACGCAATGGGCGGCAGCTTCAACATCCAGATGGCAAACACTGTAACTAAATTTGCTGGTACTGAGGATGAGGAAACTATTTCTCTGAATCCAGTTCCACAGATTACCGTATCTACTTACAAAATCTACACC